>JALSHZ010000077.1 GCA_026981985.1 Gammaproteobacteria bacterium | reverse complement strand
GAGGGTCTTCTAACGGCGAAAAGTGTTCAATCAAGCAGGCGGTCACGGGAAACTCCTAATGTGGTTTCTCTGTATGATCTCATATCTTGCTGGTTTTATGGGAGTTTATATGCGCTCGCCCTGCATGCCACCTGAACACAATGCGCCATTGGTTGTTGATACGAACGCTATGGAAACCAGTCAAATCTCCTTTCAATGCTTCTAATCTGTTACCAGGGGGTGATTTCAAATCTTGCAGTGATTGAGCAGCATTAATAACATCCAGCTTATAAATCGCTGAATCTCTGATCTGTGATGGCAACCGCCTGACACGGGCACTTGATATACCATGAAACAACTCTTCTGTTGCGCGATTTCCGAACGACAGTATCATGCGCCGAGATTAATGCATTCACGGATACCGTGCAAGTGTGTTTTTGTGTCTGTCAGCTCGGATATCTCAAAGGTTGAAAACGTCGGATTCTCTGCCGGACACGGGGATCCAGTCACACAGGGCAGGGATGTGGGCCACTAGCGTGGGTTGTCCTCTGTGGCGCTGGATTCCGGCGTCCTGCCGGAATGACGGTGGCGGGACGGGTGGGTGACCCGCTGGGAAATCCGGGCTAGACTTGGATCACGTTCAGTGAATGCGAGGTCATCATGGGACTGGCAGTCAAAGACGATCAGCATCATACCTATGGCGAGTATCTGACCTGGCCCGAGGATCAGCGTTATGAGCTGATCGATGGCGTCGCCTATGCGATGAGTCCTGCGCCACTGAGGCGTCACCAGCGGTTGTTGCTGGAGCTGGCGCGCCAGATCGCCAATGCGCTCGATAACAGCGATTGTGAAGTGAATCTGGCGCCTTTCGATGTCCGTCTGCCGGATAGTGATGAGGCGGACGAGCAGATCATGACGGTTGTGCAGCCCGATCTGACGGTGGTCTGTGACAAAGGCAAGCTCGATGAGCGTGGCTGCCGGGGCGCGCCGGACTGGATCGTGGAAGTGCTGTCACCGGGCACCGCCGCCCACGATCAGATCCTCAAACTTGCGCTCTATGAGCGGCATGGCGTCGAGGAGTATTGGCTGGCGCATCCGGTCGATAGAATCGTCACCATCTACTGGCTGGAGGATGGTCAATACGGCCGGCCTTCGGTGCATGAGATGAAGGAGACGCTTCAGGCTCGCTATCTCACGGATGTGGAAATCGATTGGGATCGTGTGGTGGCGGGGTTGGGGTAGGTTGGCGCAGCCTGGCGATCGCCGGCACGTTAGATCGGCTATGGATCAATAGACTTGATCGTGACTGCCGATGTCGATCAGGATGATGTCATTGCCCTCTACGATCATTCGCAAAACGATGCGATAACGCATGTTGATGGATACGGAAGACAGGCTTTGCAGTTTGCCCTGTAGACTATGTAGCCTGAGCGCCGGGTGGTAGGGGTTCAGTTCGAGCAGCTCCAGTGTTTTTTGGTATTGACTGCGTACCTCAGGGTGTTTTTTCAAAAACTTTCTGGCTCGGCGGATATAACTTTCCGGAAAGACCAGTCTATACATCCGATACCCGCTGCATGTGTTCTGCGACGCTTTCGGTACTGTAGCGGCCAGCTTCGATATCGGCTTTGGCTTCCTGCACGGCCATAGCCAGTTCGTATTCGCGCAATTTGGCGTATTTGTCCAAATCCATGACGACATAGCGGTCCTGTCCACGCACGGAGATGATCACTTCTTCGTCCTCCTTCAGCCGTGCTTCTACTGCGGATATGCCCTTGGTTTTGAGTTCATTGGCGGTCACTGTGCTCATGATTGGTTCCAAAACTATATCGTACTGAAAACAGTGTGATGCAGAGTACCAATAATCGTGTTGTTTGGGTAGTTATCCATGGCCGATCAACCGACGTGGTTCACTTCTGCTTCGCCAATTGTTCCTGATACTCCGCCAGCCGCTGGTCGAATTCCTGCAACCATTGCGCATCGACGAAGGCTTTGAGGATGCGGCGCACTTCGAATTGCTGCTCGTGGCCGCGCAGTTTGCGCAAAAATCCCAGTTCGACGATTTTGTTGATGTGGCTGTCGATCTGTTTCAGCAGGCGGATTTCGTTGCTGCTGTCGGGCAGGAACAGGCGCAGCAGTTCGGCGATCTCGTCACGTGACAGGATCAGCCGGCTGTCGTCGCCGGAGGCGTCGAATTCGGCCAGTTTCTTGCGCAGCAGGGCCAGCAGCAGGCTGACGGGAAAGGACAGCTGGCGACGGGTGATCAGCTTGGGCAGTTCCGGTTCGCCTTCTTGCACCGGGCGGGTGCGCAGCCAGGCATAGCCTTCGGCTTCGTCGAGCATCAGTTCCAGTCCGAGCAGCGCCATCTGGTCGCGCACGCGCGCTTGCAGTTGCAGCAGATCGTCCCACAGCGCGGGGTTGCTTTCGGCGTAGACGATGCCCTTGAGCAGGGCGATCAATACCGGCGGCAGCGGGTCGGTGGGTTGTTTGTTGTCGTCGTCACTCATCGGCTGAATACGATTCGGGGCAGGTTGGCGCGGCGGACACGGCCATCGTCGTCGCGCCATTCGATGCGGTCTTTGCGTGCTTCGTCGAAGACCGCTTTGTCACTGTCGCTGGCGAGGCTCAGCCAGGCGAGCAGTTCGGCCAGGCCCTGTTCCAGCGGCTGGGTTTGCAGTAATTCAGGCAGGCTGATTTGGTCGCGCAGTTGCAGCGCGCGGCGCAGGTGGCTGGCCAGCCGGGCCTTGTCGACGTAGGTCTGCTCGAACAGGACGTCGGGGTCGATGTCGTCGCTGCCGAGTTCGATCCGGTCGTCGATTTGCGGCTGGAAGGGTGGCGTGTAGAGCGGTCGCTCCATCGGCAGTTGAATATCCACGCTGGGGTTGTCGATGGCCATGAACGGCCCGCTCGGCACCTGTTCCCGCACGGCGATGGCGCGGGTTTCGAGCTGATGCAATACCTCCATGATGCGACGGTTCTCCAGCCAGGCCTGATCGTCGAGATAGCGCCGCAGTTGTTGCGACAGCCGGGCGACGGTGCGCTGGGTCTGTTCGCCGGCTTCGAGCCAATCGTAGTGGATGCGGCGAAAGCGCTGGTCGGGGCGTAGTGCCTGGATCGGCGGCAATTGCAGCGTTTTTTCCAGCAGTTCGGTCAGCTCTTCCTGGCGGCTGGGCGACATCAGAAAGTCCCAGAAAGCGCGGAAGCTGCGGCCCTGATCAGAATCGGCGATGGCATCGCGCTCACCGAAAAAGGCCTCCAGCAGTTCCTGTTTGGCGCCGTCCCAGAGGGCGATGCGTTCGCGCACGCTGCGGTCGAGTTCTCGAAAGTTCTGTTCCACTTCGCGGAAATCCGACAGCAGCTCGCGTGCGGTAGCGCCCAGTTGCTGAAAGCGGTCGCGCAGCGCGGTGTCGTCGAGCACTTGCAAGTCACCGGCCTCGATGCGGGAGATTTCGGCGTCGATCTCCGCCTTGCGTTTCTCCAGTTCGGCAATGCGGGTGCCGGGATCGGTTTCGGCACCTTCGATCATCTGGCGCAGCAAGTCGAACACCGTCAGCAACCGTGATTCGGTACCGACGAAGGCGCGGCCACTGAGGCTCTCCAGCCAGGCGATGGCTTTTTCGCTGGCCGGAGTCAGGTCGAAATGGGCTTCGTCCGAATCGCTGGGGTAAAACTTGCGCAGCCAGCCCTTTTCATCCTGCGCCCAGTCGTCGAGGTATTGCGCCGCCGTCTTCGGGAAGGCGTCGTCGCCCAGCGCATCACGCAACTGGAACAGCAGGTCTTCCAACTGCGATGCCAGCGCGGCCTGCTCGATCACGCGCAGGTTCGGTTCGATGAAGGCGCGATACAGAAACGTCGCAATCAGCGCGGCATGATCGGCCTGCAGTAACCGCCAGGCGGGATGCTGTTTGCGCAGACGCTCGAGAGTGAAGTAGTCGGGGAGCATGGGGTCCAGGCGATCAGGTGCTCACGGGATGGAGTAGGGGATGCGTACATCGGGCTCTGAAGCAGGAAAATCCCGTGTATTACGGCTGACCAGAAGGGCGCCGCTCGTTTTCGCTGATGCCCAGATAATGGCATCCGGCAGGCGCATACGGTATGTCTTGCGCAAGGTGATGGCGTGTTCTGCGACGGCCTGATCGATTGGAACGGGTTGCAGGCGGGCGAGAAAACGTCGTACCAATGGTTCGTCCTCGTGGTTGGTGCCCACCAGAACTTCCATCCAGGAGATGGGGCTGATCAATGGTTGGTCGTATCTTCGCAATTCCAGCCTGGCCTGCTCAATACCATTGAGATAGTCGATCAGGATGTTGGTATCGAACAGCGCTTTCATCGCTCCCACTCATCCCTGATGTCGTCTTCCAATGCCAATGGATCGATCGGACGATCGCGCCACAATCCAAAGGCTTCATCCGCATCTGAACAGCCATGTTGTCGTAGATATTCGCTCACGGCGCGCCGTACCAGTTCGGCTCGTGACAACTGTTCCCTTTCGCAAAGCTCGGCGAGTTGGCTGATGTGTTCCTCAGGCAGGTCGATGATGGTTCTCATGCTGTTATCAGATGATGATATATCATGTCAATGTAGGCGTGAGCGATCGCGATGTCAATGAGACAGATCACGTATCATAGTCGACCGAGTTGACGGCATTGTTACATTACACTAGAGTACCAATTATTGGTATTTATTCAGGTGTTTCTCGATGCGTAAAAACACTAGCATAACTCTCGGAGAGCATTTTGATTCGTTTGTGAATGAGCAGATCAAAAATGGTCGCTATGCCTCGACCAGTGAGTTGGTTCGGGCGGGGCTGCGGCTGCTGGAAGAGGAGGAAACAAAGCTTGCGGCCCTGAGGAAACTGCTTGATGAGGGAGAGGGCAGCGATTTCGCTGACTATTCGCTTGGCGGCTTGATCGAGGAGCTGGATAGCGAATCGCATTGATGGCCAGCTTCAGGGTCAAGGTGGCGGCGAAGGCCGACTTGAAAGGGATTGCACGATTCACGGAAAAGACCTGGGGAAAAGATCAGCGCAACAAATACTTGACTGAACTTGACCATGCCTTCCATCAATTGACCGACAATAACGAACTGGGGAGGTCTTGTGATCACATTCGTACCGGCTATCGAGCCTATCCCGTAGGTAGTCACATCATCTTCTACAAGATATCAGATCAACATCACGTCGAAATTATTCGCGTACTCCATAAACGAACGGACGTGTCATCGCGTCTTTTCCAGCCATGACCAAAACCATTCTCATCACCGGTTGTTCCAGCGGCATCGGGCTGTGCGTGGCGCGCGGACTGAAATCCCGTGGCTATCGCGTTGTCGCCACGGCTCGGAAAAGTGACGACGTAGCGCATCTGCAAGCTGAGGGGTTCGATGCGCTGCTGCTCGATCTCGATGATTCTGCATCGATCCATTCGGTCGTCGAAGCGGTGCTGGCGTCGTCACCGGAGGGCATCTACGGTTTGTTCAACAATGGCGCCTGGGGGCTGCCTGGCGCGGTGGAAGATCTCAGCCGCGATGCGTTGCGGGCGCAGTTCGAAACCAATCTGTTTGGCACGATGGAGCTGACGAATCTTGTCGTCCGCCACATGCGGGCGCGTGGTGGTGGTCGCATCATTCACAACAGCTCAGTGCTGGGGTTGGTGGCGTTCCCCTATCGTGGTGCCTACAACGCCTCGAAGTTTGCGTTGGAAGGCATCACCGACACGCAGCGAATGGAATTGCGTGGCACCGGCATTCATCTCAGCCTGATCGAGCCGGGGCCGATCACCAGCCGTTTTCGTGACAACGCCTTTAAGATGTACCAGCGCTGGATCGACAAGGATGCCAGTGCCCATCGCCAGCAATATGAAGCGATGGAGCGGCGACTGCTGAAGAAGGGTCCCGCAGCCCCATTCACGCTGCCACCCGAAGCCGTGCTGGACAAGGTGGTTCACGCGCTGGAGAGCCCACGCCCGAAAATCCGTTACTACGTCACTGTGCCCACCTGGCTGTTCGCCTACCTGCGCCGGCTGCTGCCGGGGCGATGGCTGGATGCGGCGCTGGTGAAAGCTTCAGGAGACGGCAACCGGTAGTTTTTTACTCTGCTGGTCGTATGCGCAGAAAACTTGCAAAGCGTGGCAAGCCGTTGCGGGTCCTGCCGTAGTAGCGGTAGGTGATGATGGAGCCGATGGGTGGCGGGGATCGTCGTTCCGCATCGGAAAAACCGCTGCCGATTCGAAAGCGTCGGTGATCGCTGTCTTCCACCAGTAAGGCACCCATCATGCCGGTGTATTTCCCCTTGCCCGGCAGCTGGGCGAGGACGGTGGCTTCGGCATCGAGATAGGGTTTGAGTTTCAGCAGGTCGTTGCTGCGACCCCCGTGGTAGGGTGCGTCAGCGCGATGCAGCATCAGGCCTTCTCCACCGGTGGCGGTGATTTCCTGAAGTTTTTGCATCAATGCCTCGTGAGAATCGAGGCGGAATTGTTTGATCAGGCGGATATAAGGCGATGGTGAATTGGTGAGCAGCGTACGCAGTTTTTCCAGTCGGTTGCTGAAGCTGCCATTACCGTCCGGCAGTTCGAACACCAGATAGCGAACGTTGCGCCATTGGGCATCTACTGGCGCCTGCTTGCGTACCGTGCTGACCAGCTCTTCGAAGCGTCCACGTCCCAGCCACAGTTCGCCATCCAGCAGAACGTGTGGAAAGTCGCGGGTAAACCAACTTGGCGCGTGGTAGATATTCCCTTGGCGCGAAATCAGTTTTTCGCCGTCCCAGTAGGCGCGCACGCCGTCGAATTTCTCGCTGATCCAGTAGTCCCGGACATCGATGGCATCCTCGTAGATATTGGCCAGGAGCAGATCGGGCGCATCGCCTGCGCTGGCAAGCGGGGTCGTGATGATCAGCCAGGCCAGCAGAAGAAAGTGGCGCTGGCTGGAAAAATAGCTCGGCTGACGTCCTTTCAATGGTCTTTTTCCTTGGTGCGGGCTGGACGCGGTGGTTTTGATGAAATGCATCCGTGCATGTCCAAATTCAAAGCAAAGGTAGTTGCGGGTGGTGTGAGTCTTGCGCAATTTTCAGGCAGCTGCAAACCAGAATTACCGTGCCGTCGCCATGATTGGTGAAGCACTGATCCCGAGCCTGTGCCGGGCCAGCACAACGAACCAGATTGTACGTAAGATGATCGAGAGCGCTGTTGCCGTTGCTGCGCCGATCAGTCCCCACTGCGGAATCAGGATGGCGTTCAGCATGATGTTGATTGCTGCGGTGTAGCCGATAGTGCGGGCGGTGGCAGCCTGGTGGCCTGTCATGCTCAGAAGGAAGCTCACGGGGCCAAATGCTGCTTCGATCAGGATGGCGCCTATCAGAATTGCCAAGGCGGGGTAGCCGGTGGTGAATTGCGGGCCGAAGAATGCCAGGATCGACTCGCCAAAAGCCAGTAGCAATGCACCCAGTGCGATGGAGGGCCACAATGTCAGGTGAATGCTCTGGCGATAGTAGCGCTGCATTTCCGCTGTTTTACCTTGGGCACTTAGTGTCGAAAAGCGTGGTGCCGCCAGGGCCGAAACAGCAAAGGCAATGAAGCCAAGCAGGCTGCTGATACGAATGGTCGCATAGTAGATGGCGACATTTTCGGGGTCTGTGAAGTAGCCAAGCATGATGACATCGGTGTTTTCCAGTACCAGATAGGCGGCTTCTATGAACAGAAAGGGAAAGGCGGCCTGCAACCAGTGCCGGCTGTGGTAGGTGGCACGGTTTGTGGAGAGGTTTGGGGTAAGTCTGCGACGAAACGTGGCAGCCTGTACGCCGAGCGTGACCATGCAGGCCGTCAGTGCCGCCGCGCTGGCGCTGCTGGCCGTGACCGTTGTGCTGCTGTAAACCATCACGCCAACCAGTGCCAGCAGTGCTGCGGGGCGAAGCACATAGGTTGGGAAGTACGCCAGGCGCATCCAGCCGAAGCTTCGTGACAGTTCCTGATGAAGGTCGATCAGCGCCATCACCGGTATTGTTGCTGCTGCCAGATAGAGGGGTAGTCGATAGTGTGCCGGAACCTGTTCGCCCAGCAGGAATATGGTCAGTGCGAACAATGCGCCGCTGACCAGACCAGACAGCAATATAGTTGCTCTGCTGAAGCGGATCAGGCCGTGGGCACGGCGCCATTTTCCTCGTGTCACATAGTCGGGCAAAAACTTGACTACCGCGCCGCTGATGCCGAGTGGTGCGACGAAGCCAATGATGGTGACCCAGACCCAAGCGTAGGCAAAGACGCCGAATTCAAAAGCTCCCAGCCAGCGCGCGAGCATTGCCTGTGACAGAAAGGTGAGTCCCGCGCCGGCCACGCGGATCAGCATGACCCATGAGGCGCCGTGAATCAGAGACATCGCTTTGATCCTCTGTAGGTGGAGGTCACCCGCCAACCCACTGTGCGGCCATTTTCCGCAAGCTGCGGGGCAGGGAGCGGTAGCAACGCAACCCGGCCGACCGCAAGGCGGGGTGGTGATGCCAGTCAGCAATGCGCCCTTTCAGGCCGATGCCTAGTCGGTAGCTTGAAACGGCTAGCTCGCTGTTGGCCCAGCTGGACTTGTAGGCGTCGTTGGGCGGCATCAGGTCGAATTGCTGTATGCCGTTGTCGATAGCCCACTGCAACAAGTCCTGCGTCAGAATATTGCCAGGAGAGCAGCGCTGCAGATCGAGGTCGAAGGAGCCAAAGTAGTTGTACAGCCGTCCATGACTGGTAAAACCAAGGTTGCTGGCAATGATGCGGCCGTCAAGTTTGAGTACCGCATAGACCAGCCTGTCGTCGGCCTGTGCGCCGAGTGCGGCCCGGGTCAGCCATTCGCTGGCCCGGTGATGCTCAATGAAACGGCCATAGAGCTTGCGCGCCTCGAACCATGCCTGTTTTTGCTGAATTGAAACAGGAATCGCATTTGCAATTTCGCCGGCATTGCTCAGCAGTTCGAAGCGTACTTCGCCCAATTCGGCCAGGCGACGCCGACGGCGTCGCAGATCCTTGCGGAAGCTGCGCTTTTGCAGTTGCTCCCACTGCTGTGGGTCTTCGAGGGTGGATATGTCGAAAACAGGCGCGAAAGCCGTTTCTTGTGCAGGAATTCTTTTCTGCTCCAAAAAATGGCCAAGGTAACTAGCGCTGCGAACTGCGGGGAGGGTGATGATGTCAAATCCCGAGTGACGGGTGATGAATTCCCAGGCTGATTCAATCCATGGCAGACGCTCTTCACGACAGGGGCAAAGAATATCACCGTATTGCCCTGTCTCGGCAGCGGGCCAAGTTGCAATGCGCCAGATCCCGCTGCGCCGATGCACCAGGGGCCAGAATAGTACGGGCTTATCATGTTCGTATACGGTAACAACCCATAGATGCCAGCCCGCCGACCTGCCAAGCGTTTGCCACCATGATCGGAGCCAGCATAGTGACTGGAAGGCGCTGTGCCTGGTGGCGTTGGCGAATAGCGTTTGCCATTGCTGCGCTAGTGCCGCTAGCGCCTCCATCGATGTGATGACTTCGACCCGCAGCTGTTGATCAGTCTGTGCTATTGCAGGCCTATGACGGGCGCGCTGTAACGGGTGGCTGGCAGATTGTACTGGCTTGTGTGCTCCCACTGGTCTCTTCTCGTCTCAAGCGTTTTTGTCGGGTCAGCGATGTGGAAATGGTTCTGACTGAGACCGGTTGGCGCATGAATGGTTCCTTACCCGGCGGTGTACCTAATGTTTCGAGCCATTGTTTTGAATGGATGCATCACGTATGATTACGCGCCTTTTATCCGTCGCCCCGTTGCAAGTTCGGGGTGGCGGCTCCTTGCCTCACCGTTACGACGGGAGGCTGAATCATCCGCAAGGAGTAACCATGCGACATTATGAAATCGTGTTTCTGGTCCACCCTGACCAGAGCGAGCAAGTGCCCGCGATGATCGAACGCTACCGCACGCTGATCGAAGAAGGCAACGGCAAGGTTCATCGTTTGGAAGACTGGGGACGCCGCCAGCTGGCCTATCCGATCAACAAGATCCACAAAGCGCATTATGTGCTGATGAATATCGAATGCGGCCAGGACGTGCACGACGAGCTGATCAGCATCTTCCGCTTCAATGATGCGATTATCCGCAATCTGATCATCCGCCGCGACGAAGCGGTGACGGAAACCTCACCTCTGGCCAAGCCTGAAGAGGAGAAGAGCAGCGCCCCGGCCAAGCCCGAGACGCCAGCGCCCGCTCCAGAGGCGGAGAAGAAGAGCGAAGAAGCCGCCAGCAGCGAGCCCGCTGCTGCGACTGAGTCTTAACCAGAACCGATCAGAGGATAATTGCAGATGGCACGTTATTTTCAACGCAAGAGATATTGCCGTTTTACCGCCGAAGGCGTGAAAGAGATCGACTACAAGGATCTCGATACCCTGAAACAATACGTCAGCGAGACCGGCAAGATCATTCCCAGCCGGATTACTGGCACCAAGGCAAAGTACCAGCGTCAGCTGGCGACTGCGGTCAAGCGGGCGCGCTTTTTGGCGCTGATCCCATACACGGATCGCCAGTAACAGCAAGGTCACTGTCATGAAGAGGCTGGCCGAATTCATTCTACGGGGCCTGCCTCAGGCCGTGGCAGCCGCAGCGGGGTTTTCGCTGCTGGGGTTGTTGCTGCCGCCACTGGGCGTGCTCAGTAGTGCGGTGGTCGGGCTCATTGCCCTGAGCGTCGGGCTGATGCAAGCGATCTACGTCACGGCGATCAGCTCGGTACTGTTGGCGGTGGGTGTCATTGCCATGAACCAGCCCGCTGCGATTGGCATCCTCTCAGGCATTGCGCAGTGGTTGCCGGTTGCCCTGTTGGGCGCTTTACTGGCAAGAACGGTGAGCTGGCCGTTGGTCATGCAGGCCGCTTTCGCCACTGGTGTTGCTGCGGTGGTTTTGCTCTATCTGCTGTTTCCGGATATCGACCGGTTTTGGGCCGATACGCTGCAACGATTGATGCAGCCTGCACTGGAGCAGGGCGGAAACCAGCAGATAGAAAGCTTGGGCAAGACGCTCGAAAGCATCGCGCCGATCATGACGGGTGTGCTGGTTTCGGCATTTGTGCTGACGGCTTTGCTGGCACTGATGCTGGCGCGCTCGATGCAGGCCTCGGTGGAGAACCCGGGTGGTTTTGCCCGCGAGTTCCAGGAGCTGAGAATCGGCATCTGGCCCGCTGGCCTGGCGATTCTGTTCGTGGTGCTGGCGACGCTGACCGGCGCGCCCTGGGCCAATGCACTGGCCTCGGTGGCGATGACCGTGTTTCTGGTGCAAGGCTTTGCGCTGGTGCATGGGCTGGTGGCACGGATCGGTTGGCCTCGTGGCAGTATTATCGGTTTATATGTGATGCTCGTGATTTTTCTGACGCCCGTTGTCGTGGTCATGGCGGGTCTGGGCATTGTGGATGCATTTGCAGATTTCAGGCGGCGGCTGGACAACAGTCCCGCGGAATAGTTTTGATATAGGTGAAGACGATGGAAGTAATTCTGTTAGACAAGGTGGAAAATCTGGGTGATCTGGGCGACAAGATTTCAGTGCGTCCGGGCTATGCGCGTAACTACCTGATCCCCAGCGGCAAGGCGAAGTACGCGACCAAGGAAAACATCGCCGAGTTTGAGGCTCGTCGCGCCGAGCTGGAAAAGGCGGCAGCGGCTTCGCTGGCGGCAGCGCAGGATCGTGCAGCGAAGCTGGCGGATCTTGAAGTGACGATCCCGGCTCATGCAGGCAACGAAGGTAAGCTGTTTGGTTCTGTCGGCACCACTGAAATTGCTGCGGCAATCTCTGCTACTGGTGTCGAAGTGTTGAAGAAGGAGGTGCGTTTGCCGGAAGGCGCATTGCGTTCTACCGGTGAATTCGACATTACCATCCACCTCCACAGCGACATCAATACCGAAGTCAAGGTGGTCGTTGTCGCGGAAGAAGAGCAGTAACTGGCACAGGCTGTTTGTCGGCGCGGCATCATTCGATGCCGCGTTATTGATGCCATGTTTTAACGTTCTGATTCTATTGGGGTTTGTTGTTCCGTTTAGTGTGTCGCGCGCGCTGAATCGACGCGCATCTGTGACGATTCTTTCCCGTGTTTCCTCTGCTCCGGTGATATACTGGCTCGCCTCTCTGGTGAATCGTCACAGGCGCAATCATCATGCTCGAACCCTTCAGTTCCGACCCTCAACCCGATAACGTACAGTCCGTACAGCAGCTCAAGGTTCCTCCGCACTCTGTTGAGGCGGAACAGGCGGTTCTGGGTGGGTTGCTACTGGACAACAATGCCTGGGATCAAGTAGCCGACCGGGTGGGCGAGGAGGATTTCTACCGCCAGGATCACCGCATTATCTTCCGCGCCATCGCCGCGCTGGCGGAAAAAAACGACCCTTTCGATGTTGTCACCCTGTCCCAATGGCTCGATCCGCGTGGAGATCTGGAAAAAGCCGGTGGGCTGGCCTACCTCGGCATGCTGGCAAAAGACACGCCGAGCGCCGCCAACATCCGCGCCTATGCCGACATCGTGCGTGAACGTTCGATCCTGCGGAAGCTGATCGGCATCGCCGGGGAAATTGCAGATTCTTCGTTCAACCCCCAAGGGCGTGATAGCAAAGAGATTCTCGACGAGGCGGAGCGCAAGGTATTCCAGATTGCCGAGCAGGGCATGCGCGGGCAACAGGGCTTTCGCGGCCTGCGTTCATTGGTGCGCAATGCCGTCGAATATATCGACGAGATGAACGAGAAGGGCGACGGCATCACCGGCTGCCCGACAGGATACGATGACCTCGACAACATGACCTCTGGCCTGCAAGCGGGTGACTTGGTCATTGTTGCCGGGCGCCCCTCGATGGGCAAGACGACGTTTGCGATGAATATCTGCGAATATGCTGCGATCAAGCAGCGCAAACCGGTGGCCATTTTCAGCATGGAGATGCCGGGCGAACAACTCGCCTTGCGGATGCTGTCGTCGATGGGGCGCATCAATCAGCAGCGCTTGCGCACCGGCAAGCTGAAAGAGGAAGATTGGCCGCGTCTAACCAGTGCAGTCGAGCTGCTGGCTGAGGTACCGATGTTCATCGACGACACCCCCGCGCTGACGCCCACCGAGATGCGTGCCCGGGCAAGGCGGCTGGTGCGTGAGCATGGTCAGCTCGGCGTCATCATGATCGACTACATGCAGCTGATGCAGGTGGCCGGTACATCGGAAAACCGCGCCACCGAGATTTCGGAGATTTCACGCAACCTCAAGGGTCTGGCGAAAGAGCTGAAATGTCCGGTGATTGCGCTGTCGCAGCTCAATCGCAGTCTTGAGCAACGGCCCAACAAACGACCCGTGATGTCGGATCTGCGCGAATCGGGTGCGATCGAGCAGGATGCGGACGTCATCATGTTCATCTACCGCGATGAAGTCTATAACCCTGATGGCGCGGAAAAGGGCGTTGCCGAAATCATCATCGGCAAGCAGCGTAACGGCCCGATCGGCACCATCAAGTTGACCTTCCGCGGTGAATTCACCCGCTTCGAAAACTACGTGCCCGATGTTTATTCCAGCGAGGGTTTTCAGTGAACCGCCATGCCAGTGTCAGCGTCGATCTCAAAGCGCTGAAACACAACCTTTCCATCGTCCGCTCGGTTGCGCGCCAGCAGAAGATCCTGGCGGTCGTCAAGGCCGATGCCTATGGTCATGGCATGGTCGAGGCGGCAACGGCGCTGACTGATGCCGGGGCCGATGCGCTCGGCGTTGCGTTTGTCAGTGAGGGGGTGGCGCTGCGCGAGGCAGGTATCGAAGCACCCATCCTGGTGCTGGAAGGTGCGCGTCACGAGCTCGAAGTCGCCTGGGCCAGCAAGGCCGGGTTGATGTTGACGGTTCATCACGAATACCAGATCCGCGATCTGCCCGACTCGCTGTTCTTGCGACCGGAGCTATGGCTGAAAATCGACACCGGAATGGGGCGGCTGGGCTTCAAGCCGAAAGTGGCTGGCCAAATCGCAGCGCGTCTGGGGACGCGCTGCACTACTATCATGACCCATTTTGCCTGTGCCGACATGCCCGAAGACCCGCTCAATGACGTGCAGATCCAACGCTTCGATGAGGCACGCCGGAACGTTTCCCTGCCGTCCAGCGCGGCCAACTCCGCCGCCATCTTCGCCTTCCCGCATGCGCGCTATGATTGGGTACGCCCAGGCATCGTGCTGTACGGCAGCTCACCCTTCCGCGACGAATCAGCCGCTGATCTCGGTCTGCTCCCCGTCATGACCCTGCGAGCACCAATCGTCGCCATCAACCACCATCGCAAGGGGGAGAGCATCGGCTACGGCGCCGATTTTCGCTGCCCTGCCGATATGCCGGTCGGCGTTATTGCCGCGGGGTATGCTGATGGTTACCCACGACACGCGTCACCAGGAACGCCGGTGCTGGTCGCTGGGGTTGAAGTCCCCCTGATAGGCCGTGTATCGATGGACATGATCACGGTCGACCTCAGCGAAGTGCCCGAAACCAGCATCGGTGATCTCGCCACCCTCTGGGGAGAAGGGCTGCCCGTCGACTACGTTGCCGCACATTCGAGCACCATCGCCTACGAACTGCTCTGCAACGCCGGTGCGCATGCGGATATCGAGTACGTCTGAATAGAAACACTGAAGCAGTGTCAGCGTACCCGTAACAAACGTCGCAACCACCCCTGGGACCGCCGGCATCCTGCCGGCCCGCCGCAGCCACAAAGCACCTCGGTTGATTCAAATGATAGAGCGAAAATCCATCTCGACCAGCCGTGTTTGATACTTTTTTCGCCTGCTGTTCACCGGCGCAAGCCTTCTCCGCTGCCTGCTTCCCTTACTAAGCGATATATGCGTAGCCTGATACCTATGGGACTCTTTACGCTATTGCATGCAGTGCATACAATGAACACATTGCAGGGTTGGAGGTGCCCCATGTCCATGTTAACCATTCGAAATCTCGACAAATCGTTAAAGGCCGAGTTGAGAATTACGGCTGCAAAGCATGGTGTATCCATGGAAGAGCAGGCGCGGATAATTCTCCGTAACGCGCTTATGCCGAGGAAAAATGAGAAAGGGCTGGGCAGCAAGATCCACCGCTATTTCAAGGATAGTGGTGGCATTGAACTTGAATTGCCCAAACGCTCATTGCCGCGTTCATCACCGGATTTTTCTGAACCGTGAGCGCATACCTGCTGGACACCAATATCCTCTCCGAAGTGATGCGTCCGGAACCAGAAAAAAAGGCCGTGCAGTGGTTGGATGATCAATATGTCAATGATCTCTATATTTCGACCATCACCGTTGCCGAGATTCATCTGGGTATCGCGTTGTTACCCGATGGTAGACGAAAGGACATGCTGAGCCTTGCAGCCAACAACGCTTTTAATGAATTTGGAGGCAACGTGCTGGATTTTACCGTAGATGCGGCGCTCAACTATGCTGAGATTGTGGCAACAAGAAGCAAAATGGGCCGCCCCATTAGTGTGGAAGATGCCCAGATCGCAGCGATTGCATTGGCGAATAACGCAACGTTAGTGACACGAAACGTCAATGACTTCGCGCTAGTGTCTGGTCTGAATATCATCAATCCATTTCGGGAGTAGCGGGAGTGCTTTCTTGAGATGAGGAGCCAAAAGACTGTCTGTGTGTGGTCTGGTTGTTTGTGTGTTGCTGTCAGGTTTGCGCTATTGCATTGATGTGCAGTGGGGATGCCTAAGAAGAAAAAGCATGCTTGAATTCAAGACCTGACACCCTCTATACGGAAGGAGTAACGGCGTTGCTTGATTTCAAGACCTGACCCCCGCTTTGTGTGTGACCCCCGCTTTGTGTGACCCCCGCTTTGTGATACCTGTTTGGTCAAAATGCAATAACGCAGGCTTGGCCCTGGTCCACACTGCTCTTCAGATGACTAGTTTAACTGATATAGGCTATGCATATGATAAAACGCCATTTTTTTGCACTGGCTATGCTCATTTTGGCTGGTTGCGGAGACTCCAATAACACAGGTGGCGTACAAAAAGATGGTTCCGCTAGTCGCTCCGACGGCGACCATGCTCCTGAGCTGATAAATGCCAGAGTGTACGATGCGCCATTAGAAAACGGGCGTTTTCTTCTTACGGCGAGCGATAGCCCGGCTACCTTCGGGCTATCTTGGGAAGTCAAACGTCCTACATCCAGCAACTTCTATTACTCCCTAACAACTAATCTATTTCTCTCGCGGAATACAGAAGTCGACCCTTCCGATCTAGAGATCTCGACTTTTCATTGTGCAGACTATTCTTATGATGATGACGAACTCGAGTCCGATCCCGATCGCTGCGCGTACAACGAAGATTTTCTTTGCAGCTATTACGTCAACGATACAATTCAATGTCTAGGAAATAGTCGGGACAATGCGAGGTACATCAATCGCCATCTAAGGGAAACCGGAGACTGGCCGTGGGATGGGTATTTGATATTAGAGTTTTGCTCTAGCGGGTCGACGAACTGCTCATATACTAACCCGGCAAAAACCTACCAGACATCAAGTTATTACATATTGCACATGTGACTCATGAAAAAACCGCTTGATCAAATCGGTACTTTTCTGCAGCGAACGCAGTGCAGAACGCGCACGGGTAG
>JALSHZ010000076.1 GCA_026981985.1 Gammaproteobacteria bacterium | reverse complement strand
GGGCCTTCCGTGATTTTGATGTTGGGATTTGAGAATCAACATTTTATCACGCGCAAGGCCTTTTTTGTTGCTATTTCAATGCCTTATAGGGATTTTTGTGCTGAAAGTGAACTCCGAAACTTGAGTGGATAATTGCGGTAGCACACCATCGTCGATGCCCTGGTTATTGGCAGCAGAGAGCTGACTGCTAACAAAGCGGTTGGGCGCAAACACCGCTGCGTTTCGTCTATGTCGTACAGTTTGTTCGTCACTGCTTCCCACGCTCGCCATTGGCCACTGTATGCAGCACATACTTGCCCTCGAAATAAACAGTATAGCCGGGATACTCCCAGCTGGAGATGGGGGGCTTGCCGACGGCGGGGTTTTTCCTTGCTGGGGTGCCGAAGCGTTTTGTGACGGCTGCCTTGGTCATGCCACGTGTGGGTGCGTCGGCGGGCTTGAGCACTTCGACGCTGCCGTTGAGCTTCAGTACTTCGGCGCCGGTGGGCAGGGCGACGAGTGGCAGCAGGGTTGCGAGCGTTAGGGTGGCGAGTGCTTTCATCAAGTGGTTCCGAGTACGTCAACAGGCTGTAATGTAACAAATTATGGCGGCTGCGGCTGTTAAATGCCGCAAGCGTTCATGTAGTGTATGAATGCCACAGGGGTTGTGGTTTAATCCCCCGCATGTTCAAACCCGTCCCCCTTTTCGTGGGGTTACGCTATACGCGAGCAAAGCGTCGTAACCACTTCATTTCGTTTATTTCCCTGATCTCGATTCTGGGCATTGCGCTGGGCGTGATGGCGTTGATTACCGTGTTGTCGGTGATGAATGGTTTCGAGAAGGAGCTGCGCGAGCGAATTCTTGGTATGGCCTCTCACGCGCATGTCACCAGTTTCGATGGCAAGCTCTACAAGTGGCAGGATGTCCGCGCCCAGATCGAGGCTGATCCGCGCGTGATCGGCACCGCGCCGCAGATCGAGTTCGAGGCAATGCTGAACTTTGGCGACAAGGTGAGCGGTGCGCTGATTCGCGGTATCGAGCCGGTGGAAGAGCGCCAGGTGTCTGATGTGCATGAGCATATGGTCGCCGGATCGATCGACGACCTGACGCCAGGCGAGTTTGGGATTGTGCTAGGCAAGGAGCTGGCCATTGCGCTGAACGTCGATCTCGGCAGCAAAGTCACCGTGGTGACGCCACAGGCGAATGTGACGCCGGCAGGTTTCATGCCGCGTTTTCGCCGCTTTACCGTGGTTGGTGTGTTTTCGGTGGGCATGTATGAGTATGACCGCGCTACCGCATTCATGCACATTCAGGATGCCGGCAAACTGATGCGCTATGGCAATGCGGTCGGTGGTATTCGCCTGAAGCTGGAAGATATGTTCGAGGCGAAGGCAGTCTCCGCTGCGCTGAGCCAAACGCTGGGGCCGGACTATTTTGTTTCTGACTGGACCGTACAGCACGAAAACTTCTTCCGTGCGATCAAGATGGAGAAGCGGGTGATGTTTTTCATTTTGCTGCTGATCGTGACCGTGGCCGCATTCAATATTGTCTCCACGCTGGTGATGCTGGTCAACGACAAGCGGGCGGATATTGCCATCATGCGCACGCTTGGCATGTCGCCAACCCAGGTGATGGGTGTTTTTATCGTTCAGGGCATGCTGATCGGCACGCTGGGCACCCTGCTTGGTGTGGTCTGTGGTGTCGCGCTGGCGACCAATGTCGATGTCATCGTGCCGTGGCTGGAGCAGTTGTTCCACACCCAGTTCCTGGCGGCGGATGTCTACTACATCACCGAGCTGCCGTCCGATTTGCGGATCAAGGATGTCGCAGTGGTTGCCGTGGTGTCGTTCATGGCCTCCATTCTGATGACCATTTACCCGGCCTGGCAGGCTTCCAGGACTTCTCCGGCGGAGGCGCTGCGCTATGAGTGAGATCTGTGAAGCGCCGGTATTGCAGGCGCAAGGGCTGAAGCGCACGTTTCAGGAAGGCAAGCTGAAGGTGGAGGTGCTGCACGGCCTCGACTTCGTCGTCGAGCCGGGCGAAAAAGTGGCGATTGTCGGTGCATCGGGCAGCGGCAAGAGCACCTTGCTGCAACTGCTCGGTGGGCTCGACTTGCCCACGGAAGGACAGGTGCGGATTTGTGGCGAGGACATCAGCGAACTTTCTGACGCTGCGCGTGGCTGGTTGCGCAATCGCAGCATTGGTTTCGTTTATCAATTTCATCACCTGCTGCCGGAATTTACCGCACTCGAAAATGTCGCCCTGCCCATACTGCTGGCGGGGGCATCGGTGGCAGAGGCTGCTGAACAAGCTACGGGGCTGTTGGAGCGTGTTGGCCTCGGCCAGCGTATCGCGCACAAGCCCGGTGAGCTGTCAGGCGGGGAACGCCAGCGCACAGCTATTGCACGCGCATTGTCGAACCGACCGGATGTGGTGCTGGCCGACGAGCCGACCGGTAACCTCGATCGCAAGACGGCAGATCATATCTATGGTTTGTTGCTGGAGCTGAACGAGGAGTTCAATACCGCGTTCGTGATCGTTACGCATGACCAGTCACTGGCGGAAAAAATGGATCGTGTCTGCCACCTCGAAGATGGGGTTTTTATCGACTGACGTCGGCGGAACTGCCTACCGGTTTCGAGGTGGGCGCGCCACGGCGGTGCAGTGGGGTGACGACCGCCCGATTTTTCTCTGCCAGCGCTCTCTCTTCACGCTGCCGGCGTCGTGCCCGGTAACGTCGCAGCACATAGTCGCGCCACAGATACTGGGTGGTGACATAGCCAACCGCCGAAAAGAATGTCGCCATCACCAGGCAGCCCACCAGCAGCGGCTTCCAGATATGAATCAGCTCTGTCGAAAACCACGCCCAGCTTAATTCGATGGTCGTCGCCTCGTGGGGCAGCCCGAGGATGACAGCCCCCAGCTTGATGGTCAGCATGAAGATGGGTGCGATGGTCAGCGGATTGGTAATCCAGATCAACACCACCGAGACCGGCAGGTTCACCCGGAACCAGATTGCCAGCAAGGCAGCGAGAATCGTCTGAAACGGAATCAGGATAAAAGCGCTGAACAGCCCCACGGCGACGGCGCCGGAGACGGAATGACGGTTCAGATGCCAGAGATTGGGGTCATGCAGCAGCTTGCCCAGGAATTGGAAGCACTTCTCGTCCCGCACCTTGTGAGGCTCGGGGAGGTAGCGCTTGATGAGACGTCTGGGCATTGTTGCAGATTCGATTGTCGGGGCTGGAACAGTCTTACTGTGTGACATTTGAGCCAAAAACTCAACAAGGGTTCAATGAGAATGTGAGCGGATTGTTGGCGCCTTCGCCACAGAATGCGTAAACAAGCCTTTTGCTGCCGTTACAGCCCCTTGCCGGGTCGTTGTCATGCCTTTTCTCAGTGCCGGGTTTCTTGCCGGCGTCCTCATCGTCTATCAATTGACCGAGTTGCTGCCAGTGATGCTTGGTGTGGCCGCGTTGCTGGCGGCCACGCTCTTGCTTGGACTGCGGCGCTGGTGGTTGCTGGCGGGTATGCTTGGTGGCGTTGGTTGGGCGCTGTTGCAGGCGCACTGGAGCCTACAGTCACAACTGCCACGCGAGATGGCAGGCGTCGACCAGACGGTGATCGTGCGGGTGCTCGATCTGCCCCGCGAAGAAGGCCGCCGGCTACGTTTCGTCGCTGCAGTAGAGGCTGACTCAGGCAGCCCGTTGCCGCGCCGGCTGTTGCTCAGCTGGTACCGACCCTACCCGGAACTCCGGCCCGGTGAGATCTGGCAGCTGCGTTTGCGGCTGAAGCGGCCGCGCAGCTTTGCCAGTCCCGGTGCATTTGACTACGCCGGCTGGCTGTTTCGCCAGGGGATTGGTGCGTCCGGCTATGTGCGCAAATCGGCAGATAATCACAAGCTGCACGATGCCGCCTGGTCTATCGATCTGTGGCGCTTGCAGCTGTCACAGCGTATCGATGAGATGTCGGATGTGCTGCAAGAAGCCGGCCTGATCAAGGCACTGGCGCTCGGCATTCGCCATGATATCCCGCAGCAACATTGGGATACGCTCATTCGTACCGGCACCAATCACTTGCTGGCGATCTCTGGCTTGCATATCGGCCTGGTGGCGGCCTTCGGCTGGTTGCTGGCGCGCTGGCTTTGGCGGCTCATCCCATCGCTGTGCTTGTGGTTGCCGATGCAGCGCGCTGCGGCGCTGGCCGCTCTGCTGCCGGCATCGCTCTACGCTGCGCTGGCGGGGTTTGCCGTGCCGACGCAGCGTGCCTTGATCATGCTGGCGGTCGCCGCCATCGCCCTGTTGCTGTGGCGCCGCGTGAGGCCGTGGAGCGTGCTGTCGACAGCGCTGTTGCTGGTGCTGTTGATTGATCCGGCAGTGGTGCTGGCTCCCGGTTTCTGGCTGTCATTCATTGCCGTGGCGGCGATCATCGCGCTGGTGCAGCAGCAGCGCAAGCGGGGATGGCGGCTGTTGATCCTGGTGCAGTTCGTGTTGCTGGTGGCGTTGCTGCCGGTAACAGCCAGCTTTTTTGGCCGGGGTTCGTTGATCTCGCCATTGGCCAATCTGCTGGCGGTGCCGCTGGTCAGCCTGCTGGTGGTGCCGATGGTGCTTGCAGGGGTGATGCTGCTGGGGTTGAGCGACACAGTGGCCGAGCTATTGCTGCTTGCCGCTGACTGGCTGTTGCGGTTGTTGATGGTCTTTCTGACGCAGCTATCGACCTTGTCATTTGCTTCCTGGCCGTTGCAGCTCTCGACCAGTTTGGCGCTGATGTTCGCCATGCTGGCGGT
Source organism: Gammaproteobacteria bacterium (assembly GCA_026981985.1). Taxonomy (GTDB): domain Bacteria; phylum Pseudomonadota; class Gammaproteobacteria; order UWMA-0217; family UWMA-0217; genus JALSHZ01. The sequence continues at coordinate 12,048 of JALSHZ010000076.1, read as the reverse complement.
GATTCTGGGGCTCATGCCGCGTGGTGTCCCCGGTCGCTGGCTGTTACCGCTGTTTTTGCTGCCGGCGGTGACCGGCCAGGCGCAACCACCGCTCCCGCCAGGCCATTTTCAGGTCGATGTGCTGGATGTGGGCCAGGGGCTGGCGATCGTCGTCACCACCGCAGAGCATCTGCTGGTCTATGACACGGGGGCGCGCTTCAGTCGTCGCGCCTCGGCGGCGAACTCGGTGGTGCTACCGTTGTTGCGGCAGCGCGGGGTGCAGCGTGTCGATATGCTGGTGATCAGCCACGATGACAACGATCACGCCGGTGGCGCAGAGCTCTTGATGCGTGAAATGGTGGTGGCGGAACGTCGTGTGTCGACGCCGACGCACGACAGCACAGCCAATACCGTCAGTTGCAGGGCGGGGGACAGTTGGGCGTGGGATGGCGTGGTTTTCGAGTTCCTGCACCCCGCGAATCATCAGGCTGCGGACAACAATCGCAGCTGTGTACTGCGTATCGACAACGGTGTGCATGCGGTGCTGCTGCCGGGAGATATTGAAACGCCGGTCGAAAGCTTGTTGCTGGAAACCCGGGCGGCACAACTGCCGAGCACGCTACTGGTGGCTCCGCACCACGGTAGCCTGACCTCCTCGTCGCCAGCGTTCGTGCAGGCGGTTGCACCCGACTGGGTGGTCTTTTCAGTGGGCTACCGCAATCGTTTCGGTTTTCCCCGTGACGAGGTCGTGGGGCGCTACCGCGAACAGGGCAGCCAGGTGCTGCGCACCGACAGCGCCGGCACGGTGACACTGCGTTTTGGGTTACAACCCGATGCGGTGTCGGTTCGGGAGCATGCGCGCAGTGAAGGCCATTGGTGGTGGCCGGGTGTCTGAGACAATGAACTGTTCGGCATTTCCGCTGCGCCGTCATTTCTTTAGGTTTGCGGTTTCCGGTATCATACGCGCCTCATTATGCGGAGAGACAGTGAAGTCCCATGTTCGAGCTGGTAAAGGCAGGCGGTTGGTTGATGGTGCCGATCATCGCGGCATCGATTGTCGCAATGGCGATCATCTTTGAAAGATTCTGGAGTCTGAAACGGGACAAGGTCATTCCCGACCAGCTCGTGACCAAGGTATGGCACTGGGTGCAGCAGAGTCAAATGACACCCGAGCGGCTGCGCGACCTGCGCGAAGGCTCGCCACTGGGCGAGATTCTCGCCGTTGGCATCGTCAACGCAAATCAGGATCGGCTGTCGATGAAAGACGCCATCGAGGATACCGGGCGCCACGTCGCCATCCGTCTGGAAAAATACCTCAACACCCTCGGCACCATCGCGGCCATCTCGCCGCTGCTCGGCCTGCTTGGCACTGTGGTGGGCATGATCCAGGTCTTCAGCGTCATGACCAGTGTTGGCGTGGGTGATCCGGGTGCATTGGCGGGTGGTATTTCGAAAGCACTGATCACCACGGCTGCGGGTATCACTGTCGCCATTCCCAGCCTGTTCTTCTATCGCTATTTTCGCGGCCGCGTGGATGAACTCATCGTCGATATGGAGCAGGAAGCGTTGAAGCTGGTCGATGCTTTCCACGGTTCCGCCTCGGCCGAACTCAAGACCAGCAGCAAATCAAAGAAGAAAAAGGCATGAAGTTTCGTATCCGTCAGGAAGAAGAGCTACAGATCGGCCTGACGCCGCTGATCGATGTGGTCTTCATCTTGCTCATCTTCTTTATGGTGACCACCACCTTCGATCGGACCTCCGAGCTGCGTATCGAGCTGCCCGATGCCACCACGCAGGACAAGGCCAGCAGCGAACAGATGCTAGAGATTGCGATCGATGCCAAGGGCCAGTTCTTCGTCAATCAGGCACGGGTGATCAGCAGCTCACCCAAAGCGCTCTACCTGGCTATCAGCAAGGTTGCCGGCGACAACAAGGAGATCCCGGTGGTGCTGAAGGCCGATGCGCAAACGCCGCATCAGTATGTCGTCACAGCCATGGATACCATTGGCCGCCTTGGTCTGACAAGGTTGTCGATCGCCACCAATATTGCCCAGTAACGTGGCCACCGCTCCGGCCAACCGGGGAATCTACCGCCGCCTTGCCCGCTACAGCTTTCAGCATTGGCAGCTGTTGGCCGTCGGCGTTGCCGGCATGGTTGTCTCCGCGCTCGCCGAACCGGCCTTCGCCGCGTTGATGAAACCATTGCTCGATGGCAGTTTCGTCGAGCGCGACCCACAGTCGATGACCTGGGTGCCGGTGATGCTGATTGGCGTCTTCCTGGCCGCCAGCGTCGCTACCTTCGTCACCGGCTATGCCATGGCGGCGGTGGGGCGCCAGGTGATCAAGGCGTTGCGCGCCGAGATCTTCGCCAAATACCTCACCCTGCCCACCGAGTTCTTCGATACCGCCACCAGCGGCAGCCTGATCTCGCGGCTGACCTACGATGTCGAGCAGGTGGCTGAAGCCGCCACCACCAGTCTGACTATCCTTATTCGCGACAGCCTCAGTGTCATCGGCCTGGTTGGGTGGATGCTCTATCTCAGCTGGGAACTCACATTGGGATTTTTTGCTGTTGCACCTGCCGTGGCCTGGATTGCGTACTATGTCACCGGGCGTTTTCGTCGCATCAGCAAACGCATTCAGACCTCAATCGGTGATGTAACCCATGTGGCGCAGGAGGTGATCGAGGGGCAACGTGTGGTCAAGGTCTTCGGCGGGCAGGATTACGAAAACCGGCGTTTCGACGTCACCAATGAAGAAAACCGCAAGCTCAACCTCAAGTTGGCGGTGACGCGGGCGGCGTCGGTGCCGGTGTTGCAGTTTCTGGTCGCCGTGGTGCTGGCTGGCATCATCTTCGTCGCCACCCGGCCGGCTTTTCACGACAAGATCAGCGTCGGCACCTTCATGTCGTTCATGACCGCGATGATGCTGTTGCTGCAACCCATTCGCCGCCTCGCCAACGTCAACGCCGCCATCCAGAAAGGCATCGCTGCCGGCGAGAGCCTGTTCGCCGTGCTCGACATTCCCTCCGAGCGCGATGAGGGCAACCGCAAGCTGGCGCGCGCCAAGGGCGAGGTTAGCTTTGACCATGTTAGCTTTCGCTACGCCAGCGATGACGCCGCGCAGGTGCTGGACGACATCTCTTTCACCGTCCCCGCCGGGAAAACCTGGGCACTGGTGGGGCGCTCCGGCAGCGGCAAGACCACCCTGGTCAATCTGATCCCGCGGTTGTACGAAGTCACTGCGGGGAAAATCTGTATCGACGGCACGCCCATCGACGACATCGGCCTGGTCGACTTGCGCGACCAGATCGCCTACGTCGGCCAGCACGTCACCCTGTTCAACGACACCATCCGCGCCAACATTGCCTATGGCCGCCTGCAATCTGCCAGCGACGACGAAGTCATCGCCGCGCTGAAAGCCGCCAACGCCTGGGAGTTCGTCGAAAAAATGCCGCAGGGGCTGCAAACCCAGGTAGGAGAAAAAGGCATGCTCCTCTCCGGTGGCCAGCGCCAGCGCCTTTCGATCGCCCGCGCGCTATTGAAGGATGCGCCCATTCTCATCCTCGATGAAGCCACCGCCTCGCTCGACACCGAATCCGAACGCGCTATCCAGGCCGCCCTCGACAAACTGCTCAAAGGCCGCACCACCCTCGTCATCGCCCATCGACTCTCCACCATAAAAAATGCCGACAACATCCTTGTCATGGAGCAGGGCAGAATCATCGAATCCGGCACCCACGATGAACTGATGGCAAAAGGCGGAGCTTACGCACACCTTTACGAATTACAGTTTCAGTAGTCAACGCAGTTGGTGTTGTTGATATGCGTTGCATTGTCACCGCAAACAAGCTCACCACGACCATATATTCGTCGGTTATGACACCATGCAAACCATCAAGCGGCTGCGTCGGGAGCAGTGCGTTGGAGCTGGCGCTGGCGCCCAGCGGGACGAAATCCTCGAACTCGCCGAGCCATCGGCGAGAAAGATGCGAATACCGCCAACGGCTGGACGTTGTGGGGAATCAAGCGGGTACTGGATGAGTTTGAAGAATTTGAAGTGGCGGTGAGGGGAGGGTGTACGTGGGGGTAAGAACCTGTATGTGCTCGAAGTCCGATGTAGATACGCTAATCACTTATTTTGGATGGCACGAATCGAACGATTCGTGCCACTATTCTACGCCCAACTGTTGTAAGCGGAGGTCGGTGATGCAAGAAATTTCCGCCAATGAGGCGAAGACCCATTTTGGTGAGTTTTTGGACAAGGTTCAGCGTGAGCCGGTACGTGTGAAACGTCGTAATCGTGTGGTAGGGGTGATGGTGAGTGCCGAAGACTATGAAGCCATGCGCGCTTTCTATGCTGACCGCTTGCGCCATCGGCTGCGGGAGAGCGCTGAGAACGCGGCCGCCCAGGGGTTGACGTCCGAAGCGTTGGAAGCGCTGCTTGCGGATGAGTACTGAACCGGGTGATTTTCTCTGGTGGCGGGTGGTGGTCGATATCAATGTCTTGATCAATGCAGCGCTCTCCCCGCACCACCTTGACATGGTTTTTCTGTCGTTGTTTCTCATTAAATAATCCCCCAATAAACAATAGCTTACTCGTATAACGACGTAACGCGCCCGACAAAATCGTACTGATAAGTCGTCAAAAGTGAGCGCTTTCGGTGCGACCATAACTCTACCGGGCAGGCGATTTATTGTTATTGTTGAAAAAATAAAAATAACTTCTCTCATCTCTCCAAATAAAACATCCGTAGCCCGGATGAAGCACAGCGGAATCCGGGGAAGCCCCGAAGTACCGCCCCAACCCCTGGATTCCGTTGCACTGCATCCAGGCTACCTTTCTGCATAGTATTACCCGCACTCCGGCGTGAACATCTCAGGTGTTACAACTCAAGTCTCGGAGTTCATGTCGCATCTAAATCAGTGAGCAACCCGTTGATGCAAAACAAATAATGCGTTGCAATAGGTGGTATTGTTGATTCTTGGGTCACCATATCAGAATCCATGAATCAGTGGCCACGCGCTCAAGACCGGCGCCGTCCCTGAAAACAGGGCTGCCACCTCTGACAACTTCCCCCTTTGCCAAAGGGGGATTGAGGGGGATTTATACCACCTCACCAGAGCAAAACTCCGCAGCAGCAATCCCTCCAAACGTCCCTTTGCGAAAGGGAGGCTTTTGGTGGCTCCTCCGCGACCGAGCTACATTCCAGCCTCCACCTTTCCCGGGAAACTGGCTGATGGGCAAATCTGAACTCCAAAACTTGAGTTACAAGTATCAGTCGGGTCATATCTGCTTTCATATATTTTTTGTCGCATCAAGCCACCCAACCCCATGCCCAAGCTTGATCCTCGATAGACTGAAGGAATATCCCAAATTCTGGTATCACCAGCCTCACGACGTATCGCGCTTGGCGAGTAAGTATTCGTGAGTGCTTCCAAGCGTTTTTTGTGCGTATCCGAAGACGACAACAGCGGCTGTTTGGCTAATTCACTGCCATGCAAGCCGTAGGTCCTTGATTTCGTGATCTATCTCTCGGGTCTGAAAAGGGTTGTGCTGTTCAGAACATTCGATATATTATTGGGTATACGGGCGGTATATCCAGTATCCAGGGTTTGGTTTTCATCCGCGAACAGATTGATTGGTGAACACCCAAATGCACCGCTGTTTTCGTAGGCTGGGCAAAGCGGAGCGTGCCCAACAAAGGCATCGGTGTTGGGTTTGGCCGTGGGTGTTGAGCACGTCACTATCGTTCCTTTGCCCAACCTACCTGGATACAGCGGCAGAAGTGGGTGCTGCGAACGACGAAACTTGAGATCCAATAGATTGGGAGGCCATGATGGCAACGATTCAAACAAAGGTGTTTAAAAGCAACCAGACACAAGCGGTTCGCTTACCCAAAAAGGTTGCATTCCCCGATAGTGTCCAGGAAGTTACGGTGGTTGCGAAAGGCAATACACGTATTATCACGCCAGCGGGGGAAAGTTGGGATGAATGGTTTGATCATCCTCAGGTGAGTGATGACTTTATGCGCGAACGCGAACAGCCAGCGGATCAACTGCGCGAGACGCTTTAACCGGCTGACGAGATGCTTAAATATTTGCTCGACACGAACATTGTCATTTATACGATCAAACAGCGGCCTGCTGAAGTACGCCGGGCGTTCAAGCAGCACGAAGGGCAATTGGCAATTTCATCGGTAACCTGGGGTGAATTGGTCTTTGGTGCAGAGCATTCAGCACACACAGAAAGGAATCTCGCGGACATCGAGGGCTTGGCTTCGCGCCTCGAAATCCTGCCGTTCGACCACCACGCCGCAACCCACTTTGGGCAGATACGTGCAGAACTGTATCGTCAGGGCAAGCCTATTGGGCCTTACGACATGATGATCGCCGCGCATGCCCGCAGTAATGGGCTCATACTCGTAACGAACAACACGCGCGAGTTTGAACGTGTAGCAGCGCTGAGGCTGGAAAACTGGGTTGATTAGATCGGGTACCGGCACGTGGCGGAACGCTAATTTCCTCGTGATGAGTGCGGTTATATTTGCTATAGTCCGTTACACAATAACTAACGGGGGAGTCTGCACAGCCGCTGCAGACCGTTCAGAATCTCGATGTGGCACAAGGCTCGTCAAGCAGTCTGGGCCGAACATTGAGGCACGGGTGGGCAACATTTGGGCAACGGGGTGATTTAAGTCGTTTTGTAGCGAAGGCTTATACGGACTGGATTGCGCAAAATCGTTTACAACAACCGAACGTTGGCTGAGTCTCGATAAGTTGACGTTCACGCAAGTCGTTGGAAAACTGAAAGTTTTCAATGGTGTCGTGAGGGCTAATGTCGTGAGGGCTATTGCCCAAACCTCAAGATTGCGCTATTGTTCGCGCTCTTGACGACAGGCGCGTAGCTCAGTTGGTTGCACCACCTTGACATGGTTTTTCTGTCGTTGTTTCTCATTAAATAATCCCCCAATAAACAATAGCTTACTCGTATAACGACGTAACGCGCCCGACAAAACCGTACTGATAAATCGTAAAAGATGAGCGGTTTTGGTGCGACCCCAACTCTACCGGGCAGGCGTTTTTTTTTATTGTTATTGTTGCAAAAATAAAAATAACTTCTCTCATCCCTCCAAATAAAACATCCGTAGCCCGGATGAAGCACAGCGGAATCCGGGGAAGCCCCGAAGTATCGCCCCAACCCCTGGATTCCGTTGCACTGCATCCAGGCTACTTTACTGGGTCGCCACATCAGACCCCATGAATCAGTGGTCACACGCTCAAGAGTGGCGCTGTCCCAGGAAGCAGGGCTGCCTTCCCCCTTTGTCAAAGGGGGATTGAGGGGGATATATACCACCTCACCAGACCAAAACTCCGCAGCACCAATCCCTCCAAACCTCCCTTTGCGAAAGGGAGGCTTTTGGTGGCTCCTTCGCGGCGGAGCTACATTCGAGCTTTCCCGGGGAACTGGCCGATGTGCAAATCTGGACTCCGAAACTTGAGTGATTATCTGTACGCCGAGAGAGGCATTGCGCTCGTTGTGATGGGTAAGGCTTCGCCGGTTAATTTTTGTACCCGGTCGTAATCATGCTCACGAACACGTCATTCAATAGGCGTCCACGAAAGTTCACGGTGGTTGTGTTCCGCTGCTGATTTATTTTTGAAAGCATTTCGTTATCGATCTTGCCTTCCTCAATAGGTGAGTAGACGATCAATGCATCGGTATCATTTTTCTGGTTGAGGATTTGATCGAGTTGATTCTTGTATGGCTCGTAGTGTACTAGGTACAGTGAGCAGGACTTCGCTCGAGCAATTTCGTTTTTTCCGATTTTCAGGATGTTCTTTTTCTTGAACAGTCCTGAATCGGTGAGTATGTTTTTTAGCGACTCAAATTCCGCCTCGGCGAATACAGCGATCTTTCGCTTCGAGAGACTTCGCCCGATCCGGTACCATATTCGAAGACCACTCCAAAAGACTGTCAATGCGGCAATAGCAAGTAAACCCAATCCGAACAGATAGGTCATCAGACCCTGGATGCTTTTGATGGATTGGATAACGGCAATAGTTTCGCTCATGATTCTCCTCCTGTCAGGTAGATATTCTTCACTCTCCTCGCGCCTCGACCGGGCGGATCCTCCCACCATCCCTCTGCATCCCAGCGTGCCTTGATACATGCCAGCGCATTGTCCTTTTCGTCCCCAGAGCTGAGCTCGCTCCATCGCGTGGCGAGTATTTTCCCGCGTAGCGCTTCCGCCTGTGTGCAGTGGGCCGCAGCACTGATTGCTTGCAGTTGCGTATCCACCCACTCACAATCCATATCACTCGCTAAGCAGGCACTGATGAGCTTGCTTTGTTCACCGTCATCGAGTTGCGTCATTCTGCCGTAGCCAACGGCGGTTTTTGCGCCTGCGCCAATCCATTCGAGTGCACATTTCAAGTACTCGATGGCCGTTCTGACATCCTGCTGGCTTTGTTCATCGGAGCGCCGTGGTGCGACGGTGAACAGGAATTTTTGCTCTTTTGCAACCGTGAGAAATGGAATTGGGACGGGGTCATGCCAATCACCGGGAGCATCACCGTCGGCATACCAAGGGGCGTAGTGTGGCGTCATGATGTCGGTTTCCAGCATCACTGGTTCAATCGGTAGTGCATCAAAAACAATGATCGATCCGGCGCTTTCGGCTCCCTTGGGGCCAAACATTCGTTCGATCGTAGTGGTGTTACTGTCTGAATCGTTTACTTCCCAATGTTCTGCCCATGCGCGGATCATGCCTTTTACCGAAGGGCCTGGGAGGTACGGTATGCCAAGGGTCTGGTGCCAGGCAAAGCCATTCTCAACAGGATGCTGGCGGCCCAATCCGGTCACGAAACGCCACTGCGTACTGAAAGCCACGGATTGGCCCTTGATCTGCTCGGCTAGCAATTGCCTTCTCCGACAGGCTTCGGCAATTTCTCCGCTGACGCCAACAGGCCCGGTGACAGTTTCAATCCAGTCTGACTTTTGCTCACCCAAAGACCAATAAGGTATGTCCGGATTTTCAGGATGAACCAGTTGCCATTGATCACAATACTTGTCGTACCAAAGCCCTGCATTACCGCCATTCTGTGGTGATGGGCAGCCTGTTTGCAAACGATATAAGGCTCTCATTGGCGCTCTCCTTCAGGGCGGAAGGCCGTGGCGAATTTCTTCAGCCAACTCAAATAAGCCAGCGCTTCGGCTTGGGCGCGGATGTAGGCGGCTTCGTCTCCCTCTGTGATAGCGTCCATCAGTTGGGTATTAGTTGCTTCGGTGCCATTGGTTGTGCGGTAAGGGGCGGAGCGATTGTCGCGGCACAGCCATGTTTGGATATGCTCATACAAAAGCCGGTGGGGTTCGTTAACGGCATCACCGTCCATTGCCGGCTTGCCTTTGGATGCAGCTAGCAGTGTCGCCATAGCTTGTCCCAGCCCGTTTTGCAGGATGCTGGCAGGCAGGGCTTTGACATAGCTGGTGTATTTGCCAACATTCTTCGGTAAGGCGTTGATGGTCTGAAAAGCATGCCGGGCGCGTTCACGGTCAATGCTCATCGCCACTATCCTCAGAATTTTGCCAGGGTTGCAGGGCAAACCAGCCCATGCCGACGGTTTCGTTGCCGCCGGTTTGCAGGTAAGGCTTTTTTTCAAAAAGCGACATCAGATCATCCATGCCACTATCACTCACCCGTTCACCCAGTAGTGAATACATCAGCGTATCGGGAGGCAAACTCTCTTCATACCAGAGATTTTTACTTTGCTTGTTTTCGTCAAGCTGGTTGCGGGCCTGAACGGATAGTGCGTAGCGGGCAAACCAGGAAAAATCGGCATCGTTGACGACGAGGAGTTGCTTGTTGAGGCGTTTGCGTGTTTGGTCGTGGTGAATGAACTTGGCGAGTTGCGTTGTCAAATGGTCAGGTAATTCACCGTCGTGGTCGAATGTCCGCTCTTCCAGGAAGAGGGTGCCGTCGTTATTTCCAAGGTACTTTCCATCGGGTGGTGAGGTGGTCGGAGCAACTGTCACCGGATGCCCGGCGCGTTTCAGATCCCGCCCCAGGCGTTCCAGTATCAGTGGGCAGGTCAGCCATTTGTAATTGCCGGTCAGACAGCGAACCGGCAGTAGTAATAAGCGCGCATCGGAAACGAGAATGCCGCCGGCATTTTCCTGCTGTTCGTCCCCGAAACAGCGGTCGATCTTTTTCTTATTTTCCTTGTTTTCATCGTTCCAAAACGCTCGGCTGTAGTCGCGCAAGGCGCCCTTCAGGCTGGAACCTGGAAGATAGGGGTGGTCGGTTGCCGCTTCGCGTGCAACCGGCAGGTCGATTGCCCCCTCGTTGCTGCCGACACCCGGGTGGATGAAGGTTTCGGCCAGTAGGCCAATGATCATACTACGCATTTTTCCTTCCTCTACGATATACAACTCAGTACAACGCCTGTAACTGCTCAGATTGCCCCCTTTTGTGCCAAATCAAGGTGGAAGCGCGGAGTTTACAAGTGTAAATGAGCACTTCCAACGCAGAGTTGGCGCAAATAAGGGGGTAAGCTGAGTAGTTATCCTCTATGTCCAATGACCAATGGTGATGAGGCCAAAACCCCAGCTCTTGCGTTGACCGATAGTTTGGCCAACAAGCCCTTCGATACTGTTTTTCTCTTTTTCATCTGCCTCCATGAACAACACACTTCCCGGTGCCAAATGCGAAGTCATGGGCAAAGGCTCTAGTTTGATGGAGTCCCAGCCGCCCCAGCGTTGTGACGGTCGAACACAGGCGCTGACGACCACGCCCGGCAGTGCTTCGAACGGTTTTCCCGGCCTCGGTGGGGCGCTGGCCGCCAATGGGGTCAGGATAAAAACGGTATATTGGATCTTGCCTTTATTGACGGTAGGCATAGCGGCAGGCAGGTCGAGTTCTGCGGCTTGCGAACTCAGCCAGCAACTACGTGCCTCACCGCCCAGTGGAATCCGGGTCATCGCTGGAAAGTGTCCAAGCGATGATCCCTCGATGGACAAGTACATGGCCAGCGTGGTTTCAGCGCATAGCCGCACATGCTGTGTGCTGTAGAGCATGCCTTCTTCGACTGTACCGCTGGTCTCATTGATTTGATTGCCAACCTTCGGCTCATCGACCCATAGCCTGCTGCGGTGGATGAAAGCACTTCGATCTGGCGTCCCTCCCGTGAGCACCTGCGATAACCCCGCTTTGGTCAGCCACCAGTCCTTTAATGGTTTTCGCCCTTCGATTTTGTCATCGGGCGGCAGGGCGGGACAGGGAAGTCTGACGTTGTCACCAAGGTCGCAGTGCATTGGGTTGCCCGGTGTCAGTAACGCAAGGTGATTGGGCGGCTCGGCATCGCCATTCACGCCTATGAGCGAAGCTGGGGCGGGCACCACGAGTTCGCCTTCTATTTCGAGCAGTGGGCCACTAAATTGCAGCCCGGCGAGTTCTTTTCCATTGCCACCGAGATTGGCCTCGATGCTGCTCTTCCACTTTCCTTTACCATTCCACCCCTGATGGCGCGCCCAAGCCGCCCGTGCAGCGCCGACCATGGTGACTGGCGAAGGCGGAAACAGACTGACCAGCCCGCTGTTGCCTTCGCCCCGGTTGAAGGGTTGGCCGTCACGAAAGAACAACGTGTCGAGCGGTTCGAACACCAGCTTTTCCATCAGTCCTCCTTCTGGGTGAGAAAACGGGCGATAAAACCGCCGTTGAGATCGAGTACCTTGGCTGGTCTGGTTTTACCGGCAGCGAGCGGTTGGCAGGCCGATATCAGACGTGTCACTGCCGCTTCTGCCTGCGCCATGGACGGTGAAGGATTGCGGCTTTGCATACATTCGGCAATCAGCAGTTTTTCGATGTCGATCGAGCCAGGCAGCGACGGCTGTGCTTCGTCTTCATACAGTCCATAGCGATCGCGCAGTTTATGGAAAAATCCCCGTAACTACTCAGCCCATTAAATCAAAATGGGGTAATTTTCCCGCAAAAACCAACGCCAACGCATCGGATGCACTCAGCCCTTGTTTTCGACAAGTGGATAAATAGCCCCGAATACGACAAAACAT
>JALSHZ010000075.1 GCA_026981985.1 Gammaproteobacteria bacterium | reverse complement strand
TCTTGCTCTCGAAAGCAGCCTTGGGCCAAGCGGCCAGGACAGCGCTGGGGGTCAACAGGCCAGCGGATGCAGCGACGCCCGCTGCGCCGGCAGCCAGGCTGCCTCTCAAAAATAGTCTGCGTTGCATTGATGTATCCTCGATTCTGGTGGTATTACAGCGAATAGATGAACTCGGTCACCTTGTCGATCTCCTCCGGGGTCAGGACGCCGTGGGGGCCGAAAGGGATCATGATGGTGTTCGGGTTTTTGATGCGTGCATCAGAGATCTGCTCTCTGAGCATTGCTTTGTCAGGGAAGCGCGCCTTCATGGCGATCAGTGGGGGGCCGATGTTGCCGGGCAGTTCGCCGCCGGCGATCATGTGGCATGCCAGACAATTACCTTTCTTGCGGTCAAACGAAATTTTCTTGCCTTCTTCGAGGACGGATGCGTCATCCCCAGCCAGTACAGTGGTGGGTATTACCAGCACGGCACCTGCAAGAAGGACGGTGGAGGCTGCGGTTACCACAGTCTTCAATGCGGTATGCATAGATTACTCTCCTAAATGGTAGGGTTTTGAGTGGGTGCATGTGAATCCAAATTCTGATGTCTGGATGCCCATGCAAGGACGCCGGTTATCATACGTCAATTGCTGGGAGTGGCAAAGTCGAGGTGCTGGCTAAGATATTGAAAGTACTAATATTAGAGTGGGCTTATATTGCCTGTAAGCACCTCCTCCGTTGGGTTTGGATGGTGTCAATGCCAGGTCGGTGCTCCGCCAATTCTTAGTCCAATGAAGATGCGGTTTTGCGTGTTTGTGCGTTGCGCGATGGATCGGGTTGATTATGTTAGGTATATTTGAGGGTTCTAAATTACGCCATAGTAAACCAAGGGTAATCGATGTACGGAATCCAGGAGATTGATGCGCAGACGCTGAATCAGTGGCGTGAAAGCGGGGAGAAAATAAAGTTGATTGATGTTCGGACGCCGCCAGAAGTGGCGCAAGGTGTCATCGAAGGGTATGAGTTTATTCCCATGCATCTGATTCCAATGACGCCAATAGAGTTGGATGATGGCGAAAAACTGGTAATCTATTGTCGCAGCGGCGCCCGCTCGGCGCAGGTGTGCATGTTTCTGGCGCAACAGGGCATAGAAGCGTATAACCTCCGTGGCGGGATCATCAGTTGGGCTTCGGCGGGTTTGCCGATCGCGCCTCCTGATTCGAACAAGATGGCCGGATAGGCGCACCCCGGCCCGGCGGCAGGTGTGTTTCGTAACCAAATCAACGAGGTAGATTTTTATGTCCGATGAGAAAAAGTTGGCGATTATTGCAACCAAAGGAACCCTGGACTGGGCGTATCCCCCATTTATTCTGGCATCCACTGCTGCGGCACTGGGTTATGACACCGAGATCTTCTTCACTTTTTATGGTCTCCAGCTGTTGAAGAAGAAGCTTGATCTGAAGGTTTCCCCGCTCGGCAATCCCGGAATGCCAATGCCGATGCCTGTTCCAGTGCTGATGCAGGCGTTACCAGGCATGCAGTCGATGATGACCATGATGATGAAGAAGAAGATGGCTTCCAAGGGTGTGGCTGATCTGACTGATCTTCGTGACTTGTGTGTCGAAGCCGAAGTGAAAATGGTTGCATGTCAGATGACCGTTGATCTGTTTGAGATGGATACGGCGGAGTTTATCGATGATGTTGAGTATGCGGGAGCTGCATCCTTCTTTGAATTTGCAGGGGACGCAAATATCTGTCTCTACATCTGATTTATTGATCAGAACGATCCTTTTTGTGAGGAGCGTCACAGTAAAAAGGGGCCATTTGGCCCCTTTTTTTGTGTGTTTTCGTGGCCTCTGTTGCGATCGGCGTAGACTCAGCGCTGCATGTTGGGGTGCGCCTTCGTTTATAAGTTTTACTTATCGCCGCATATATCCCCATGGGGATAGTGGTGCTCTGACGAGGGCATCCCAAGAAGGGGGTTGTTGAGTCTGGGGGTACAACCTAGACTCTCCACCCATTACTAGGTTTGCGCTCTATTGTGATTGCAAGCCAATTTTTCTGGAATGTGAGAACTGCTGCTGCGGTTCGAGCGACGTAACAAATTCCCAATTAGGTGAGGAGAGAGGCATGGCAGAGCATTTTGATACTCCAATGCTTGATGAGCTGGAGAATGGCCCTTGGCCCAGCTTTATTTCTGGTTTTAAGCGTCTTCGTGATGAGCATCCCGAAGAGCGTATTCGTTCAGTCGCAAATTCACTGCTTGGTCAGCTTGAGCACTCGTATGAGACCCGCAAAGGTTACTGGAAGGGTGGTACGGTTAGTGTGTTCGGCTATGGCGCTGGCATCATTCCGCGTTTCTCTGAAGTAGATGATGCGTTTCAGGCTTCCAAGGAGTTCCATACGCTGCGCGTTCAGCCACCACCGGGGAACTACTACACTACTGATATGCTGCGTCAGCTGGCTGATAGCTGGGAGAAGTATGGCTCGGGTCTGATTACCTTTCATGGTCAGACCGGAAATATCATGTTTATCGGTGCTGATACGGAAAACACCCAAACCTTCTTTGATGAGATCAATGACTACGGTTGGGATCTTGGTGGTGCGGGTCCGGATGTGCGTACCGGTATGTCCTGTGTTGGTGCGGCTCGCTGCGAGCAATCCTGTATCGATGAGCAGAAAATCCACCGCACGCTGCAAAACAACTTCACTGATGATGTGCATCGTCCGGCGCTGCCTTACAAGTTCAAATTCAAGATCTCCGGTTGTCCGAACGACTGCCAGAACTCGATCGAGCGCTCCGATTTCTCGGTCATCGGTACTTGGCGTGATGACATGAAAGTTGATCAGGAAGCCTTCAAAGGTTATCTGCAGACCAAGGGTCGTCAATATTTGATTGATAACGTGATCACTCGCTGTCCGACCAATGCGTTGGCAATCACAGATGATGACACCTTGGCGGTTGATAACCGTAACTGTGTTCGTTGCATGCACTGTCTGAATGTTATGCCGAAGGCGCTATCTCCTGGTGACGATCGTGGTGCGACCATCTGTATTGGTGGAAAGCGTACCCTGAAGATTGGTGATCTGATGGGGACGGTTATCGTTCCATTCAAGAAGCTGGAAACCGAAGAGGATTTTGAGAGTCTTGTCGAGATGGCGGAAGAGGTTATCGACTTCTGGGCTGAAAATGGTCTCGAGCACGAGCGCTGCGGTGAGATGATCGAGCGTATCGGTCTCGTCAACTTCCTCGAAGGCATCGGTGTCGATGTCGATCCTAATATGGTTAACAACCCTCGCCAAAGCTCCTATGTCCGTATGGACGAGTGGGATGCCGAGGCCGAGAAGTGGTTCGAGCGCAAAGCTGAGGAAGCTGCTGGTTAAGTCTGGTTGTTGCCAGATAGGGCTGGAGCCCGGTCCGGGCTCCAGCAGTAATTTTGTTTAATTTTTTAGTAATGATGGGAGTTGGCTATGTCAGAAGCTGCTGCACCACGTCCCCCTATTGAATCAGGTTGTCCTGAAGGGTTTCAGTACATGCATCCGGCGATGCGCAGGAACTATGGTAACTGGGCTTACCATGAAGATCCGCAGCCTGGAGTTTTGCTCCACGTATCGAAAGACGGTCAGAAGATCTGGACCGTAAAAGCCGCGACGCAGCGTATTCTTGATGTCTTTACTATCCGCAAGCTATGTGCCATCGCCGATGACTATGCGGACGGTTATCTTCGTTTCACGCTGCGTTCCAACTTGGAATTCATTGTTACTGACGAAGCCAAGGTTCAGCCATTGATCAAGGCGATCACTGATGCCGGATTCATTGTTGGTGGAACCCGTAACTCCGTGACGACATTGTCTCATACTCAGGGTTGGTTGCACTGCGATATTCCGGGTACAGATGCTTCTGGTGTTGTGAAGTCCATGATGGACGAGTTGATCGGTGAGTTTACTTCGTGGAATATGCCGAACCGAGTTCATATCACCACGTCGTGCTGCCAGATTAACTGTGGTGGTCAGGGCGATATCGCGATCAATGTTCAGCACACCAAGCCACCAAAAATCAACCACGATTTGGTAGCCAACGTCTGCGAGCGTCCCTCGGTTGTTGCGCGTTGCCCGGTAGCGGCCATACGTCCTGCGCTGGTCAATGGTAAGCCGTCTCTGGAAGTCGATGAGCGCAAATGTATCTGCTGTGGTGCTTGCTTCCCGCCATGTCCTCCGATGCAGATCAATGATGCCGAGCACAGTAAGCTTGCGATTTGGGTTGGTGGTAATCACTCGAATGCGCGTGGCAAGCCAACTTTCCAGAAGCTGGTTGCTGCCGGTATTCCGAATAACCCGCCTCGCTGGCCCGAAGCTACCGCGATCGTCAAGCGTATTCTCAAGACTTATAAAGAGGATGCGAAGGATTGGGAGCGGATCAATGAATGGATCGAGCGGATCGGCTGGCCGCGTTTCTTTGAGCTGACCGGGTTGCCTTTTACCAAGTTCCATATCGATAACTGGCGTGGTGCGCGCGCGAGCCTCAACTCTTCTGCGCATATCCGTTTCTAAGTTGGGTATAGAGCTTTTATAAAGGAAGCCTTTATGAAATTTACA
Source organism: Gammaproteobacteria bacterium (assembly GCA_026981985.1). GTDB lineage: Bacteria > Pseudomonadota > Gammaproteobacteria > UWMA-0217 > UWMA-0217 > JALSHZ01. The sequence goes on along the minus strand of JALSHZ010000075.1, from coordinate 12,278 downwards.
GTTCAAGTTAACGAGGGGCCCTACCAGCACCAAGCGTCCGATACGGCTCAGCAGTTTGTAAGGGCTGCGCTGGAAAAAGGCCACGAGATATATCGCGTGTTCTTCTATCACGACGGCGTCAACAATGGTACGCGACTGACTGTGCCTCCCCAGGATGATCGCCATCTACAAAAAGGATGGACTGAGCTTGCTGAAAAGCACGGCCTCGACTTGGTTATCTGTATTGCTGCGGCCCAACGTCGCGGCATTATGGATGCTGACGAGGCTAAGCGTCAGGGTCTGGATGCGGACAATATTGCACCGGGATTCCGAATTTCCGGTCTTGGTCAGCTGATTGAAGGTGGTATTCAGTCAGATAGAACCGTTGTTTTTGGTGACTAGGGGGCGATATGTCTACAGTTAAGAAATTTTTGTTCCTCAACAGGAAAGCGCCTTACGGCACCATCTATGCGCTTGAGTCACTCGAAGTCGTTTTGATTAGTGCGGCTTTCGAGCAAGATGTGAGCATGGCATTTGTCGATGACGGGGTTTACCAGCTTCTGAAAGGGCAGAAGACTGATGGGATTGGCATGAAGAATTTCTCGCCAACCTATTCGGCCCTTGGCGATTATGATGTCACCAAGCTTTATGTCGAGAAAGAATCCTTGGAAGAGCGAGGTCTTACCGTCGACGATCTCATGGATCTTAAGTGGGAAGACGAGGATGATGATTGGGCCGAGAAGGACTCCATCGTTGTCGTTAGCGCGGCCGAACTTGCTGACATCATGGAGCAGCAAGAAGTTATTCTCAGCTTCTAAAGGGGAATTGAAAAATGGCAATACTGCATATTGTAAACAAGTCGCCTTACGAGCGGGATTCCCTTACCAGCTGTCTGCGTGATGCAAAGTCTGGTTCTGGCCTCATTTTGATTGAGGACGGGGTTCTCGCTGCTGATAAGCGTGGGAAATTTGCTGGAGCGCTTGGTGATGCCAGTAAGGGTATGAAGGTGAGTGTGCTAGGCCCGGATCTGGACGCCCGGGGCATATCACGCGACAACGTGGTCGATGGAATCCAAATCGTCGACTATGCTGGTTTTGTTGACCTGGTGGCGGAATTTGATTGTCCGCAGTCCTGGTTGTAATTTTTTGAAATTAGTGGAGATTTAAAATGGCAGCTATCGAACTTAACGGCAAAAGCTACGAAGTGGATGAGGAAGGTTATCTGGCGGACCTGAACCAGTGGGACGAAGATATCGCCAAAGAGATGGCGAAGCTGGACGGTGCTGAGTTGACCGATGCGCATTGGGAAGTTATCAACTTTTTGCGCGAATACTATGAAGAGTATCAAATCGCCCCTGCGGTGCGTGTTCTTACTAAGGCGATTGGAAAAAAACTGGGTAAAGACAAAGGTAACAGCAAATACCTGTACGAACTGTTCCCTTACGGTCCGGCCAAGCAAGCGTGTAAGTACGCTGGCTTGCCTAAGCCGACTGGTTGCGTTTAACGCCACGGCGTTTCCGGCGGGGCTGAAGGGCCCCGCCGCTATGAATTCCTTTCCTTATGAGGAGAACGGGTAGATGTCGATCCTGACGGGCTTTTTTGCGGTGCTCTACTCTCTTGCCGGAATCGTATTATTCGGCGGGCTCGCATACAGGACCTGGGTCTTTTTCAAGACACCAGCGCCTCTGAAAATTCCCACGACACCTGCGCCAACAACGCGCAGCGGCGTCGCCTTCCGTCTGGTGCGGGAAGTAACTATTTTTGAAAGTCTGTTTAAGTCGAACAAGTGGTTATGGCTGTTTGGCTGGATGTTTCATTTTGGGCTGTTTCTCGTTCTTCTTCGTCACCTGCGTTATGTCACTGAACCGGTGTGGGGCTGGGTAGTTTTGATTCAACCATTCGGAAAGTACGCGTCAATTTTGATGGTTGTAGGCCTGGTGGGTTTGTTGGCACGGCGATTCCTGGTCGATCGTGTCAAGTATATCTCGGCACCCTCAGACATTCTGATGCTGCTTCTGCTGATAGGTATTGGTTTGAGCGGGATGCTGATGACCTTCGTCAGTACACCAGATATTGTTCAGTTGAAGCGTTTTCTGCTTGGAGTGATGTTTTTTTCCTGGGAAGAATTTCCGGCGAGCATCATCCTTGTCGTCCATATGTTGCTAGTCGCGGTGCTGATGCTGATCTTTCCGTTCAGTAAGTTACTGCACTCGACCGGCGTGTTCTTCAGTCCTACACGTAATCAGGTCGACAACCCGCGCGAAAAGAGACACATAGTTGGTTGGGCGCTTAAGCTTGAATCTGGCGATAAACGCTAATCCGTTAATGTTGCGTCAACCGAGGATATATTCGTGGCCGATTTTGAAGTACCTAGCATAAAAGAAGACATAATCGTTCCGCACATCAACCCCGGTGTGATGGAGCAGTCTGGTCCATTTGTCGCCAAGCCGGATCACCAGGAAGCGCTCGGCTTCCCAGGGGAGCTGGTCGACAACTGGCAAGAAGCGGCTGTCGCAAAAATGGGCGATATGCTCAAGAAATACCGTTCGCTCAAGGTGTTCATGGACTCCTGTGTTAAATGCGGCGCTTGTACCGATAAATGCCACTATTTCATCGGGACGGCAGACCCGAAGAATATGCCGGTCGGTCGGCAGGATTTGTTTCGGAAGGTCTATAGGCGTTACTTCACGTTAGCAGGCAAGTTCTTCCCAAAGCTGGTTGGGGCATCTGATTTTACCGAAGAGGTGCTGGACGACTGGTATAACTATTTTCATCAATGCTCTGAATGTCGTCGCTGTTCGGTGTACTGCCCTTATGGCATTGATACGGCCGAAATCACAATGGCCGCCAGGGAGATCATGGCGAGCATTGGTAAGGGCATGAAGTACAGCAACGAGATTATCGGTAAGGTTTATAAAATTGGAAATAATCTCGGTCTGCCTGAGCCTGCGCTAGCCGATACGCTTGAGGGCCTCGAAGAGGAGGTTGAGGACGATACTGGTGTGGCGGTCAAATACCCGCTTGACCAAAAAGGAGCGGAAATATTACTAGTCACCCCCTCGGCCGACTTTTTTGCCGAGCCGCATGTTGATGGTCTGATCGGGTATGGCAAAGTATTCCACGAGGCGGGTGTCAGCTGGACATTGAGTTCCAAAGCATCAGAAGCGGCGAACTTTGGTCTGTTCATCGGTAGCTACGAGAATATGCGCCGAATCTCGCTTCGTATCCGCGAGGCAGCGATTGATTTGGGCGTCAAGCGTTTGATTTTTGGTGAATGCGGGCATGCTTGGCGGGTGGCTTACAGCTTTCTCAATACGCTCGCAGGGCCATTTGATTTTCTCGATCAACGCTATCCGATACCTCAGCACATCCTTGAATTTACCTTGGGGGAGCTTGAAAAAGGCTCGCTCAACATTGACAAGAGCCTTAATGACGACATGACATTGACGTTTCATGACTCCTGTAATGTGGCTAGGGCGTCGCGGATTGGATCGGCACCGGGTAGCCAATTCGAGACGCCGAGAGCTGTTATCAAGGCCGTGTGTAATAACTTCGTCGATATGCGTGCCGATACGATCAAGGAAGGAACTTTCTGCTGCGGCGGAGGCGGAGGGTTGTTGACCGATGACTTGATGGAGGTGCGTGTCAAGGGTGCGCTTCCTCGAATGACGGCTTTAAAGGATGTTGTCGAAAACGAAGGCGTAACCCACATGGCCGCGATTTGCGCCATCTGCAAAAGCCAGTTTTCCAAGGTGCTGCCTTACTATGGTTTCGGCATGGACCAGATTGTCAGTGTGCATCAATTGGTAAGTAATGCGCTAATCCTGAAAGGATCCGAGCAAGAGAGTGAACAAGCAGAAGCCGAGGCGTAACCCACGCATCGCTTCGACTTCCATTTCAACAGTTTAAATTAGAGCAAGAGAGGAACAGACTATGGCGACCTCCCAAGACGAAATGTCCAAAAACCTAACGTTCCGTAAATTTCACGATGGTGAAAATTCGTGGGATGACTTGACGGAAAAGATTTTCAAAGGTGACGCTTCTCATAAATGCCCGGTGTATGTGCATCGTACGCCGCCGTGTCAAGGTAGTTGCCCCTCTGGTCACGACATTCGTGGATGGCTCGACATTGTGCGCGGTATTGAGAAGCCGGCGCCAGATACCTCTTGGCAGGACTACGCATTTCACCGTGCAACGGAGTCCAACCCGTTTCCCGCAGTCATGGGTCGGGTCTGCCCTGCGCCTTGCGAAGAGGGTTGTAACCGTAACGATGTCGAAGAGTTCGTTGGCATCAATTCGGTTGAGCAGTTCATCGGGGACTATGCTTTCGATAATAACTTGAGCTACGGCGAGCCTGGTAAGGACACCGGAAAAAAGGTCGCGGTGATTGGCGGTGGTCCTGGTGGAATGGCCGCGGCCCATCAGCTCCGGATGCGGGGTCACGCAGTTACTCTCTTCGATGACAATGCCGAGCTTGGCGGCATGATGCGCTACGGCATCCCTAACTACCGGATTCCTCGTGATCGCTTGGATGCTGAAATTAACCGGATCCTTGATCTCGGTGTAGAGACACGGCTTTCGACAAAGGTCGGACGGGACGTCTCTATTGAAGAAGTCGAAAAAGAACATGATGCGATTATTTGGGCGGTTGGCTGTCAAAAAGGCCGGGATCTGCCACTCGAAGGGTGGCAGGAAACCCCTAACTGCGTCACTGCGGTCGATTTTCTGAAGGCCTATAACGAAGGCCGCATGAAGGTCACAGGAAAGAAGGTTGTTTGTATTGGTGGTGGTGACACATCCATCGACGTCGTATCTGTAACGCGGCGTATCGGCCACAATGCAGCGGCAGGCGAACCAGAAAAGCTGCTGCTGGACAAAAGCTTGGTGCATGACGACTCTTTGGCGGAAAAAGCCGAGCCGGCTGACGCCACGCTGACTTCCTTGTTCCCAGTTGATCAAATGTTCGCTCAGCCGCACGAAGTTAAAGACGCGCTGAATGAGGGCGTAGAAATTCTTGGTGGCGTTATGCCAGTTGGGCTGGTCATCGAAAATGGGCGGGCAGTTGGTCTTAAAATTGCGGACTGTGACATGGACGGTATGACCCCGATCAAAAAGGAAGGTACCGAGCGCGTCATTGAGGCGGACTTGATCGTTTCCGCAATCGGCCAGGCCTCCGACATGGAGGGCGTGAGTGACTACGCGAATGATCACGGGTTCATGGATGTTGACCGCAATTTCCAGGTAAAGGGTCGCCCAGGACATTTTGCAATTGGCGATATTTTGCGCCCGCACTTGTTGACCACGGCTATTGGTCATGCCTCTGTCGCCGTCGAAAGTATCGACGAGCTATTGAAATCGGGTTCGATGAAAAAACGCCCCAAGGTTGATAAGCATCATTTCAACCTGCTGGAAAAACTCGCCGAGGCTGGCCTTGCGCCAAAAAGCTACGATCCAGACGCAGCGGGTGACCTGCGGGGTACGAGCCAGGCAGATTACGCCGTTCACAACTTCGAAGATCGTGCTGAACACGAGATTATCAAGACCGATAAGATGTTCCTCGCGCATTTTCAATATACGCCGCGGCATCTGCGCGAAGAAATCCCGGTTAGTGCCGATGACGTTCTCCATCATTTCACCGAGAGAACCAAAGGGCTCAGTGAAGAGGAGGCGAAAGAAGAGGCCGATCGTTGTATGAGTTGCGGTCTGTGTTTTGAGTGTGACAACTGTGTCATCTTCTGCCCACAGGATGCGGTATATCGGGTCAAGAAGACAGAGGCAACGACAGGACGGTATGTCGCTACCGACTACTCCCGTTGCATTGGTTGTCACATCTGCTCCGATGTATGCCCGACAGGGTATATCGACATGGCGATGGGTGAATAAACAGCGAGGCTGAATATGCGCTCCTTAACCCGCACATTGGTATTCGCGATGGCGGCAGCGATGCTGCTGCCACTCGCCTCGCTGGCAGAGGTGCCGTTTCCCGATATTCCCAAAGGCAAAGGTGACCAATGCGTCGCACCCACCGATGTGATACGGCAGACGCACATGGATCTGCTCGTTCACAAGAGGGATCAGACCATGCACCTCGGTATCAGGACGAAACAATACAGCCTGCGTGAGTGCCTGAATTGTCATGTCCAGGCGAAACCTGATGGTACATATCCGGATATCGACTCGAAAGAGCATTTTTGCAATGCCTGTCATAGCTATGCGGCGGTAAAGATTGATTGTTTTCAGTGCCATGTGGCTCGGCCCGATGATCCCAAATAGGGCTTGAGTTCAGGTTGACCAATCAGACAGGGTTCTCAAAGGTTATTAAATGAGCAGTAATAACGATAGCAAAAGGTCTCGGCGCACCTTCCTGAAAGGAACGGCGGCGGTAGCCACGGGGCTGGCTCTTGCTCCTGGCGTGCGGTTGCTCGGTGTGGCTCAGGCCAAGGCTGATGACGAGGCCGTCACCGGCGCTGTGCGTTGGGGCTTGTTGATTGATACGGCGAAATGCTCTGACTGCGATGTGTGTGTCGAGGCCTGTCATGCTGAAAATGGCGTTAAGGATCAGGGTGATCCTGAGACGACTCCTCAGTGGATTCGTAAACTCATGGCCAAGGACAAGATGACCGGTCATGTCGTGACTTTGCCGATGATGTGTCAGCATTGTGAACACCCACCTTGTGTTGACGTTTGCCCAACAGGCGCGTCGTTTCGTAGGGCTGATGGCATTGTTCTCGTTGACCGCCACATCTGCATTGGTTGTCGCTATTGCATGATGGCATGTCCCTATAAAGCGCGGTCGTTTGAGCATGTCGATGTGACGGATCAGGCACCTCATGCCCCAAGGGGGAAGGGTACGGTAGAGTCATGCACAATGTGTGTTCATCGGGTAGACAAAGGTCGGGAGCCTGCATGCGTGGAGGCCTGTAATTCGACCGGCCAGGGCGCGATGGTGTTCGGCGATCTCAAGGATTCAACAAGCAGCATCTCGATGGCGCTTGCCGAGCACGGTGGCAAGCAGATTCGTGCCGACCTTGGTTTGAATACCGGCGTTCGCTATCGGGGTATTTGATGGTTTTCCGTCAGCGGGTTGTCAACCACCTTAACAGCAAGACATAAATTATGGCTAAGACCAAAGTGAAATACCTGGCAGTTGAAGGGCTACCAAAGGGTTATCTACTTCTGTTGGGCGTATTGGGGCTGTCGACCCTGATTGGTGTGCTTTCCGCCCACCACATGGAAACCGAAGGCCATATTATCACCGGAATGAACAATCAGATCGTCTGGGGGCTGCCGCATGTGTTTGCGGTGTTCCTCATCGTGGCGGCCTCGGGTGCGCTTAACATTGCTTCAATATCCTCGGTTTTCAAACGCCCCATCTATAAGCCATTGGCCCGGCTATCGGGCGTGGTCGCTATCGCCTTGCTCGTCGGGGGGGTAATGGTGTTGGTGCTTGATCTGGGGCGGCCTGATCGGCTGCTCGTGACGATTACGCACGTTAATCCCAAGTCGATCTTTACCTGGAACATCGTTCTTTACTCGGGTTTTATTGGCGTCGTCGTTGTTTACCTATGGATGATGATGGAGCGTAAAATGAATGCTTACAGTCGCCCGGTAGGTATTGCGGCCTTTATCTGGCGCCTGGTTTTGACAACGGGTACTGGTAGTATTTTTGGCTTTCTGGTTGCCCGCCAAGGCTACGATGCGGCCATTTATGCGCCGATGTTTATCGTCATGTCGTTCGCCTACGGGCTTGCAGTCTTTATTCTCATCTTGTTTGCCGCCTATAAGGCCACCAACCGCGAGCTCGGTGATAAGGTGGTACAGCGTTTGGCTGCGCTGCTCGGTATTTTCTCGACGGGTGCCCTGTTTTTCGTGGCGGTGTACCATCTCACTAACTTGTATGCGACCGAACACCACGGATGGGACGCCTTCGTCTTGCTTGGCCGTAACGGTGGGGGTGTGTATGCGACGGTCTTCTGGTTGGTCCAAGTCATTCTTGGTTCGCTGGTTCCGATCGCGCTGGTCTTTTCAGGGTTGGCGCATCAGAGTCGTAAACTGCTTGGTTTAGCGGCAGCGCTTGTTATCCTGGGCGGTTTCGGTCAGATGTATGTCACCATTATTGGGGGGCAAGCTTACCCGCTGGTGTTGTTCCCCGGTTCTGAGATTACAAGTTCTTTTTTCGATGGGGTTGCAGGTTCATATTCCCCGAGTATTTGGGAGTTCCTGTTGGGTCTCGGTGGCTTTTCTCTCGCACTGGCTATCGTCGCATTTGCGGTCAAGATCCTTCCGTTTCTTCCTGAGTCGCTCGCAGATTCGGTGGTAGATCCTCATCATTCCGATTGAGCACGAGTCCTGTAAGTCGTTAGATATTTAACGCCCTCACCACGAGGGCGTTTTTGGTTTTGCTCCTAGGCTGCGATTACGACGATGGATTCGGGTTTGGTATTGCACCGGCGTTACAGCAGGAGAGCGAAGATGTCAGCACTCTATATTTCCGCAGCCCATAAGTCTTCAGGAAAAACCACCGTTATGCTCGGCATATGCCGTGCGTTATTCAAGCGTGGAATTGCGCTCAGGCCGTTCAAGAAAGGGCCAGACTATATCGATCCGGCATGGCTTGGGAAGGCGGCGGGCAGGGGCTGCTTTAACCTCGACTTCTACACGTCGTCGCGACGCGAAATCGTATCGTTGTTCCAGTCAAAAAGCGTCGGGCTCGATCTTTCACTGATTGAGGGGAATAAGGGGCTCTACGACGGTATGGACATCAATGGCTCCGATTCCAATGCTGCGCTAGCGAAGCTCCTGGATACGCCGGTCGTGCTTGTGATCGATACGATGGGTATGACACGTGGCATAGCGCCGCTATTGATCGGTTATAGGGACTTCGATCCCGACGTGCGTATCGCTGGGGTTATTTTGAATCGTGTTGGCGGCCCTCGTCATGAGGCGAAATTGGTTGAGTCGGTCGAGCGGTTTACCGACATCCCCGTTCTCGGCGCTGTACCGCGTTTTCGTGATGGGATTATCGAGGAGCGTCATCTCGGTTTGATTCCGGCACATGAGGATGAGCAGGCCGCCAATACCCTAGATCGTTTGGGTGATTTGATGGCTGAGCATGTTGACCTCGATCGGTTACTCGCTCTAGCGGCGGGCGCAAAGATCACGGGTCGGGATGTGACCGAACAGCATGAGCCACAGGATTCCTTAACATCTTCGCGCCGACTCCGTATCGGTGTAGCACGTGACGAAGCATTCGGTTTTTACTATACGGATGACCTTGAGGCCTTCCGTGCCGCCGGGGCTGAAATCGTCTGGATCAATATGGTAGAGGATCCTCTTCTGCCGGATATTGATGGTTTGTTCATCGGTGGTGGCTTCCCCGAAACGGCCATGCACAAGCTCTCTGCGAACAAAATGATGCGCGAGAGCGTTCGAAAAGCCATTGAGGCTGGACTACCATGTTATGCGGAATGTGGTGGGTTAATGTACCTGGCGAGGTCGATTGAGTGGCAAAACGATATGGTGGAAATGGTTGGCGTGATTCCCGGGGTGATTTCGATGTCTTCACGTCCGCACGGCAGGGGTTATATCCGTTTGCGTGAGACGGAATTCGCACCGTGGCCAGGGGGCGATCATGGTAAGGTGATTGCCGGGCATGAGTTCCATTACTCTCAGCTCGAAGGCCTGCCTGCTGATGCCCGTTTCGCATACGATGTGTTGCGTGGATCTGGGATACAGGAGGGAAAGGACGGCTTTGTCTACAAGAACCTGTTAGCAAGTTACGCACACTTACGTGATTCGGGGCAGAATCACTGGGTGAGCCGTTTTCTCGCTTTTGTTGATAGCATCAAACGGCCCAATGGCGCCACGGTGATAAGTTAGCCCGGCTTTTTTCCCGAAAATGGGCCAAAATCCGTTCGTCTCCACTAGCTCATCTTTTCTCTGACAGCCTCCTAGTCCACACAATTCTAGAAGGTTGTTTAGCAATAACATGGCTGACGCCTTACAATATCGCTTTCAGCCCGGATTTCTCGCCGTCGCAGTAGTCAACTGGTGAGAAATTCGGGCTAATGTCTCGTCAACAAGGGTTAACAGCTATGATCAAGGTCACCGAGAATGCCTACGAGCAAATTCTCGTTTCGGTCGAAAAGGGTGATGCAAAAGATCTGGGGTTGCGCGTCGCTGCACGCAAAGGGCCTGATGGGGGCTTCCAGTACTTGATGGGGTTCGATCAGATCAAACCAGACGATATCGTTACCAAAGAGAAAGACATTCGCATTGTCTATTCCCCCGATATGAAGGCGCTCGTCGAAGGAATGACAATCGAGTTCGACATTGTGGACGAAGGCAGTGAGCCGACGTTTATCTTTTTGAACCCCAATGACCCAACGTATGTCCCACCTTCGGAATAGAATTGCCGATGAGTGACTCCTCGCAATCTGGCGACCACAGGCTGGATGCATTTGGCTTGCATCCCCTGAAACGTGATCGGGATATTGATCAAAAATCGTCGTCTGGAACCGAGAAGGCGCTGCTGAAAAACGGTGGCTGTGTGTCGATGCTTGGGGTGCTCTATGATGTCGCAGCAAGCATCAATGTTACGCATGACGTCAATGAGGTGCTGCTGCGCTTTTTGCATACCTTGACCGATATTGTTGGCGCACGTGCCGGTGCGGTGAGATTGGTCGGTGCTGACGGAGACCTCCACCTCGTCGCGAGTGTCGGCATGGATGACGATCTAGTCGAGCGTGAACGCATCATGCCCTCATTGGTCTGTGCCTGTGGCAATGTCGAAGACCCCGAAAAGGTCGTGTTCCTCAAGTCGATAAAGAGTTGTGCCAAGTCCATCGGTCGCGAGTTCTTCGCTGACGCATCCGGCAATATCTCCCTGATCGTTGTGCCGCTACGCCACCGAGCAAATCATCTTGGTGTTTACAATCTCTACGTCGATGCCTCGCTATGCTCAGAGCTGGAGCAATATCAAGAGCTGTTTACCAGCATCGGGCGTTTTCTTGGCATGGCCATCGTCAAGGCGAGACTCGATGAAGAGACGCACCGTCTCTCACTGATGGAGGAGCGTTCCCGTCTTGCCAATGAACTTCACGACTCACTCGCCCAGACGCTTGCCAGCGTCCGTTTCCAGGTGCGCGTACTCGACGAAACCCTACACGAGGGCAATGAGGCCTTTTTGTGGCAGGTACTGGAGAAAATCGAGAATAGCCTGGACGAGGCCAATGGCGAGCTGCGTGAGTTGATTGCCCATTTTCGTGCGCCGTTGGACTCGCAGGGCGTGATTTCAGGCGTGGAGCGCGCTGTGGCGCGCTTCCGCCGGCGCTGCGATATTCAGATTTTCTTCCACAAGGAATGGCCCGAACGCAAGCTCCCAGCAGAATACGAGCTGCAGATCGTGCGCATTGTGCAAGAGTCGCTAGCGAACATTGCCAAGCATAGCGAGGCCAAGACGGTGCGGGTTTTGTTGCGGGGAAACAAGAATGGTGACTATCGCATTCTCATCGAGGATGATGGTGTTGGTCTGTCGCTACAGGACGGCATGATCTCCAATCCGGGTGACCACATCGGCCTCAGCATCATGAAAGACCGGGCCAGGCGCATCGGTGGAGAACTCTCGATCGAGAGTGAGCCGGGCGAGGGAACTCGTGTCCTGCTCAGGTTCCACCTGCCCGTTGAAAAGCTCCCCGTTGATGTCAGGCCCTAAAGGCGGCTCGAAATGAACAAACCACTGCGCGTAATGATTCTTGATGACCACACGCTTTTCCGTGAGGGATTGCAGGGCTTGCTTGAGCATCGTGGTATCAAGGTAATTGCCTCGATCGGTGATGGCAAGGAAGGGCTGCGCGCCGCCAAGGAGCTTGAACCCGATGTTATTCTGCTGGACATGCGTATGCCTGAACTTGATGGCTTGATGGTGCTGCGGCGTCTGCGCCAGAATGGCCAGAACATGCCGGTCGCCATTCTTACCACCAGCAGCAGTGAGAAAGATCTGGTCGATGCGTTACGCAACGGTGCGCAGGGTTATCTGCTCAAGGATATGGAACCGGATGATCTGGTTGTTGCCTTGCTCGATATCGTCGCAGGTAAGACGGTTGTCGCCCCGACGCTGACATCGGTGCTGGCGAAAGTGGTTCAGGGAGAATCGGTCGAGCCCGAAGAGGCCAAGCCAATCAACAGCCTGACGCCACGAGAGACCGAAATACTCGGGCTGCTGGCCGAGGGACTGAGCAACAAACTCATTGCGCGGCAGCTAGGCATTTCGGATGGCACCGTCAAACTCCATGTCAAGGC
>JALSHZ010000074.1 GCA_026981985.1 Gammaproteobacteria bacterium | reverse complement strand
ACGGCGGCTGCTGGTCGAGCTGGAACAGCAGCGGGTCGACCGACGTGATGAAGACATCGTTGCAGTGATGCAGGACATCGATCGGCACTGCCATCGCCCGCGTCGCTAATAACCGTCTTGCCAGCCTGCTCCGGGCATGCGATAAAGCAGGCAGTGACCTCCTGCGGAGGTCACTATTCAGCAGGTAGAGAAATAGAGCCGTAACTGCTCAGATTGCTGCTGAAACGCGTCAGATCAAGGCGGGAAGTGTGAGTTTACGACCCACAGGGAAGTGGGGAGTGCAGGCAATGCATGGAGCAATTGCCTGCCGAGTGTAAATGACCATTTCCCAACGCAGAGATGGCGTGTTTCAGTGGTGAGCGCTTCCAAGTAACTTCCCACCAAACCGGCCGCATGGCAGCCTCGTTTCCCCTTTGCCCGCCCGAGCATCGCAGGCGCAGCCGGGATCAGCCCGAAGGGGCAGGCCATGGATGGCCTGCGTCGGCCGTCACGAAGGGACGTGTCGGCCGACCCCCGGCTGGGCCGAGAAGCGCAGGAAACAGCGGGGAATCGGGGCGGCATTTTTTGGTACCTTTTTGTTGCTGTTGACAAAAAGGTACTCGGGGCCGTGGCAGAGAGCCGGGGCGGAAGCAGCAAAGCTTGATTGGCCACGAAACAATGCCACCGTGCTTTCCAAGTATTGAGGCCAACAAACCTGATCTTCCGCTTGTTGTCCTCAGCATTCATATCAAGCGAGGTGGTATGAGTTTCGCGCTCATCAATGCTACGATTCTTCCAACACCTCCTCGCACAGCGCGAGTTCCATTTTTTGCTCGTCCAAAAAACGGAACCCAAAAAAGACGCCCCAACACACGCTTGATTCCGCTGCCGGGCACGCCTTCCGGGGTCAGCTTGAGCGGCTTCCTGCCGCGCAAGCTTCAACCGGCCATCCATGGCCGGTTGCCCCCTCCAGGCGCACCCGGCAGCGGCGCGTGTGAAGGGGAAAGAAAACCAAGTGGCCGAGTGGCTATTGAATGGCTAGCTCAGTATCATTTCGTTACTTTTCGGTGTGTGCCCGCTACGCGGGCTGGGGCGCTGAGTAGTTACCTGCGGAGAAGCACGTGAGCAGCCAGAGTATCCTACCGTTTGAAACTGCCAGGGGCGATGGCAGCACGCCCGACATCCCGATGCAGCCAGCATCCATCGAGATCTGGGAAAGCAAGTATCGCTTGCAAACGCGCGCTGGCGAGCCCATCGACCAAAGCATCGACGACACCTGGCAGCGTGTCGCCCGTGCGCTTGCCGAGGTCGAGCAGACGCCGGACTTGCAGCGTCATTGGCAGGAACGTTTCCTCTGGGCGTTGCGTCACGGCGCCATTCCCGCTGGGCGCATCGTCTCCAATGCCGGGGCCGAGGCGCACAAGCCAGCTACTTCGACGATCAATTGCACCGTTTCGGGCACCATCGAAGATTCGATGGATGACATTTTGCAGAAGGTGCATGAAGCAGGACTGACGCTGAAAGCGGGCTGCGGCATCGGCTACGAATTTTCCACGCTGCGTCCGCGCGGCGCCTGGGTATCGGGTGCTGGCGCGCAGACCTCCGGCCCACTGTCGTTCATGGATATCTATGATCGCGTCTGCTTCACCGTTTCCTCTGCCGGCGGCCGGCGCGGCGCACAGATGGCGACCTTCGATGTTTCTCATCCTGATGTCATCGAGTTCATTCGCGCCAAGCGCGAGGCTGGCCGCCTGCGCCAGTTCAACCTGTCGCTACTGATTTCCGATGCGTTTATCGATGCGGTACAGAACGATGCGCCGTGGCCGCTGGTTTTTCCGCTACGCGAGGATGAACTCGGCGGTGCTATCGATCTGCAAGACAGTTCTCAGGTGACTTGGCGTGAGTGGCCCACGCATGACGGCCTGATCGTCGATGAGGCGGGCAGGGTTGCCTGCCGGATCTACCGCACGATTCCGGCGCGGCGGCTTTGGGATGTGATCATGACGTCCACCTACGATTTCGCCGAACCCGGCTTTATTCTGATCGACCGTGTCAACGAGCTGAACAACAACTGGTTCTGCGAACAGATTCGTGCAACGAATCCCTGTGGCGAACAGCCGCTGCCACCGTATGGCGCCTGTCTGCTCGGCTCTATCAACCTGACGCGATTCGTGCGTCAGCCATTTACCGATAATGCGTTTTTCGATTGGGAGCAGTTCCGTGAAGTGGTGGCGGTATTTACGCGGATGCTCGACAATGTGGTCGAGATCAATGGCCTGCCACTGCCACAGCAGCGCGATGAAATCATGCGCAAACGCCGTCATGGCATGGGTTTTCTTGGTCTCGGTTCGGCCATGACGATGCTGCGCATGCGCTATGGCAGTGATGCTTCACTGACATTTACCGAACAGGTCTCTCGTGAACTGGCACTGACAGGTTGGCGCGAGGCGCTGGCGCTGGCAAAAGAGAAGGGACCTGCGCCGTTATTGCAGGAGATGTTCGAGGTGACGCCAAAAATGCTGCGGCTACGCCCCGAACTGGCGCGCGATGGGTACAAGGCCGGTGACCAGATCAAAGGCAGCGTACTACATGCGCGCTATAGTCGTTACATGCAGAAAATTGCCGAGATCGAGCCAGAACTGGTCGAGGCTCTCGCCGAAACCGGTGCCCGTTTTACACACCACAGCTCGATCGCCCCGACGGGAACCATATCACTGTCACTGGCCAATAACGCCAGCAATGGCATCGAACCCAGCTTCGCCCATCAATACGCACGCAACGTGATTCGCGCCGGAAAAAAGAGCAAGGAAAAAGTCGATGTCTTTTCCTTTGAGCTGCTTGCCTACCGGCATCTGATCGACCCGGCGGCAAAAGCCAATGGCGACAAGCCGTTGCCCGAGTATTTTATCTGTGCCGACGATATTTCGCCCGCATCGCATATTGCGGTGCAGGCGGCGGCGCAGCGCTGGATCGATTCCTCTATTTCCAAAACGGTGAATGTACCCACCGCATTCCCCTATGCGGAATTCAAGGATATCTACCTGCTTGCCTGGCAACAGGGGCTGAAAGGTTGCACGACTTTTCGCTTCAACCCTGAAGCTTTTCAGGGCGTACTGGTCAGGGACGAAGATCTGGAAAACACGATCTATGAATTCCGTCTGGAAAATGGCGAAGTGCTGAAGCTCAAGGGAAATGAAGAAATTGAGTATGACGGTGAGATCCATACCGCGGCAAATCTCTATGACGCCCTGAAAGAAGGGTATTACGGGAAATACTGATATGGTCGTAAAAATTGACAGCAAGATCGTCGATTTCAGCGTTGTCGATGGTGGTGATGACGACAAGACAAATCCTGAAATCGATTCGGCCAGGAATAGCGAGGCAAAACCGCGCCCCGAAATCGTGCAGATGCACGAAAGCGTCAAGCGCCCGGAAGAGCTGGTCGGCACGACCTACAAATTGAAACCACCTGAGCATGTCTCTGATCACGCGCTGTATATCACCATCAATGACATTATTCTCAATGAAGGCACAGAGCATGAACTGCGCCGTCCATTCGAGATTTTCGTCAACTCGAAAAACATGGATCATTTCCAGTGGATCGTCGCCTTGACGCGGATTATTTCGGCGGTGTTCCGCAAGGGCGGGGATGTGACCTTTCTGGTCGAGGAACTGCGGTCGGTCTTTGATCCGCGTGGCGGCTATTGGCACAAGGGGCGCTATGTGCCATCGCTGATTGCAGAGATTGGGGATGTGATCGAAAAACATCTGATCAAGATCGGTATGATCGAGTCGCCAGAACTCGATGAGGCGCAGAAAAAACTGATCGATGCCAAACGTGCCGAGTTTGAATTGACGCCAACGCCAGGGCCGGGTGATGAAAATGAGCGTGAAGAGAGTGAATTTCCGCCCAGCGCGGTGCTGTGCAATAAATGTCTCGCCAAGGCCGTGGTATTGCTGGATGGCTGCATGACCTGCCTCAGCTGTGGGGACTCCAAATGCGGGTAAGTGCGTGACGCCAGAGCAGTTTTGGCAGAATAACAGCCTGTCTCCGCTGGATCGATTGCGTGAGGCCGATATTCTCGCAGCAGTGGATTCGCCGCTACCGTTTTCGTTGGCGCTTCCGGAAGACCATGGCCAGCTCGTCAGCACACGGCAGGCCGCTGTTCTCGTGCCGTTCGTGCGCCATGATGATCATTGGGCGATCGTTTTTATTCGTCGTGCCCAGTCCCGGCGCGATCGGCATAGCGGCCAGGTTGCTTTCGCTGGTGGTATGCGGGAAGCCCATGACAGTTCGCTGCGCGATACCGCACTGCGAGAGGCACATGAAGAAATCGGCCTGAGACCGGGCGACGTCACCCCGCTGGGTGAGTTGCCGGTGCATCACAGCATCGCCGGCATTGCGATTACCCCCGTGGTCGCAACCATGCCGTGGCCATATCCATTGCAGCCAGCGGAGGCCGAAGTGGCGCGCATATTCACCATTCCGCTTGCCTGGCTCGCCAACAAGCGAAATTATGAGATTGTCGATATCACGTCGATGCCGTCACGGTATCCCGGAAAATCGGTTTCGTATCGAGAATTCGACAATGAACGTCTTTGGGGTGCAACGGCACGCATCACCCTGACGCTGGTTTCCCAGCTGTCGAACCATTGTGGACAGCCGTTGCCTGTCTGTAATGAGCAGTTATCCGGCAATTAGGCAAGCGCAATGACACTCAGCCTTCGGCATATCCATGAATTGGCGCTCGACCCCGCCAATGCGGCTTATATTGAACAGATGCATGAACGCTGGCAGCAGAACCCGGCAGCGCTCGACAGCAGCTGGCAGGATTTTTTCTCTGCACTCGAAAAGGCGCAACAGCAGGGCGAGTTGCCGCATAAAGCAACTGCGGAGCTGGAACGGCTGCGCAAGCTCAAGGGGGCGCATCGCCTGATCGGTGCCTATCGCATGCTGGGCCATTTGATGGCCGATACCGACCCGTTGGGCGTCCGCGAGAGAAAACGTCCTTATGGTTTGCAACTGGAGGAACATGATCTCTCCAGCGATGACCTCGACCAGCCGGTTCTGGTGACGTCGATCGATCCCGACGAAGCCATGCCGCTGCGTGAGGTCATCCGTATTCTCGACAGGGTCTATTGCGGATCGCTGGGGTCAGAGAGTTTTCACCTGACTTCGACCCGTCAGCGCCGCTGGATCACCCATCGTCTGGAGCAGGCGCGGGGGCAATGGTCTTTTGCGCTCGACCATGCGACACGGCGTCGTGTGCTCAAGGATCTGACCGCCGCAGAAGGGCTGGAGCATTTTTTACATCGGCGCTATGTCGGGCAGAAACGCTTTTCGCTCGAAGGCTGTGAGGTATTGATCCCGTTGCTCAATGATATCGTGCAGCAGGGTGGTCGTCAGGGCGTCGAAGATATCGTCATCGGCATGGCGCACCGTGGCCGGCTCAATGTGTTGGTCAATACCCTCGGCAAACCGCCTCGCCAGCTTTTCCGTGAATTTGACGGTGAGCTGTCGGATGAGTTGTCCGGTTCGGGAGATGTGAAATATCACCAGGGATATTATTCCGAAATCGATGCCGGTGATCAGCATGTTCGCGTTGCCCTGGCATTCAACCCGTCGCATCTGGAAGTGATTTCGCCTGTTGTGCTGGGCGGCGTACGGGCGCGGCAGGACAGCCAAGCAGACAGCAATCAGGCAAGGAATAAAGTCGTTCCGGTGATTCTCCACGGCGATGCCGCTTTTTCCGGCCAGGGTGTCGTTGCCGAGACCTTCAATCTTTCCAAAACGACGGGCTATGGTGTTGGTGGTGCCATTCATATCGTCATCAACAACCAGATCGGCTTTACCACCAGTTCACCGCTGGAGGCGCGCTCGACACTCTATTGCACCGAAGCGGCAAAAATCATCAAGGCACCGATATTTCATGTCAACGGCGACGATCCCGATGCGGTCATTTTCGTCGCCCGGCTGGCGCTGGACTACCGCAATACATTCAATAACGATGTCGTTATCGATATTGTCTGCTACCGCCGCCACGGTCATAACGAGGCGGATGAGCCGATGATGACGCAGCCGGTCATGTATTCCAGTATTCGCAAGCTGAAGCCGGTACGCGAACGCTATGCCGAAATGCTGGCGGATCAAGGTTTGATTGCTGATAACGAAGCGAAGAGGCTATGGCAGGACTACCGCAGCGCACTGGAACAGGGTGCTTCGGTTGCAAATGGCTTCTTGCGCGGCTCGCACAGTAATTATGCCGGCAACTGGATGCGCTATCTGTCAGCGTCACGCGAAGAGCGGGTGGACACAGGGGTATCCCCGGAGCGCTTGCAGGAAATTGGTGAAAAGGTGACGACTGTCCCGGAAGATTTCGTTGTTCATCGTCGCGTAGCGGCGTTGCTGGAAGAACGGCGCAAAATGATGCGCGGCGAAACACTGCTCGACTGGGGCATGGCGGAAACGCTGGCCTATGGATCATTGCTGCAACAAGGCTTTGCTGTCCGGCTCTCGGGGCAGGATTCCGGGCGGGGCACGTTTTCACACCGGCATGCCGAATGGCATCACCAGCAGCAACGGCAGCGTCATGTGCCGCTGCAACATCTTTTCGATGGCCAACCGGCTTTTCGTGTCATCAACTCACTGCTGTCCGAAATGGCCGTGCTGGGTTTCGAATATGGCTACGCCACATCCAGCCCCGAAACACTGGTGATCTGGGAGGCGCAGTTTGGTGATTTTGCCAATATGGCGCAGGTGATGATCGATCAGTTTCTGGTTGCCGGGCATCAGAAATGGGGACGCCTGTGCCAGCTCGTGCTTTTTCTGCCGCATGGTTATGAAGGGCAGGGGCCGGAACACTCATCGGCGCGGCTGGAGCGCTATCTTCAGCTCTGCGCGCAACGCAATATGCGCGTCTGGATGCCGACCACACCGGCGCAGTTGTTTCACCTGCTGCGCAACCAGATGATGCGCAGTTTTCGGCGTCCACTGATTGTCATGATGCCGAAAAGCCTGTTACGTCATCCGCTTTCGAAATCACCCCTGGCAGCGCTGACGGATGGTGCCCTGGAACGGGTGCTGCGCGACACGTCCATCGCTGCTCCGCAGGCAGTGAGGCGAGTCGTGCTGTGCAGTGGCAAGATCTGGTTCGAACTGCAAGCGCAGCGCGAGCGTGAAAAGAAAACAGATATCGCGCTGGTTAGAATCGAACAGCTCTACCCTTTTCCGCGCGATGAAGCCGCCGCCGCACTCGCCGAATACCCCAACGCCGAAGAAATCGTCTGGTGCCAGGAGGAACCACGTAATCAGGGCGCATGGTACCAGATCCGTCATCACCTCCAGGCGCTGACCACGGCAAGACAGCAGCTGCACTACGCCGGCAAGGCGCCATCCGCGTCCACCGCCTGCGGCTACCATCAGCTGCATCAGCGCTTGCAGCAGCAGGTTCTCGATCTGGCGCTATCGGAACAAATGATCGAGGATGGTGGTGACCGGCTGGAGGATTATTGATGCCAGGATTGGGAGGCACGTCCCTGTGACTGGATTCCCGTGTCCAGCGGGGATGGCGGTGCCGCAAGATATTTATGCAGGTAAAACATGATGTCCAGCCAAGTTTGTGGCTGCGGCATTCATCACAGAAAAATGTCAGTGTTTTGGGCATGCTCGACGTCACCATTATTGCTGGAAAATGGAAGCGCGGGTCATGGGAGATAGTCCAATAGAGGGCGGTGCCGCTGTGGCACATGTCCGCTGCGAAGGCGATTCGGATTGGATCACACATTCGCTGCATGCGCATTTGCGCTCGGTTGGCAATATTGCAGGGCGGTCTGCCTCTGGCTTCGGCGCGCAAGCATGGGCAGCGGCTGCGGGCCAGTGGCACGATCTGGGAAAATTCAATGCCGAGTTTCAGGCATATATTCGCAATGCCAGTGGTTTCGAGCGTGAGCAGGCGCATGTCGAGGTCAAGGGTCGAGTCGATCATTCCACCGCTGGTGCGATCTATGCAGT
Organism: Gammaproteobacteria bacterium; assembly: GCA_026981985.1. Classification (GTDB taxonomy): domain Bacteria; phylum Pseudomonadota; class Gammaproteobacteria; order UWMA-0217; family UWMA-0217; genus JALSHZ01. Next base: position 9,058 of record JALSHZ010000074.1, on the reverse strand, counting down.
TGCCCAATGGGGGTTGCCAGGCCGGGTGCTGGCTTATCTGATCGCCGGGCATCATGCTGGGTTGCCGGATTGGGAAAAGCTTGAATCGGGCACGGGCGGTTCGTTGAAGGAGCGCCTGGCTCGGCGAGAGCTTCTGGACCAGGCTTTAGCAGCGGATATTCCTGCAGAACTGCTCGAAGCGGAGCAGCCTGCCTTTCAGCCGCCCGGTGGCAAGGCGGGTTTTGCGCTTTGGGTACGCATGCTGTTTTCCTGCCTGGTGGATGCCGACTTTCTGGACACCGAGGCGTTCATGGACGGCGGGAAGGCGGACTTGCGCAGCCAACAGCCCGATTTGGCGAGCCTGCTGGCCCCCTTCGATGCGCACATGAAGCAGCTTGCCCGGCGTGCAGCAGACACGCCCGTCAACCGTCTGCGTGCCGGGATTCTGCGAAACTGCCGCGACAAGGCAAGCCACCGTCCCGGGTTGTTTTCGCTCACCGTGCCCACCGGTGGCGGCAAGACACTGTCCGGCATGGCCTTTGCGCTGGAGCATGCCGTCGCTCACGGCAAGCGGCGGGTGATCCATGTGATTCCCTATACCAGCATCATCGAGCAGACTGCCAAGGTGTTTCGCGATATCTTCGGTGAGGCCGTCATCGAACACCACAGCAGCCTCGACCCCGAGCTTGAGACCGCCCGTTCGCGACTGGCGGCGGAGAACTGGGATGCGCCCATTATCGTCACCACCAGCGTGCAGTTTTTCGAATCCCTGTTCGCCGCACGCACCAGCCGCTGCCGCAAGCTGCATAACATCGTGGAGAGCGTGGTGATACTAGACGAGGCGCAGCTGATGCCGCCTGAGCTGCTGCAACCGATCCTCGATGTGTTGAACCTGTTGGTGCAGCACTATGGCGTCACGGTGGTTCTCTCCACTGCCACACAGCCCGCGCTGGAGAGCCGCAAGGACAGCTTTGGGCGCGCGATATTGCGCGGGCTGGATCGGGTTGAAGAGATCATCCCCGACCCCGATGCGCTCTATGCCGCACTGGAACGGGTGCGGGTGCAACTGCCGCAAGATATCAACCGGCCGCGCGACTGGGATGACCTCGCTGCCGAAATCGGAAGGCACCAGTCGGTGCTGGCCATCGTCAATACCCGTAAGCAGGCGCGTGAACTGCATCGCCGCATGCCCGGGGGAACCATCCACCTTTCCGCATTGATGTGCGGCAAGCACCGCTCAGCCGTGATCGCAGACATCAAAGAGAAACTGGCCAATGGTATTCCGGTGCGGGTCGTCAGCACTCAACTGGTCGAGGCCGGGGTCGATCTGGACTTTCCAGTGGTGTACCGCGCCTTGGCCGGGCTGGACTCCATCGCCCAGGCCGCTGGCCGCTGCAACCGCGAAGGCAAGCTCGAGCGGGGCGAAGTCTTCGTCTTCGTGCCGCCGGAAGCGCCACCGCCGGGCTTGATGCGCCGCGCCGCCAGCAAGGCTATCTCGGTGCTGGCAGCCAACGGCGACGATCCGCTGGCGCGTGAGAACTTCAGCCAGTTCTTCCGCCTGTTCTACGACGATTGCGACCTCGACAAGCACGGCATCGAAAGGCTGCTCACGCCCAATGGCGAGCTGGCATGCCAGTTCCGCAGCGCGGCTCGGTACTTTCGCCTGATCGACCAACAGGGCGAAACCCTACTGGTGCACTATCACGCCAGTGAAACTGATGATGATATCGACATCTTCCTTGGCAGGCTCAAACAGGAAGGCCCCAGCCGCTGGCTGATGCGCAAGCTGCAAGGCTACAGCGTCAACGTCTCCGAATGGCACTTCAAACAGTTGCAACAGGACAGCGAGGTGGAAGAAATCTGGCCCGGTATCTGGGCGCAGGTAGCGGGCACGACGATCTACGACCCCGTTCTGGGACTCGCCTTCGACGCCGAGGCGCCCAGAGCCGAGGACCTGGTGATATGAATTGTACTGGTCACATCGACATGACCATGCAAGGCGAGATGGTTATCCACATGGCACCGCCTGCCAACCAACTCCCAGGCAGCTTCCACGCCGACCGCCTGCTGGTGGCCATAGCCCGCCACCATGATTTGCGACTGATCACCGAAGATCGGAACATTCTCGATTACGCCCGGCAGGGCTATTTATGCGCCCATGCCACTGACGACAAGGAGTTATTCGAATCATGAAAACCCACAGCCTGGAAGTGCGCGGCGATTTTGCCTGCTTCACCCGGCCCGAGATGAAGGTGGAGCGTGTCTCTTACGATGTCATCACCCCCTCGGCTGCTCGAGCCATCTTCGATGCCATTCTCTGGAAGCCGGAAATCGCCTGGCGTGTCACCCGCATCGAAGTGCTTAGCCCGGTGCGCTGGATCAACCTGCGACGTAACGAGCTGGGCGGCGTGATCTCGGAGCGCAATGTCAAGACCGCCATTAAAAATGGCACGGGCCGCCTGGGTACCTATATCGAGGATGACCGCCAACAGCGTGCTGGCCTGTTCCTGCGCGATGTCCACTACCGGCTGCACGCACACTTCGACCTGAAGGAAAAAAATGAAAGCCCGGCCAAATATTCCGAAATGTTCGAGCGGCGGCTGCGCAAGGGGCAATGCTTCAACCAACCCTATCTCGGCTGCCGGGAATTCTCCTGTGATTTTCGGCCGGCCGACAATACCGCCACGACCATCGGCGAGACACGCGACCTCGGCTGGATGCTCTACGACCTGGACTATAGCAATCCGAAATCACCCAATCCCCGATTTTTCCAGGCGCGCATGGAAAACGGCGTCATCGACGTGCCGGAGTGGGATAGCGAGGAGGTGCGCGGATGATCCTGCAAGCGCTTTACGAATACTACCAGCGCAAGGTGGATGACCCCGATTCTGGCCTGCCACCTTTTGGTTTCGAGTGGAAAGAGCTGCCGTTCATCATCGAAGTCGATGCGGACGGGAAGCTGATTCAAATCGAGGACGCATGCGAAGGCAGTGGCAGAAAAAAACAGGCTCGCGCCTACCTGGTGCCGCAGGCGGTCAAAAAAACCTCGGGCATTGCCACCAACCTGCTGTGGGACAACGCCGAATATGTGTTGGGCATTCCCCGCAAGGTCAAGCCGGGGCAAAAAACACCAGACCCCGAGCGTTTGCAAGAACAGCAGCAGGCTTTTCTGGAACGCATCCGTGCGTTACCGGAAGCTGCGCTGAACGATGTGGGTGTGCAGGCCGTGTTGCGGTTTCTGGGTCGCATCGACTGCAAAACACTGATCCGTCAGCCGGCCTGGAAAGAACTGCGCGCCAATCCCAATCTCAGTTTCCGCCTGCTCGGAGACAGTGAGCTAGTATGCCAGCGCCCAGTGGTCAAGGCCGCCATCGAGCAGCTTGCTGAAGCGGCGGCAGACAGCAGTGAGCGGGGTATCTGCCTGATTTCGGGAGAAGAGCGCGGTATCAGCCGCTTGCATCCGGCGATCAAGGGGGTATGGGGCGCGCAGACTTCAGGGGCGAACATTGTTTCAGTAAACAACAAGGTGTCCGGTAGCAACAATGCGGGACCTACTCCGGCTTTTGCATCTTACTTGAAGCAGCAGGGTTACAATTCGCCTGTAGGTGTGCGTCCTGTATTTGCTTACACGACTGCCCTGAATCATTTACTGCGCAAGGACAGCCCGCAGCGTTTACAGGTGGGTGACAGCTCCACCGTTTTCTGGGCGGAAAAGCCCTCGGACATGGAAACCGCCGTGGTGGATATCTTCGGTGAGCCTTCAGATGACGATCCCGATCGTCATAGTGAAAAGGTGGCGGCGCTGTTCCAGTCCATTCACCACGGCCGCTATACCCGCGATGATGCCGATACCCGCTTTCATGTGCTTGGGCTGGCCCCCAATGCTGCGCGTATTGCAGTGCGTTTCTGGGCAGTGACCAGCGTTGCTGAGCTGGCGGAAAAAATCATCCAGCATTTTGAAGACATTCGAATCGTGCATGGCGGCAACCAGCCTGAATATTTGCCGCTGTTCCGGCTGCTGGTGTCCACCGCCACCCAAGGCAAGGCCGACAATATTCCGCCAAATCTGGCGGGCGATACCCTGCGCGCCATTCTCGAAGGGCGGCCTTACCCCTACACCCTGCTGGCGGCGCTGGTCCAGCGCATCCGCGCAGAGCGTGAAATCACCTATCCCCGCGCCGCGCTGCTCAAGGGCTGCCTGAACCGCGCCAACCGTTTTTCAAATTCTCACGCAAAGGAGGAACTGACCGTGTCACTGGACCCCGACAATATTAACCCCGGCTATCGGCTGGGCCGGCTCTTCGCCGTACTGGAAAAAATCCAGGAAGAAGCCAATCCCGGCATCAACGCCACCATTCGTGACCGTTATTACGGCTCGGCATCGAGCACCCCGGTCACTGCTTTTGCCACCCTGATAAAGCTGTCCAAGCATCATTTGAGCAAGCTGGAGAACAAGGGCAGGGCGGTCAATTTCGAACGCCTGCTGGGTGAGATAATCTCAGGCATCGACGATTTTCCCGCTCATTTGTCGCTGGAAGACCAGGGCCGTTTCGCCATCGGTTATTACCATCAGCGCCAGGACTTTTTCAAAAAACACGACCTCGAATCTGAACATCAAGGAGACGATCAATGAGCCTCGAAAACCGCTATGACTTTGTACTGCTGTTCGACGTGATGGATGGCAATCCCAATGGTGATCCGGATGCCGGCAATCTGCCGCGTGTTGATGCCGAAACCGGCCTCGGGTTGGTCACCGATGTCAGCCTCAAGCGCAAGGTGCGCAACTATGTCGGGCTGGTGAAAGAAGAGCAGCCGCCCTATGAAATTTATGTGAAGGAAAAAGCCATTCTCAACCAGCAACATGAGCGCGCCTACAAAGCCATTGGCGCGGAGGGCTTGCTGGAAGGCAAGGGCAAGAAACGCATCGGCGGCGACAAGGTCAGCGAGGCCCGCCAGTGGATGTGCCAGAACTTTTTCGATGTGCGTACCTTTGGCGCGGTCATGTCCACCGGCGTCAACTGCGGTCAGGTGCGTGGTCCGGTGCAGCTTACCTTTGCCCGCTCCATCGACCCGATTTTCGCTCAGGAGCATTCCATCACCCGCATGGCCGTCGCCACCGAAGCCGAGGCGGAAAAGCAGGATGGTGACAACCGCACCATGGGCCGCAAACACACCGTCCCTTACGGCCTTTACCGCGCCCACGGCTTCATCTCCGCGCCGCTGGCCGGCCAGACCGGTTTCTCCGAAGACGACCTGCAACTGCTCTGGGAAGCGCTGGCCAACATGTTCGAACACGACCGTTCCGCTGCCCGTGGGCAGATGGCCACCCGGGGGCTGTATGTGTTCAAACACGATGGAAAACTCGGCAGCGCCCATGCGCATGACCTGTTCGAGCGGATCGAAATCAGGCGCAACGAAGACGTTGCGGTGCCGCGTGGATTTGGGGATTATGAAATCAGCATCGATGACAGCAACTTGCCCAACGGGGTGACGCTGGAGCGCAAGCTGGGCTGAGCGGTATGCAATGCGTAATTTGCAAAACAGGAAAAACGGACGAGGGAAGGGTCACGCTCACCAACCAAGTGGCCGGGTGGCTATCGAACAGTTGGCTCAGTATCATTTCGTTACTTTTCGGTGTGTGCCCGCGCAGCGGGTTGGGGCGCTTCCAAGTAACTTTGCAACAAACTGGTCGCCTGGAAACCACGAAACCCCCTTTGCCCGCCCGAGCATCGCAGGCGCAGCCGGGATCAGCCCGCAGGGGCAGGCCATGGATGGCCTGCGTCGGCCGTCACGAAGGGACGTGTTGGCCGACCCCCGGCTGGGCCGAGAAGCGCAGGAACCAGCGGGGAATCGGGGCGGCATTTTTTGGTACCTTTTTGTTGCTGTTGACAAAAAGGTACTCGGGGCCGTGGCAGAGGACCGTGGTGGAAGCAGCAAAGTTTGATTGGCCACGAAACGATGCCACCTCTGTTTCCCCAAGCGGCTATTGGACGAAAGAAATGATCTCCTGCTTTTTGTCCTCGCCGCTCATATCGAGTTGTGGTGGTACGGGTTTCGCGCTCGTCAACGCTACGACTCTTCCAGCCCAATCTCGCATAGCGCGAGTTCCATTTTTTGCTCGTCCAAAAAACGGAACCCAAAAAAGGACGCCCCACACACGCTTGATTCCGCTGCCGGGCACGCCTTCCGGGGTCAGCTTGAGCGGCTTCCTGCCGCGCAAGCTTCAACCGGCCATCCATGGCCGGTTGCCCCCTCCAGTCGCACCCGGCAGCGGCGCGTGCGAAGGGGAAAGAAAACCAAGTGGCCGGGTGGCTATTGAATGGCTGGCTCAGTATCATTTCGTTACTTTTCGGTGTGTGCCCGCGCAGCGGGCTGGGGCGCTGAGTAGTTACCGATTATGTTTCATGCGATATTGAGGTTCAGGCTGTGAATACAACGAAACAACAGATTGCGTCCATCCTGGAAAAATTGCCAGATGATTGCACACTGGAAGACATGCAGTACCACCTGTATGTGGCGGACAAAATCCACAAGGGCATAGAACGTGCCGACGTGGAAGGCGTGGTCGAACATCAGGTTGCCGAGCAGAAGCTGGCCAAATGGCTACAAGAGTAGTCTGGTCCCCGGAAGCGCTGGAAGATATCGAGTCGATTGCGCAGTACATTGCGAGGGACTCTGGTTTCTATGCAAAAGCAGTGGTTTCCAAACTGGTATCCACAGCACAAGCAATCCCTGAAGCGCCCTTGATTGGCCGGATCGTGCCGGAGATCGCTGATGCTTCGATCAGGGAACGGTTGGTTTATAGCTATCGCATGATCTATCAGCTGCGGGAAAATGACATTCTTGTGGTTGCGGTCATTCATGGCAAGCGGTTGATTGAGCCGGTGGAATCTCGCTTTGAATGAAGATCGACAGCCCATCATGCTCTCCGCGCTGCAACACTACAGCTATTGCCCGCGCCAGTGCGCCCTGATCCATCAGGAGCAGAGCTTCGATGACAATGAATTCACGCTGCGTGGCCAGCGCGCCCACCGACGCGTGGACAGCGGTGAGATCAGCGTTGAGGATGGCGTGCGCGTACAGCGGGCGTTGCCGCTCTACAGTGAGCGTCTTGGCCTGGTGGGCAAGGCAGATGTGGTGGAGTTTTTGCCTGATGGCACGCCGTATCCGGTCGAATACAAACAGGGTAAACGCCACAAGCGCGAGCATGATGACATCCAGCTTGCCGCGCAGGCGCTCTGCCTCGAGGAGATGACCGGGCGCGAAGTGCCTGAAGGTGCGATTTACCACCACAAGAGCAAACGCCGCCGCGTGGTGCCCATCACCCCTGCCTTGCGGCAACAGGTGGTGCAGATTGCCGATGCCGTCCGCGCATTGCTGGCCAGTAGCAGACTGCCGCCGCCGACCGATGACGCAGCCTTGTGCCGCGCCTGTTCGCTGCATGACCTCTGCCAGCCGGAGCTGGTGGGCGCGGCCCGGCGCATTCATGCCCTGAAAACAACCTTGTTCGAAACCGACACAGACTCGCCGTGAAGCAACTGCTCAATACGCTCTATGTCTCTACCGAAGGCGCCTGGTTGCGGCTGGAAGGCGAAACCCTGGTGGTGATGATCGAAAAGGAAAAGCGGCTGCAAGTGCCTTTGCACCACCTGGGCGGCATTGTCTGCATCGGACGGATCAACCTCAGCACCGCGCTCATGGCGCGCTGCATGGACGATGGCCGCAGCATTGTCTGGTTGAATGAAAATGGCCGTTTCCAGGCGCGGGTGGAAGGGCCGGTCAATGGCAATATCCTGCTGCGTCAGGCGCAGTACCGCACCGCTGATGATGCGGTAACGTCCCTTGAGCTGGCGCAAGCGTTCATCGCGGGCAAACTGCGCAATAGCCGCCAGGTGCTATTGCGTAGTGCGCGGGACAGCAAGGATGAAAAAGAGAAAACGGCACTGAAAAAGGCAGCAGACAGTATCGCCATCAACCTGCGGAACCTTCAGCACGCGGACAGCCTCGACAGTGTCCGGGGCCTGGAAGGCGACGCCGCGCGGATCTATTTCGAGCAGATCAACCGAATGATCAAACCCGCCATGCGCGAGGATTTTCGCTTCGACCAGCGCAACCGCCGCCCGCCACGTGACCCGCTCAACGCACTGTTTTCATTTCTCTATGCACTGCTGCTCAACGATTGCCGCTCTGCGCTGGAAGGTGTCGGCCTTGACCCCCAGCTTGGCTTTCTACATGCCGTCAGACCGGGGCGGCAGGCGCTTGCGCTTGATCTGCTGGAAGAATACCGCGCCGTGTTTGGCGACCGTCTCGCCATCACCCTGATCAACCGCGGCCAGATTGCAGGCAAGGATTTCGATTTCAACCCCGGCGGTAGCGTCCTGCTCAACGACAGTGGGCGAAAAAAACTGCTTGTTGCCTATCAGGAACGGAAAAAGGAACTGATCACGCACCCGGTACTCGAGCAGAAAGTGGAGATCGGGCTGATCCCGATCCTCCAGGCCCGCTTTCTCGCACGTTACCTGCGGGGTGATATCGAAGCCTATATTCCCTATCTGCACAAATAACTACGCCGATGCTCATCCTCGTCACCTATGATGTTTCCACCGAAACCAGAGCGGGTCGTCGCCGCCTGCGCCGTGTTGCCAAAGTTTGTCAGAACTACGGCCAACGGGTGCAAAAGTCCGTATTCGAGTGCAAAGTCGATGCCGCCACCTATGAACTGCTAGAAGCGGCGTTGCTGGATGAAATCGACGAAAAGGAGGACAACCTCCGGCTCTATCGTCTGCATGAACCACTGGAGAAAAACATCAAGGAATTTGGTACATTCAAAGCCACCGATTTCGATGCTCCACTGATCATATAAACGCGAACCTCCAGTGATGCCAAAAAACCCGAAGCTTTCGCGAACGATCCATCTCTTTGAACCACAATGGTTTTTTTCGGTTTCCACCATCAGAGAAGAGATTGATAATCTGGAAGCTGTCACAGGTTCGCGCTTTCACACTCACAAGCAAAGCACTATCATAGACTTGCCTTCGGGCTGTTCTCCCGCCTGAAAATGGCGGGAGCGGATTGAAAC
>JALSHZ010000073.1 GCA_026981985.1 Gammaproteobacteria bacterium | reverse complement strand
GACGGCAATACGCCCTGACAGGTGCTTCGTCCGAAAAAAGCGGGCTACGGGGCGGCAGCCATTCTATCTTTGTTATAAACGGGCCATGTAAATCAATGACTTGGGGCTTAACTTAATGGCATTGCGCTATGGGGGTGAGGAGTTCTGCGTGTTATTGCAAGACACCAGCGCTGACAATGCAGTGACGGTGGCAGAGCAGATCCGCAAGAAGATCGAAATCTCGAAAATGTCACGCAGCGACAGCGGTGAAGAACTGCGACCGGTGACAGTGTCGATTGGTGTCTGCGGCGCCATGCGCTGGGATACCGCAGAATCGCTGATAGACAAAGCCGACAAGGCGCTTTACCAATCCAAGGGCGATGGGCGTAACCGGGTATCGGTAAGCGCCGAGCATTGAGTGTCGGGGTTCATTGCCGCTTGAGTCAATGCCTGAGCCGTTTAATCTGATCTACCGTCGCTGCTCGCCCATCATTCGTTGTATTTCCTGCATGGGGTTGAACTTCTGGTAGTTTTTTCCTGGCTGGAATGCCTTTTCCGTCAGTTTTGGCGTTTCTATCTTACTGACGATGACCTGGTTGCCGTTTCTCAGATCGCGCACCTGCATGGGAAAGCCGTCGAGTTCGGGGGTCAGGGATTTGGCGAATTTCCCGGCTGCGGGCCCCGTCATTTTGGCGGATTTCTCGGCGAGTTTTTTCGACAGGCGAAACATTTTCTGCATGGTGCGGTAGTCGGCATCTGAGATGCCGGCTGCCTTGGTGGTGGCGACACAGGCTTCGGCGGTTTTGATGCCATCGGTGTAGATGTCGGTGAGGGTGCAGGGAACGCCATTGACCTTGATTTTACTGGTGGTGGGCTTGACTTCTACTTTCGGTGCGGGGGGCGGGGTAACGGAAGACAGGCCAAGACGTGCTTCGAGCGCCTTGCGCTGTTCTTCGGGAAGATTTTGCAGTTGCGCGAGCATGGTCTGGCGCATGACGTCCATCATGCTGGCAGTCTGTTCGATGGTATTGCTGTCGATCTCGAAATATTTCTTCTCCTGGTCGTTGATCATCACGATTTTCTCGGATGTCGTATCCATGATAAATCGCCCGTTTTTCTCGGGCGCTGAGATCAATACCTTGTTGCCTTTTATCGACATGCTTTCCGGTGAGCCGGGGGCATTGGTCTTGAAGTGGATGACTGTGTCGGCCAATGCGCCATGGCTTAGGGTGGCAAGTGAGAGCGTTAAAAGGAAATGTCGGGTATTCATGGTTATTTCACCTGGGTGATGGTCTGGACAATGCGGTCTGTATCGACGCTGCCGCCGGTATCGACGTCGATTTGGCTGAGTCCTTGCGGGACCGGCTCGATATTTTGCAACTGATAGTCGAGTACCTTGCGGTCGGCATCCGAGATGTTGTCTTTTTCCTTGGCGCGCTGGCGCAGACGCTCTTCGAGTACCGCGTTGTCGGCGCTTGTGGTGACGACGGATAAGGGGATCGCAGCGTTTGTCGCCAACGTGGCAAATGGTGCAATTTGCTGTTGCTTCAGGAAGGTGGCATCAACGATCACCGGATAGCCTGCGGCGGTGATCAGCTGGGTCAGCTCGAGTAAGCGCGCATAGGTCTTTTCGGTGGTCTCACTGGAATAGAGGCCTTGGTTGAGTTCGCTGGTGGTGCTGTGCTGATCGGCAAACAGGCGTTTGCGCTCGCGATCGGAGCGGATGCGGTAGGCGCCGGTCTTTTCCAGCAGGCGTTGGCCGAGCCACGACTTGCCGCTGGCCGAGACGCCGCGCATCAGCACGATGAAGGGGTTTGTCTCGCGGGTGAAGGATTCCGCCAGATCGCTGTAGCTTTGGTATGCCGCGGTGACTGCTTTGCGTTCCTCTTCCGACAGTTCCTGCGCCAACCGGAACCCGGCGATCTTGGCGCGTACCAGCGCGCGGTAAACCTGGTAGAAACGCAGCAGTTGCAAACCTTCGTAGTCGCCAGTGTTCTCAAGGTAGCGATTCATCAGCCGCTGTGCCATGCCGGGCTGGCCGCGGTCGGTCAGATCCATGGTCAGGAAAGCCATTTCGCTGATGACGTCGATCCAACGGAACTCGTCGTTGAATTCGATGCCGTCGAAGATCACGACCTTGCCATCGACCAGCGTGATATTGCCCAGATGCATGTCGCCGTGGGATTCGCGGATGAACCCGCCGGCCTTGCGCTGTTGCAGCAGGGGCTTGAGTTTGAAGTATGCGGCTTCCGACCAGGCTTCGAGCCGGTCGAGCTGATCCAGCTGGGTATTGTCGCTGAGCAGGGGGCGAATTTGCTCGAAGTTCTGCGCCACCGGCGCATAGACTGATTCGGCCGAGCCCAGGTCCGTTTCTTCACCCGCGACCGCGGCGTTGGCGTGAAATTCAGCAACAATGTCGGCGATCGAGTCGATGATGTCGTTGTCGAGCTTGCCGGCGGCCAGCACCTTATCGAGCAGTTGTTCCTGATCGAAACGGCGCATCTTGACTGCGTATTCGATGGCCTCGCCCTCGCCACCGATCCGTGGCTGCTCGATGCTGCCAGTGATCGGGACGGCTTCGAGATAGATTTGCGGTGCAAGGCGGCGGTTGAGGCGGATCTCCTCTTCGCAAAAGTGTTCGCGGTCTTCGAGCTTGAGGAAATTCAGAAAGCCGAAGTCCAACGGTTTCTTGATTTTGTAGGCGTAGTCGCCAGCGAGCAGTACGGAAGAAATATGGGTTTCGAGCAACTGGACGTCATCAGCTGGATGCGGGAAGGGTTTCTGCGCCTGCAGATTCTTGACCAGTCGTGCATGTTGTTCGACGCTCGTCAGCGGTTCCATTATGATATTGCCCCTTTTACTCGGCTCAGGTTACAAAGTTCAACCTGGACATTATTACCGTGCTTCGTAACGTCGAAGCGGCCCATGTGCAGCGCAATGATAGACTAGTCCTCCCAACGGCTCCAAACGGGTTCGCACTGCCAGCCCCCTTTTTTCACAGTCTCTGAATCTCTGGAAATCCATGACCAAACCCCGCAAGAAACAGTCGCGCCGCCGTGGTGGCAGATCACGCATCTGGCGAGCATTGCTCTGGCTGCTGCTGATCGCCATTGGCCTCGGTCTGGTGGTCGGCATCCCCTGGGTGTGGAAGCTGGACAGGCAGGTGACTTCCCGTTTTGAAGGCAATCGCTGGGAGCTGCCAGCGCGCGTCTATGCACGTCCGCTGGAGCTGTATGCTGGGCTGAAGCTGTCGCCGACCGCACTCAGGCGGCAGCTGGAATGGTTGCACTATGTCAAGGTGCATGCGGTGCGCAAGCCAGGTGAGTACAGCGTCAAGGGTGGCCGTTTCGACATCTACACCCGCAGTTTCAACTTTCCGGACGAGCGCCAGCCGGCACAGCGCATTCTGCTGGCGATCCGCGATGGCCGGCTTGCGTCCATCAAGGATGCTGCGAGCAACAAACCGCTCGGGTTGTTTCGCATGGAGCCGGTGCGCATCGCCAACATCTACCCGCGCCACAATGAAGACCGCGTGCTGGTCAAGCTCGATGAGGTGCCGCCGCTGCTGGTCAAGGCGTTGCTGAAGATCGAGGACAAGGCTTTTTATGAACACCACGGTGTCAGGCCGACCTCAATCCTGCGGGCGATGATCGCCAACCTCAAAGCGGGGCGCACCGTGCAGGGGGGCAGTACGCTGACGCAGCAGTTGGTGAAGAATTTCTTTCTCTCCAATGAAAAGACCATTGTTCGCAAGCTCAACGAAGCGATCATGGCGTTGCTGCTGGAGTGGCATTACGACAAGGATGAGATTCTCGAAGCCTATCTGAATGAAATCTATCTCGGCCAGGATGGTGCCCGCGCGGTGCATGGTTTTGGTCTGGCCAGCCAGTTTTACTTTCAGCGTCATCTGTCGGAACTGTCGCCAGAGCAGCTCTTGTTGCTGGTGGGCATGGCCAAGGGCGCGTCCTATTTCGACCCGCGTCGGCATCCGCAGCGGGTGCGGGCACGGCGCGATATCGTGGTTCAGGTGCTGGTGCGCGAAGGCGTGCTGGGTGAGGACGCGGCGCAGATACTGCTTAACCGCCCGCTGGGCGTGACTCGCAAAGTGCCTTCCAGCGTCACCCGCTATCCGGCGTTTCTCGATCTGGTGCGCAAGCAGCTGCGGCGTGACTACCGCGATGAGGACTTACAGAACGAGGGTCTGGTGGTGTTCACCACGCTTGACCCGGAGATTCAATTCCAGACCGAGCAGGCTGTCGTCAATCAGCTGGCAAAGATCGAGAAGGATCGCGGTCTTGAATCCGGCATTCTGCAGGGTGCAATGATGGTGGCGTCGGTGGATCAGGGCGAGGTGCTGGCATCAGTCGGCGGGCGTGATCCGCGCTATGCCGGTTTCAACCGCACTTTGGCGATGCAGCGGCCGATCGGTTCGATGGTGAAGCCGGCAGTCTATCTCACCGCGCTGGCGCACCCGCGCATCTACAATCTGCTGACACCGCTCGACGACAGCGAGTTGGTACTGGAATTGCCCAATGGTGATGTCTGGGCGCCGGGCAATTACGATCACGAAAATCACGAGAACGTCACCGTCATCTCGGCACTGGTGCATTCCTACAATATTGCCAGCGTTCGCCTGGGGCTGCATGTGGGCATCGACAATGTGGTGAAAATGTTGCGCGCGCTGGGCGTTACCAGCCATATCAACCCCTATCCGGCGCTGTTGCTGGGGGCGCTGGACATTCCGCCGATCGAGGCGTTGCAGATGTATCAGACCATTGCTGCCAACGGCTACCGCACTCCGCTGCGTGCGATTCTGGCGGTAGTCGATCAGCAGGGGCAGACGCTACAACGTTACCCGCTGGAGGTGGAGCAGGTGGTGCCATCCGAACCGGTGTTCCTGCTCACCACGGCGTTGCAACAGGTGACCGAGCGCGGCACGGCGCGGGCGCTGCAATACCTGTTGCCGCCGGATCTGAAAGTGGCGGGCAAGACCGGCACCACGAACGACCTGCGTGATAGCTGGTTTGCCGGTTTTTCCGGTTCCCACGTCGCTGTCACCTGGGTGGGCCGTGATGACAACCAGCCCACCGGCCTGACCGGATCGTCGGGTGCGCTGCGGGTCTGGGCTGCTGCGGTGCGCAAGCTCGATACCACACCATTGACGCCGGTCGAGCCGGATACCGTACAATGGGCCATGGCCGACATCGAATATGGCCTGCTGACCGATGGTCAGTGTGGCGAGGCCGTCTGGCTGCCGTTCCTGCCGGGGTCAGTGTTTCCAGGCCAGCTCGACTGCGATGCGCTGTACATGGAAGATGAGGAGGTGTTTGTGCCTGAGGCCAACGGTGGAAGCCGGACAGTGTCAACCACGGACACAGCACCCACTACCGCGAAACCGCGGGGTGGCAAGAGAACATGGGGAACTTTTCGTTGAAACCGAACATATCTATTGTGTGGCGCACTATCGCGCTGACGCTGCTCGCATCGACGCTGTTACTGGCCGGTTGTGCTACCGGCCCGGTGACCACGCAGACGCGAATCCCGCGCCCGGCACCGCCACCGGCTGCGCCACAGCCACAGCAGCCGGCCATGCCCCAGCCGGAGCCAGGCGTCGAAACCATGCCGCTGGAACGTGGCGAGCCACTGCGTCCCCAAGCCATGCCACAGCCTGAACTGCTCCCGCCCGGTGACATGACGGTCGAGGATGTGCAAACGGCAGTAGACGTGGCGCCCGAAGCCCCGTCCGATAATCCGGTGGTCGTGAGCCTGCTGCAACAGGCCGACAGCCTGGCGGCCAGTGGTCAGCTCGACCGTGCCGCCGCCAGCGTCGAGCGCGGCCTGCGGATTGCGCCAAAAGACGCCTCGTTGTGGCAGAAACTGGCGCGCATCCGGCTGGAGCAGGGCAAGTATCACCAGGCCGAGTCGATGGCGAAAAAGTCCATCGCGCTGGCGCGGGGTCGTCCCGGCATGATCGCCGACAACTGGAAGCTGATCGCCGAAGCGCGTCAGGCCAGGGGGGATGCGGTGGGGGCGCAACGGGCGTTGGATAAAATGATGCAGTACAGCCAGTAATGAATGGCAGCAAGCTCGTGGTATCGTCATCCCCGCTGGATACGGTGATCCAGTCACAGCGATGTGAACCGACCACGGTGGAAGCCTTCCCTGGCACTGGATTCCGGCCTCCTGCCGGAATGACGGAGTTGGCGCCAGCGCGGTCACTAAAAGTCCTGTCCACCAATGCCTGAAGGCGATCCCGCCAGCACTGCGGTCGACGTGTCGTACACCGTCGATGAGGTGTTGGGTGACGGTGGTCTGCTTTGCCGCACGATTCCGGGCTTCGCTGTTCGAGAGGGGCAGTTGCAGATGGCCGCTGCCGTACAACAGGCGCTCGACCAGCATCAGGTGCTGGTGGCGGAAGCGGGCACTGGCATTGGCAAGACCTTCGCCTATCTCGTGCCGGCGTTGCTCACCGAGGGCAAGGTCATCGTCTCCACCGGTACCAAGCATCTTCAGGATCAGCTCTATCACAAGGATCTGCCAACGCTGCTGGATGCCCTCAAGGTGCCTGTCAATGCGGTGTTGCTGAAGGGCCGCGCCAATTACCTCTGTCTGCATCGACTGGAGCAGGCGTTGCAAGGCTCGCGTCAGCGCGGTCATCAGGATTTCCGTTTGCTGTGGCAGCTCGATGATTGGCGGCGCAGCACCGACACCGGCGACCGTGTCGATTTTCCGCTGATTGCAGAAGACCACATGATCTGGCCGCGGGTGACTTCCACGGTTGAGAATTGTCTCGGCCAGGAGTGTCCGGACTACGCAAAATGTTTTGTCGTACGGGCGCGCAAGGCAGCGCATGAGGCTGACATGGTGGTGATCAACCACCATCTGTTCTGCGCCGATCTGGCGCTCAAGGATATCGGCTTCGGCGAACTGTTGCCGGTCGCGGATGCCATCATCATCGACGAAGCACACCAGCTGCCGGAGACGGCGGTTCGCTTTTTCGGTGACTCGCTCACCAGTCGGCAGATTCAGGATCTGGGCCGCGAAACGTTGTTCGAGGCAAGAACCGAAGCGCCCGACATGCCGGAACTGATCGAGGCTGCGGACGCGTTGCCGGTGTTGGTCAATCGGTTCCGGCTGGTGATGGGGCAGGCGGGCAGACGCGCGGCGTGGCTGCCATTTCTGCGCAATCCGCGCGTCGAGAAGGCCTATCGAGAGTTGCAGCAGGGTCTGGAAACGCTGCTCGCCAATCTCGAAGAAGCGGCGGTTCGCAGCCAGGGATTGCAGGTTTGCTTCCGGCGGACGCAGCTGATGCTGGCCCAGGCCAAGGCGCTGGAATCAAGCCAGGATGATCGCATTCAGTGGTACGAGACCAGCAAGCTGGGGTTTTCGTTGAACAATACACCTTGTGAGGTAGCTGAGACCTTTCGCAAGCACATGGAGACGCTTGATTCGGCTTGGGTGTTTACCTCCGCAACGCTGGCCGTGGGTCAGGATTTCAGCCATTTCACCCGCCGGCTTGGCTTGGATGAGCCGATCAGCGGTCAGTGGGATAGTCCTTTCGACTACAACAACAATGTGCTGATGTTGTTGCCGCAGGGAATGCCGATGCCGTCCAGCCCCGGCTATGCACGTGAGGTCTGTGATCTGGCGTTGCGGCTGATCGATGCAACGCCGGGCGGCGTTTTTCTGCTGTTCACCAGCCATCGGGTGCTGCAAGAGGCCAACGCGATTTTGCGCCAGCGTGTCGATCGTGAGCTGCTGGTGCAGGGTGAAGCGCCACGGCAGGATCTCATTGCCCGCTTTCGCGAGGCTGGAAATGCCGTGCTGCTCGGCACCAGTGGATTTTGGGAGGGAGTCGATGTGCGTGGCGCGGCGCTCTCATGTGTCATCATCGACAAGCTGCCGTTTGCCTCGCCCGGTGATCCGGTGATGGAAGCGCGGCTCGAAGCGCTGAAGAAAAAGGGCGGCAATCCGTTCATGGAATACCAGCTGCCACAGGCGGTGATCGGCCTGAAGCAGGGTGCCGGGCGGTTGATTCGGGGTGTCAGCGATCGCGGTCTGCTGGTGCTGTGTGACCCACGCTTGCAGCAGAAAGCCTATGGGCGACGTTTTCTCGATAGCTTACCGTCGATGCCGGTGACCCGTGATCTGGATGATGCGATCTATTTTCTGCGCCATGTGGTCGCGCAGCAGGAGGACGAACCATGAAACTGCTCGCCATCGACAGTGCCACTGAAGCCTGCTCGGCTGCTTTGTGGCTGGACGGAGAGATCATCTCGCGCTTTGAACTGGCGCCACGCCGTCATACTGAACTGCTGTTGCCGATGGTGGACGCCGTACTCGCCGAAGCGGGTTTGCAACTGCCCCAACTCGACGCCCTCGCATTTGGCCGCGGCCCCGGATCATTCACCGGCGTGCGCATCGCCACCGCCAGTGTGCAGGGTCTGGCCTGGGCGGCTGGACTGCCAGTGGTGCCAGTCTCGACGCTGGCGGCCATTGCCCAGGGCATGATCGATGCGCAGGGTGCAGAGACGGTCGCCTGCGCCATCGACGCGCGCATGGGCGAGGTCTACTGGGCGCAGTACTGCCGCAATGCGCGAGGTGTGGCCGAACTCGTGGGGGACGAGGTGGTTGTGCCGCCTGTGGAAGTACCGCTCACGCCCGAACTGAAAGCGTGGCACGCCGCCGGTACAGGCTGGGGCGTCTATGCTGACGTGCTGCGCGAACGACTGGATTCGCAGGCCGTCGATATCGACGGTGAACGGCTGCCGGACTCGCGCGAGATTGCAAAACTGGCGGTCGATGCTTTTTCCCGTGGCGTCGCAGTGACGCCGGAGCAGGCGCTGCCGGTCTATCTTCGTAACAAGGTGACGCATCAGCGCGGTGGTAAGCTGTGATGGATGTAAAGATTTTGTTGTTTTCCCGTTCACACGCGCCGCTGTCAGGTGCGCCTGGAGGAGGCTGCCGGCCAAGGATGGCAGGTTGAGGCTTGCGCGGCAGGAAGCCGCTCAAGCCGACCCCGGAAGGTGTGCCTGACAGCGGAATTAAGCGTGTGTGGGGCGGCTTTTCTTTGGTTACTTTCTTGCAGCTGTTGGCAAGAAAGTAACTCGCCCCCACCGGAGGGGGCGAAAAATGCAGGACGCCAAAGACAACTACGAGCAGTTTTGATGGAAATATCGACGTAACAACGCGAAGTCATTCCCAGCACTACTCTTATTGATAACTCAAATTTCGGAGTTCATCCGAGTAGAATATTGGGATCATTGGTAAAAACATCGCAACCTGATGGCTTCCCCCTTTGCCAAAGGGGGATTGAGGGGGGATTTATACCACCTCATCAGACCAAAACTCCACAGCACCAATCCCTCCAAACCTCCCTTTGCGAAAGGGAGGCTGTTGGTGGCTCCTCCGCGACGGAGCTACATTCCAGCTTCCGCCTTTCCCGGGGAACTGGCTGATGTGCAAATCTGAACTCCGAAACTTGAGATGATAATTATCGCGCCGCCTGCTGCAACAAGCGATCCAGCTGATCCGCAAATGTCTTACGATCCCCATGATTCAACGCTGGCGGACCGCCGGTATCCACACCACTGGAACGCAACGACTCCATGAAATCCCGCATGTTCAGGCGCGCCCGGATATTGTCGCGAGTGTAGCGCTCGCCGCGCGGACTCAGCGCCGTCGCCCCTTTGTCGATGACCTCGGACGCCAGCGGAATATCGGCGGTGATGACCAGATCCCCCGGCTCGACGCGACGCACGATTTCATCATCGGCAACATCGAAGCCCGATCCGACCTGAAGGAAACGAATATGCGGTGACGGCGGTACGCGAATTGGTTGATTGGCGATCAGCGTCGTTGTCGTCTGTGTTCGCTCCGCCGCGCGGAACAGGATTTCCTTGATCACGACGGGGCAGGCGTCGCCGTCTATCCAGATTTTCATGTGTGGCTCTGTTGTTGATTGATGTGGAGAGTGTACCGCTGATTTACTTTGTCTTGGTGGTAGATGTATTAGGGGGCACGGCAGGGGCAGCCCTCCCTGGCACTGGATTCCTGCATCCCGGCAGGAATGACAGCACTCCGTCATCCTCGCAGGAAGCGGGGAACCAGTTACAGGGACGTATGCCACAGCAGGTAGAAGCCCTTTCCGGCACCGCAGTCTGGCACCGCAGCAGGAATGACGCCCATTCATGGTGTTCCTACCGGCACTCCTGTATGCTGCGCGTCCCTCCGTTAGACTTTTCTAATATATGACCGATCAAAACAAGCCTGTGGGCGACTTCGCCGCACTGGGCCTTTCCGATAGTATTCTTTCCGCCGTTGCCAAGCAGGGCTACAGCGAACCTTCAGCAATCCAGCAGCAGGCGATTCCAGCCGTGCTTGCCGGGCGTGATCTGATGGCCGCTGCCGCTACTGGCACCGGCAAGACAGCGGGCTTTACGCTGCCGCTGTTGCAACGCTTGAACCAAGGCCGGCGCGCCGGGTCGCGACAGGTTCGTGCGCTGGTGCTGACGCCTACTCGTGAACTGGCGGCCCAGGTGGCCGAGAGTGTCGAGGTTTACGGGCAACATCTGCCGTTGCGCTCCAGCGTGGTGTTTGGCGGGGTGAAGATCAACCCGCAGATCGCGCGTCTCAAGGAAGGGGTCGATGTGCTGGTGGCGACGCCCGGACGTTTGCTGGATCTCTACAACCAGAAAGCCGTCAGTTTCGACCACCTGGAAATTCTGGTGCTCGATGAAGCCGACCGCATGCTGGATATGGGCTTCATTCACGATATTCGCCGGATCTTGAAAGCGTTGCCGAAGCAGCGCCAAAATCTGATGTTTTCGGCAACGTTTTCCGACGATATCCGCAAATTGGCACGCACGATCGTGCATGATCCTGTCGAAATTTCTGTGACACCACGCAATGCTGCATCCACCGCGGTCGAGCAGTGGCTCTGTCCTGTCGACAAAAAACAGAAATCGGCACTGCTCAGTCAGTTGATTCACGACAATGGTTGGGATCAGGTGTTGATCTTCACCCGTACCAAACATGGCGCGAACCGGCTGACGAAATATCTCGAAAACGACAATATTCGTGCTGCCGCAATTCATGGCAACAAGAGCCAGGGTGCCAGAACGCGTGCGTTGGCGGACTTCAAGTCGGGCGGTGTTCGTGCGCTGGTTGCCACCGATATTGCCGCGCGCGGTATCGATATCGACCAGCTGCCGCAGGTGGTGAATTTCGATCTGCCCAACGTGCCAGAGGATTATGTGCATCGTATTGGCCGCACCGGACGTGCGGGCGCGACCGGGCAAGCCGTGTCGTTGGTGAGTGCAGACGAGATCAAGCAGTTGTCGGATATCGAAAAGCTGATCAAAAAGCCGTTGCAGCGCAAACTCGTCGATGGCTTCGAGCCAGAACATGATCTGCCAATATCCGCGCCATCGAAGAAGCCAGCCAGCATTCGCAAGGCCAAGCCGCCACGTCGCAATGGTGGTCAGCGTCCGCCACAAAAAGGCAATAATCGCCGACGGGGTGCGGCCGACACTCGACAGCGTAGCGGCAATCGGTAGTGAAAGATCTCAACAAGGGCTAGTGTTTGCGAATGAATTCGCCCCTACAGGATGTGTCTGTCGGTAGAGCGGCAGCGGGCGTAAGCTGTTAGGCCGATAAATGGGGCCGGCAATGCAGCGAAAGATTATCCATATCGACATGGACTGTTTTTTTGCCGCGATCGAAGTACGGGAACATCCCGCGCTCGCGGGCAAGCCGCTGGCGGTGGGCGGCAGCCCCGCCGGGCGCGGTGTGGTGGCCACTTGCTCCTATGAAGCTCGGCGTTTTGGCATCCATTCTGCGATGCCGATGGCGACCGCACTGAAAAAATGTCCGGGCCTGATCGTTCGCCCGGTCAATATGCCGCTTTACAAGCAAGTATCCGCCCGAATCCAGGCGATATTTCGTGAATTTACCGATCTGGTCGAGCCGTTGTCGCTCGATGAGGCTTTTCTAGATGTCAGTCATGCGCTTCACTGCAAAGGCAGTGCGACGTTGATGGCGGCCGCGATTCGGCAGCGGATTTGGGAAACCGAACGGTTGACAGCATCAGCGGGGATTGCACCGAACAAATTTCTCGCCAAGGTCGCGTCAGACTGGAACAAGCCCAATGGCCAAAAAGTGATCTTGCCTGATGAGGTGGATGACTTCGTGCGCGCGTTGCCGGTTGAAAATATCTTTGGTGTTGGCAAGGTGACGGCAACCAAGATGCATCGTCTCGGTATTCGCTGTTGTGGGGATTTGCAACAGTGGCCAGTCGAAAAGCTGCGGGAACATTTTGGCAGTTTTGGCCATCGCTTATATGAACTCAGTCGCGGTATCGATTGCCGCGAAGTCAGAACTTCCCGTGTTCGTAAATCACTCAGTGTCGAGGATACCTTTGCCACTGATCTGCCTGACCGTGATGTCTGTGTGGTACAGCTGGATGTATTGCATGCCGAGCTGTTGGCAAGGCTGGCGCGTGCACAGTCGGATAGTGCATCACGCATCGTGTCACTGTTTCTCAAACTCCGTTTCAACGATTTCACCACGACAACGGTGCAGACGCCGGGAGTGAGCCCTGATTTGCCAACCTACCAGATGCTGTTGCAAACGGCTTGGCAGCGCGGGCAACGCCCGGTGCGTCTGATTGGGCTCGGTGTGCGCTTTGGAGAGGGAGATGATCCTCGCCAGATGCAGCTGAACCTCCAGCTGTAACTTCGGTAACTCAAGTTTCGGAGTTCATGTCGCATCCAAATTAGTTAGCAACCCATTGATGCAAAACAAATAATACGTTGCAATAGGTGGTATTGTTGATTCCTGGGTCGCCACATCAGAACCCATGAATCAGTGGTCACGCGCTCAAGACCGGCGCTGTCCCTGGAAACAGGGCTGCCACCTCTGACAACTTCCCCCTTTGCCAAAGGGGGATTGAGGGGGATTCATACCACCTCACCAGACCAAAACTCCGCAGCACCAATCCATCCAAACCTCCCTTTGCAAAAGGGAGGCTTTTGGTGGCGCCTCCGCGACCGAGCCACATTCCAGCTTCCACCTTTCCCGGAGAACTGGCTGATGGGAAAATCTGAACTCCGAAACTTGAGTTCGGTAACAATAGGTTGTTGGTCACACCCCTGGGTGGGAAAACAGAAAAAACCTGCGCTTGTTCCAAAACGCATCATCGAAAACAGCGAGATTGTTAACGATCTTTTCTTGATTGCGGATGAAACTGTACATCGCTGGCACTGACTAGCCATGTATCCAGAATCATTCAGCAGAGAGAAATATGCATCCAAACTATCCTGCAGGGAATCTCCTGAAAGGAATATTTCGTTTCCATCTCATTTTCCTCGTTATTTTATTGATATCCACGTTATCGGGCTGTGTCGATCAGCCGCTCGAACAACAACAAGTAAGCGACACTTCTTCCGTGGGCAATGCTGCGCTGGACGAAGATAGTGAGCAATTCGTCAATCCGACATCGGATGCCAGTACCCAGCCACCCCAAGTTGGCGGTAGATCACTTTTTACCGCCAGTGAAGAAGCAGCGTCGAGATTTCTTTCTCAGGCCACGTTTGGCGCGCGAAGTGATGACATCTTGCGCCTGGTTGAAAGTGGCAATAATTTTTCAGCCTGGATCAACCGGCAGATTGCTGTAGCGCCAACGTTCCACCGGCAGCTCGCTCAGCAGCAAGGACTGGTGCATCGCATGGATGTGTGGTGGTCGGCAGTTGTTGATCACGATGATCAGCTGCGCCAGCGTATGGCCTGGGCACTGAGCCAGATTCTTGTTGTTTCCGATTTTCCGACCATATTGCGCAACAATCAGCCGGCAATGCTCGATTACTACGATTTGCTGGTTCGTCACGCGCTTGGCAATTATCGGCAGCTCCTTGAAGATGTGACGCTCAGCTTGCCAATGGGCATCTACCTCAGTATGAAAGACAGCCAGAAATATGACCCCGCCACGGGGGCTCACCCTGACGAAAATTATGCGCGCGAGGTGATGCAGCTTTTTACCATTGGGTTGTGGCAGCTCGACCAGACTGGCCGCCGGGTGTTAAAGGCGGGGCAGCCCATTCCGACCTATAACCAAAAGGATGTCGAGGCGCTTGCGCGGATCTTCAGCGGCTGGGGATCGGCCGATGCGTTCAAGTGGGGCAGCGATTTTACACGCCCGATGAAGGCGTGGCCTGATTATCATGATAGTGGTGAGAAGATCTTTCTTGGCCATATTTTCCCGGCCGGGCAGACGGCCGCACAGGATATGCAGCAAGCGCTCGATATTCTGTTCAATCATCCGAATACGCCACCGTTTATTTCACGGCAGTTGATACAGCGTTTCGTTACCAGCAACCCATCACCGGAATATGTCTATCGTATTGCAGCGGTTTTCAAAGATAACGGTCGAGGTGTCAGAGGGGATCTTGCTGCTGTTGTTCGCGCAATATTGCTCGATGACGAGGCGCGCCGCCCAAGAGATGCGGCAGACGCATTCGGTAAATTACGCGAGCCTTTGCTGAAAGTGACCCATCTGTGGCGAAATTACTCGGGCAAAGTGAAGGCAGGTAACTACTGGCGGCCTGAGATGGATTTTCTTCAGGCACCGATGCGGTCGCCGACGGTGTTCAATTTTTATCGGCCGGACTTTTCGCCGGTAGGGGAGCTGCGCGATGCGGAACTGGAGGCACCCGAATTTGGAATCACGACGACAACGTCGATCACGACGGCAACCAACACACTCTTTTCGATGATTTTTGCTCGCTGGGATGCGCAATCTTCAATTGATATCGCACCGTTGATCAGCATTGCTGATGATCCTGAAAAACTCGTTGACGAACTCGATCTGGTGTTTCTCGCTGGTGCCATGTCGGAGTCGATGCGCGATCGTATTCTTGCGTCGCTGCTACAACAGTCGAGTGGGCCGGAGCAGCGCGCGCGGGATGCACTCTATCTCGTCATCAGTTCAGCTGAGTATGCCATCCAGAGGTAAGCGTCATGAATAAAAAGACAATGCATCGCAGGGCGTTTTTGCGCAGCTGTGTGGCTGCTGCATTGGGCAGCAGCGTGCTCTATACCGCCGGTGTTGCCGGTAATGCAGCACGGGCAGCGGCGTTCGATGATTACAAGGCGCTTGTCTGTGTCTATCTTGCTGGCGGTGCCGATAGTTTCAATATGATCGTGCCGACAGAATCGGCCGGTTATGCCGACTATGCGGCTTCACGTGGCGGCCTCGCGCCGCGGCGCGATGATTTAAAGCCGCTTCGCGGTGTAGGCTATGGCGTCCATCCCGATGCAGCGAAGATTGCTGATCTCTATAACGCCAACCGATTGTCGGTGGTCGCCAATTGCGGAAATCTTGTACGGCCGCTGAGCGCTGAGGAATACCGTAGCGGCAATGTCGCATTACCGCCGCAACTGTTTTCTCACAGTGATCAGCAGCGCCTGTGGATGTCTGGCGATCCGACAGGCGGGAGCCTCGATGGCTGGGCTGGGCGTATTGCAGATCATCTGGTGGCGCGTCAGCTGCCAGCGGATCCGGCGATCAATTTCAATTTCGGGGGGATCAACCTGCTTCAGTCAGGAAGCAGTGTGAGCCAATATTCGCTGACGCGACAGGGCAAGGGCTATGTCACCCTGCATGGTGCCAAGCCAGGTAGTGGCGGCCAGCGGAGCATCGATGCCTATCGCGCTCTTGCGCGGCAGGCGCGTTCAGCGGCTAACCCGTTGGTTCGTGAGTATGCAAGGATTCAGCTGCGTGCGATGGAGGCGGTTACGAGCATTCAGGCGGCGCTCGACGATGTGCCGCAGTTGGCAACGGAATTCACCATCAGTGATGAGCAGAAATTTGGTCGTGACCTTGAGGTGGTGGCACAAATGATTGCGGCGCGTCAGGGGCTGGGAGCCAGACGGCAGATTTTCTTTATTCGTCTCGGTGGCTGGGATACCCATGCCAACCAGGCCAGTGATCATCCGCGGCTGTTACAGACGCTCGCCACTGGCCTCGATGAATTCAATCGGGAGCTTGACGAGCTGGGGGTGTCTTCTCAGGTTACGACCTTTACCGCGACCGAGTTTGGCAGGACGCTGAGCGCCAACGGTGATGGCACGGATCATGGCTGGGGTGGTCACCATCTGGTCATGGGAGCTGCGGTGGATGGTGGCAGGATTGTCGGTCAGATGCCTGACTGGAAACTGGGCGGTGCCGATGATGCCGGTAAGGGTCGAGTGATTCCGTCGACGTCGAACGATCAGTACAGTGCAACATTGGCGCGGTGGTTTGGTGTGAGCGAGCAGTCGCTAGGAACCATCTTCCCCAATCTGCGCAACTTTTCCGACACTGATCTGGGCTTTATGAAACTGTGATCGAGAGGCGGTTATGATTCCTATTGAGTCTCACCGGGCTTGGTGAAATAATGCGCCGCCATGAGCGAACTCAAGCATGTCTTCGAGAAGAATCGTGCCTGGGCGGAGAGCATTACCGCTGAGGATCCGGATTTTTTCTATCGACTCTCCCACCAGCAGACCCCGGATTATCTGTGGATCGGCTGTGCGGACAGTCGTGTGCCGGCCAACCAGATTGTTGATCTGCCACCGGGTGAGGTGTTTGTCCATCGCAATATCGCCAACGTGGTGGTGCATACCGATCTGAACTGTCTGTCGGTACTGCAGTATGCCGTCGATGTACTCAAGGTAAAACACATTATCGTCTGCGGCCACTACGACTGTGGTGGCGTCAAGGCAGCGTTGGATGGTCAGCAGCATGGCCTCATCGATAACTGGTTACGCCACATCAAGGATGTCATTCGCTTCAATGCGCATGAGTTCGAGGGGCTCTCGCATGCCGAGAAAATCGACCGGTTGTGCGAACTGAATGTGAAAGAGCAGGTGATGAACGTCAGCCAGACCACGATCGTGCAGAATGCCTGGCGGCGTGGCGCCGAGCTGACGGTGCATGGCTGGATTTACAATATCCAAAATGGAATCCTGCACGATCTCGCGCACTATGATCCCGAGAATTCACCGTTTCGTGATCCGGTGCCTGGTATTCGCTGAATCAGGCGTCGCCGAGACAAACGCCAACGCGGCGCGCACTTTCCAGCCACGGATGATCCGCCGGAAC
>JALSHZ010000072.1 GCA_026981985.1 Gammaproteobacteria bacterium | reverse complement strand
ATAGAATGATGATGCTTCTGAGGCAGGGGTTTGAAGCTAATCCCTGGATTGCCGAAAAAGCAGGAAAAATACGCAAAAACCCTGTCAAGCTTTTTTTATGGTTTTTTTGCGCTGAGTAGTTACAATCAGAGATTCCTATAGTCGAGTTCATCCAGAATATTCACCTCACGCCATTCAACGCCATCGCGTTCCATTTGTTCGACGACTTTTTTCAGCCGTGTTTTCGCCTTGCCACATTTGCCACAGCCAGGGGCGGTGAATACTTCTATTGTCAGCGTCATATCATTTACTCGTTATTGCACTGTTCGTTACATGGGGATAGTGCGCGCGTCGGGTGCATGCCAGATTACCGGCAATGGTGGGCACGCTGCGCGCGCACCACCCTACTGTGTTAATAGCCGCTGCTGCCCAGCCTGAGATCGCCACGACTTGCACAGGAACCGTTAAAAATGCAGACGGGTGCTCACAAGAAACCGCGTCGCTTCCGGACCATTCAAGTCTTGTGTCACACCAGCTTCAAGCACCCAGCTTTGATGAATCCACTGCAAGCCGAGCGTTGCCTGATGCACCACTTCACTGCCTTCACGCCAGCGCCCATTCAGTTCGATGACCAGATCCCATTCGGTAATTTCGCCCCAATCCGGATACACCGCCGGCGTCAGCCGAAACTGCCGGGAGATGTCGTAACGGCCTGAATCGGCACGCTGATCGATACCCGCCTGATACAAGGCGTCAAAATCCCATTCGACCCGGCCACGATAAAACGTGGCAACAAATCCCGCTTGTATCGCGGCATCACGGTCATTGTCGGTAGGCGCCACTGCCCCACCCAACAAACCAAGCCTGGATGTTCCCTGCTTGTGGTCGTCTTGCCAAACGATGTGACGATAGAGAATCGCCAGATCGCCGAGACGCTTCGGCCCGGATGGATCGAGACGGTATGGCAGCCCGAACAACAGCGTCTGGTTGTGGCTCAATCCCCAGGCGAGATTGGCAATTCCCACTGTCGATTTGACGTCCTCATTTCGCTCCAGTTGGAACCGAACCACTGCCCCACCCTTGTCGACTGGCAAGGCCACAAACGAACGCAAGCCCATTGCTACGCCAGCAACAGGAAGCTGACCCAGCATCAACAATCCGAATAGCGGCAATAATGTTCGGCGTTTCATTTTGCCTCCACTTCTCCGGGCGTAAATCCGGAGTCAATAATCGCTTTTCTGATCTCATCCTTATCGAGACTTGCCCCTTCCTTCAGGGTCAAACGCGCTTTTTTCAGCTTGAGGCTGACCTCAGCCTTTTCCACGCCTGGCAACTCTCCCAGCTTGCGGTGCAGACCATCGGCACAGAACGGACAGGTCATGCCCTGAATCGGCACCTCCAGCGTCTCCGCACTGGCCAGCAGCGATACCATGAATGAAGAGACCAGTATCAGTTGCAGCAGTTTTTTCATGAGGAATGCTCCTATATATCCAAAAATCGACGCATGGGCAGTGCAAGGAAAGCCGCAGTAAAACCGATGAACCAGATGCTCACCGACAGCCACAGCACACGGCGATTCCATCGCTGCATGCGGGCGCAGACTTCGGCTTTGCGCGGATCAGTGGGGCAACTCCGGCCCGGGCGGTACATCAACCAGGCGGACAAGGCCAGCATCGCCCCCGAAAATGCGAACACCAAAAGTTTGTACTCGCTCAATGTGACCAGTAGCGGGAACTGGCTGGTCATCGCGGCAACCGTGGCACCCAGCCCAAGCGTGACCAGCATGATTGGCAGCGCACAACAGACCAGCGTGCCGGTACTGGCAAACAACGCCAGCCAGGTCAGGCTGCTCTCGTGCGCGATAGTGGTATTGGGGTGTTTCTGCATTGATCTGCTCGGCGCCAGTCATTGATATAGGGCACACCGTAACACCTGGAGTCAACTCCAGGTCAAGCGCTTTCACCACGCTTATTTCCTGTGACCGAATGCGCGTATTTCCGCGTCGATCTAGCCCTGCTTTCGGGATAAACTCGCCCCACCACCAATGACAACAAAAACCACCATGGCCACACATCCCCAATCCGTCGATCAGCTCTCGGCCGGCAATATCGTAGCCATCGAAAAACTGCTTGCATCTGTGTATGGCGCAGAGAAGGCTACGCTGCTGAAGGAGCAGGTGCTCGCCATCATCAATCAGCACCTGACCCAGCAGCAAAAACAGCATCAGGGTCCGATCTGGGATGAAAAAGACGTGGTGCTGATCACCTATGGCGACTCGCTGCAACGACCCGACGAGCACCCGCTACGCACCCTGAATGACTTCGCCACCCAATATCTTTCCCGGGCCATCAGTACCATCCATCTGCTGCCGGTCTATCCCTGGAGTTCGGACGACGGTTTCTCTGTCATCAACTATCAGCAGATCGACCCCAAGCTCGGCAACTGGCATGACATCGAACGGCTGGCCCGCCATTTCGATCTGATGATGGATTTCGTGCTCAATCACTGCTCGCGGGAAAGCCTCTGGTTCAATGATTTTCTGCTCGATCAGCATCCCGGCAAAAACTTCTTTATCGAGGTCGATCCCGACACTGATCTGTCACAGGTGGTACGTCCGCGCACCTCACCGCTGCTGGCCGAAATCAACACCCGCAGCGGCACCCGCTATGTCTGGGCTACCTTCAGTCACGATCAGATCGACCTCAATTACCGCAATCCCGATGTGCTGCTGGAGTTCATCTCCATCATGCTGTTTTACATCCGCCATGGCGCACGCATTCTGCGCCTCGACGCCATCGCCTATCTGTGGAAAGAAATCGGCACTTCTTGCATTCATCTGCCGCAGACCCACGCCATCGTCAAACTGTTCCGGGAAATCATTCGTGAAGCCGAGCCGGGCGTGATTCTACTGACCGAAACCAATGTGCCGCACGACGAAAACATCAGTTATTTTGGTCATGGCGACGAGGCCCATGCGGTCTATCAATTCAGCCTGCCGCCGTTGCTGCTGCACGCCATCCATACCGGCACCACACACTATCTGCACGCCTGGGCCAAACAACTATCGCCACCTCCCAACGGCTGCACTTATCTGAACTTCACCGCATCACACGATGGCATCGGCATGCGGCCGCTGGAAGGACTGATCCCCAAACAAGAGATCAGTGAACTGATCGAAGACATGAAGGCAAAAGGTGGCTTCGTCTCCACCAAGAGGAATGCCGATGGCAGCGAAAGCCCCTACGAGCTCAACATCACCTATTTTTCCGCCTGCGCCGATCAGCATGGCCACCACAAGGAACGCTTTCTGCTGACCCAGACGGTTGCCATGTCATTGCAGGGCATTGTTGCCGTCTATATCCACTCCATACTAGCAACGCCCAACGACATGCAGGGAGTACAGCGTAGCGGCATGACACGCGCCATCAACCGGCGCAAGTGGGACACGGATGAGCTACGTGATCACCTCAACGCGGCCGATGGACTTGCGGCGGAAGTGTTCAGTGAATATCTGCGACGCCTCGAACTCAGACGTCAACAACCGGCATTCCATCCGGATGGCGTTCAGGAAGTCCTCGACCTCGGTGCCGGTCTGTTCGGCTTTGTCCGCCACGCCCCCGACGGCAGCCAGACCATTACCACCCTCTGCAATTTCACCCGCAGCGAAAACGCCACACCTGTGACGCTACTGCACACGCACACGGACGAGCGACAGTGGCGGGATCTGATCAGCGGCAATCTCATCAGCGCCAGTCATGGCGAGCTAAGCATCCCTGCCTATGGTTGCTACTGGCTCGTCGGAACCACACCGCAAGCAGGGAAATAACCTCTGCTTATCCACCTCATAGAAGTTTCAATTGGAATGAACAGCAGTGCTGTGACAGACTGCTGCGCTTGAATTCCGTCCACAGAACAGTCAGCCGGATATCGCCGCGCGACTGTCCAACCCTTCTTTTGGGAGAACACCAATCATGAGAATCATCCTGCTAGGCGGCCCAGGTGCCGGTAAAGGCACCCAGGCGAACTTCATCAAGGAAAGATACAACATTCCTCAGATCTCTACTGGCGACATGCTGCGCGCACACGTCAAGGCCGGCAGCGAGCTGGGCAAGGCGGCGAAGAAAATCATGGATGAAGGCGGCCTGGTTTCCGACGACATCATCATGGGCATGGTCAAGGAGCGCATCAAGGAAGACGACTGCAAGAACGGTTATCTGTTCGACGGCTTCCCCCGCACCATTCCCCAGGCTGAAGCACTGAAAGAAGCCGGCATTCCCATCGACGCCGTGGTCGAAATCGACGTACCCGACGAAGAAATCGTCAAGCGCATGTCCGGCCGTCGTGTACACCCCGCTTCTGGTCGCACCTATCACGTCGTCTTCAACCCACCCAAAGAAGAAGGCAAGGACGATGTGACCGGCGAGCCGCTGATTCAGCGTGACGACGACCAGGAAGAAACCGTCCTGGCACGCCTGAAGATCTATCACGATCAGACCGAGCCACTGATCGAATTCTACAGCAATGAGCCTGTCGCCTACGTCAAGGTCAACGGCGTCGGCAGCGTCGACGAAATCCGCGACCAGATTTTCGAAGGACTGGACAAGGTAAAAAGCTGAATCGGCACAGCCCTCAGCCATAAAAAAACCCCGCCTCGGCGGGGTTTTTTTATGGCGTATTTATTGCTGGGACACTAAAGCAGTCGCCCCATTCCCTCCACCTCATCGAGCAGCCCGGCACGCGCCTCATCGGATATGGTACCCACACCATAAAAAACCTGGCCTTGCACGGCTTCCACACCACAAAACTTCAATGACCCCTCGGTCATTGGAAACAGAATCGAGTCCGAGGTAGCACCCATCGCCGTCATTTCCGATTCAGACCCCCCAGCGGTGATCAGCACCAATGCCTTCTTGTGCTCCAGCAGCCCGACAACACCCTGCTCGCCATAGGAAAAAGCAAAACCATGGGTGAACACACGATCGCACCAGCCCTTGAGCACGGCCGGGCGATCGAACCACCATAGGGGGTAGACGAAAATCAACGCCTCAGCCCATTCGAGCAACGCCTGCTCCTGGCGTACAGCCGCACACACCTCCCCTTTTTGCAGTGCACCCAGCTCATCGGCGCTCAGCACAGGATCGAACAACGGCGCGTAGAGATCACGTCGCTTGACCTCATGCCCAGCTTTTCTCACACCCGTCTCTACCCGGTCGAGAATGGCATAGTTAAAGCTGGCGGTATTTGGATGGGCAATAATGGTAAGGACGTTCACAATACTGAGTTTCCGGCGAAAATAGAAAAGCCGGCGGCATGCGAACATCCCACCGGCTCGGTTTCCAGGTATGCAGAATCAATCAACCCGATAACTTGTCCCGCAAAATCTGATTGACTTGGGCGGGGTTGGCCTTGCCTTTGCTGGCTTTCATCACCTGGCCGACGAAGTAGCCTAGCAACTGCGCCTTGCCGCCACGATATTGCTCGACCTGAGACGGGTTATTGGCGATCACCTCGTCGATAATGGCTTCGATGGCACCGGTATCGGTGATCTGTTTCAGACCACGACTGTCGATGATTGCATCGGCGCTGCCCTCTCCCACCCACATCGCATCGAACACTTCCTTGGCGATTTTCCCGGAGATGGTGTTGTCCTTGATGCGCAGCAGCAAGCCGGCAAATGCGACTGCGCCGACCGGAGCATCCTGAATATCGATGCCATCGCGATTCAGACGCGCGGCCAATTCGCCATTCATCCAGTTGGCGATCAACTTGGCTTCGCCAGCCAGCTCGGCCAGCACGGCTTCGAAATAATCGGCGGTATCACGTGTTGCCGTGAGGTTTTCGGCATCGTAGTCGGAGAGGCCGTGCTCGGATTGAAATCTGGCTTTTTTCGCATCCGGCAGTTCCGGCATTTCCTTGCGAACCGCGTCGATAAATTCAGGCTCGATCATCACCGGCAGCAAATCCGGGTCGGGGAAATAGCGATAGTCATTCGCCTCTTCCTTGGAGCGCATCGAACGGGTTTCATTGCGATCCGGGTCGTACAGGCGGGTTTCCTGCACCACTTCACCGCCATCTTCGATCAGATCGATCTGGCGCTGCACCTCGAAATTGATGGCGCGTTCAACGAATCGAAAGGAATTGATGTTCTTGATTTCAGTACGGGTACCATATTCCTGCTGACCTTTCGGCCGAACCGAGACATTGGCATCACAGCGGAATGAACCTTCCTGCATATTGCCATCGCAGATATCCAGATATTGCACCAGCGCATGAATCTTGCGCATATAGGCAACCGCTTCCTTGGCCGAGCGCATATCCGGTTCCGAAACGATTTCCAGCAGCGGCGTTCCTGCCCGGTTCAGGTCGATACCGGTCATGCCATGAAAATCTTCGTGTAACGACTTGCCGGCATCCTCTTCGAGGTGCGCACGGGTTACGCCGATTTCCTTGCTGCTGCCATCTTCGAGGCTGATGGTTAGCGTGCCCGCCTTGACGATGGGCAGTTCAAACTGGCTGATCTGGTAGCCTTTCGGCAGATCAGGATAAAAATAATTCTTGCGCGCGAAAACCGATTTCTGCGCGACCTCAGCACCAATGGCAAGACCGAATTTTGTCGCCATCCGCACCACTTCGCGGTTCAGCACCGGCAACACCCCGGGCAAGCCGAGATCGACGGCACAAGCCTGGGTGTTGGGCTCGGCACCGTAGGCCGTCGAGGCGCCGGAGAAAATCTTGCTTTTCGTCCTGAGCTGGGCGTGAATCTCAAGACCGATGACCACTTCCCATTCCATTATGCAAATGCCTCCGGAATCTGCTTGTGCCAGTCGGTGTCCATCTGCAAGCGATGGGCAATATTGAGCAAGCGTGCTTCCGACCAGTAATTGCCCACAATATGCAAGCCAACGGGCAGATCATCGACCGTGCCGACGGGCACCGACATGCCGGGAAGCCCCGCAAGGTTGACAGCAATCGTATAGATGTCGGAAAGATACATGCTGATCGGATCATCGGCCTTTTCACCAAGCCGGAATGCCGGGGTCGGCGTGGTCGGCCCCATAATGACATCAACCTGCTTGAAAGCCTCGGCAAAATCATTGCTGATCAGGCGGCGAATCTGCTGCGCCTTCAGATAGTAAGCATCGTAATAGCCCGCCGACAGCGCATAGGCGCCAACGAGTATGCGACGCTTGACCTCATCACCGAATCCTTCACCACGGGAACGGCAATACATGTCTTCGAGATCTTTCGGATTGTCGCAGCGATGGCCAAAACGCACGCCATCGAAGCGCGACAGGTTGGACGAGCACTCCGCTGGCGCAACCACGTAGTACGCCGGTGCCGACAAATGGCTGTTGGGGAGCGTGATCTCCACCAGCTCGGCGCCTAACGATTCATAGTGCTTCAGTGCTTCCCGCACGCGTGCTTCCACCGCGCTGTCGAGCCCCTCGGTAAAATACTCTTTTGGCAAACCAATTTTCAGCCCGTCGATTGGCTGCGTCAGCCCGGCGCTATAGTCATCGACAGGTTCATTCATACAGGTAGAGTCACGCTCATCGAAGCCGGCCATCGCCTGTAACAGCAACGCGCAATCCTCTGCGGACGGTGCCATGGGTCCTGCCTGATCGAGACTGGAGGCAAATGCGATCATGCCCCAGCGTGAGACGCGGCCATAGGTGGGCTTTAACCCGGTGATGCCGCACAGCGCCGCCGGCTGGCGAATCGAGCCACCGGTATCGGTGCCGGTGGCCGCCGGCGCCAGGCGCGCGGCAACTGCCGCTGCCGAGCCGCCGGAGGAACCGCCAGGTACGCGTTCGGTATCCCAGGGATTCTTTACTGCCCCGTACCAGCTGGTTTCATTCGACGAACCCATGGCAAATTCGTCCATGTTCGTCTTGCCCAGCATCACGGCACCGGCGTCATTGAAGCCTTCGATCACGCGCGCATCGTAAGGAGCGATATAGTTGTCCAGCATCCGTGAGCCACAGCTGGTACGCACCCCTTTGGTATTGAAAATGTCTTTTTGCGCCAGCGGTATGCCTGCCAATGGACCAGCATTGCCGGCGGCGCGTGCTTCGTCGGCTTTCCGCGCAGCGGCCATGGCAGCTTCTTCCGTGACGGTGATGAAGCTATTCAGCTGTGCGTCATGGGCGGCGATCCGGTCGAGAAAATGGCGCGTCAATTCGCTGCTGGAAAAATCACCCGCGGATAATCCGCCGACAAGCTCGGCAAGCGTCATTCTGTGCATGGCGGTCATTCGATAACCCTGGGAACGAGAAACAGACCATTTTCGGTGGCCGGTGCGATCTTCAGAAACGTCTCGCGCTGATTGCTTTCGGTCACCACATCGTCGCGCAGGCGCTGCGGCACATCCTGGGGATGCGCCATCGGCTCGATACCGCTGGTATCGACGGCGTCCATCTGCTCGACGAAATCGAGAATGGAGGAGAGGTTACGGGCATACTCGGGAATGGCATCGCTATCGATTTCGATACGCGCCAGCCAGGCGATCTTGGCCACCTGTTCAGCATCCAGTGACATGGGTCTATTCATCCGATAATCTGCTGGCCGGCCAAGATACCATATTCGACGTTGTTGTCCATGCCGCTTCAGCATTGTGGCCTTGGCAGGAATGACGCCTCCTTCGTCATCCCCGTGGGACACGGGGATCCAGTTACAGGGATGTATACCACCTCAGGCGGAAGCCCTCCCTGGCGCTGGATTCCAGCATCCATGCCGGAAAGACGGCACTTCGTCATCCTCACAGGAAGCGGGGATCCAGTTACAGGGATGAAGGAAACGACAACCGGCACTTGAGACCTGATCTCACTCTCCCGATAATAGGCGGCTATCGCCTTCATTCAAGCCACGGACCGACCGATGCTCAGATCTTTGCTAGGACTTTTCTCGAACGACTTATCCATCGACCTGGGTACGGCCAACACACTCGTCTACATGCGCGGCAAGGGCATCGTGCTGGACGAACCTTCGGTGGTATCGATCCGCATGGATCGTGGCCCGGGCGGCCCGCGTTCGATCGAGGCGGTCGGCACCGAGGCCAAGCAAATGCTCGGCAGAACACCAGAGAACATCAAGGCCATCCGGCCGCTGAAGGACGGCGTCATCGCCGACTTCACCACCACCGAGAAGATGCTGCAACACTTCATCCGCAAGGTACACAAGACTTCCCTGCTGCGGCCCAGCCCGCGCGTCCTGGTCTGTGTCCCCTGCGGCGCCACCCAGGTCGAACGCCGCGCCATTCGTGAATCGGCCGCCGGCGCGGGCGCTCGTAAGGTCTATCTGATCGAGGAGCCGATGGCGGCCGCTATCGGTGCCGGCATCCCCATCAACGAAGCCATTGGCTCAATGGTGCTGGACATCGGCGGCGGCACCTCGGAAGTCGCGGTCATGTCCTTGAACGGCATTGTCTATTCGGATTCGGTGCGCATCGGCGGCGATCGTTTCGACGAGGCCATCATCAATTACATCCGCCGCAACTATGGCATCCTGATCGGCGAGGCGACCGCAGAACGCATCAAGCACGAGATCGGCTCGGCCTACCCCGGCAAGGAATTGCTGGAGATCGAAGTTCGCGGTCGCAACCTCTCCGAAGGCGTACCCCGCACGTTTACGATCAACAGCAACGAGGTGCTGGAGTCATTACAGGAATCGCTCTACGGCATCGTCAGCGCGGTACGTTCGGCACTCGAGCGCACGCCACCGGAACTGGCCTCCGACATCGCCGACCGGGGCATCGTGCTGACCGGTGGGGGCGCTCTGCTGCGCGATCTGGACAAACTGATCGCCGAAGAGACCGGCATCCACGTCTTCGTCGCGGAAGATCCACTAACCTGTGTGGTGCGCGGCGGCGGCAAGGTGCTTGAGATGATCGACGAGAAAGGAGACTCCTTCCTCGCCTACGAGTAAGCCGTCGCGCTGCCGTGAAAAAGCCACTGTTCCTTCCCGGCAGCAATCCGCTGCTGCGCTTCGCCATCTTTGCGTTGCTGTCTGCGGCACTGATTTATCTCGACTATCGCACGCAACAGCTGGATGCCATCCGCAGCACACTCAACACGGTAATCTATCCGCTACAGGTGATCGTGGATTTCCCGGCCCGGGCGGGCAGCTGGGTCAATGAAGCACTGGTCAACCGCTCCAGTCTGATCGAACGAAACGCCCGGTTGCGTGCCGAGAATCTGAAGCTCTCCTCACAACTGCGAACGGTAGCGTCACTCAAATACGAAAATGATGAACTGCAACGCCTGTTGCACAGCGCGCGACAGCTCAACCACGACTACACTCTTGGCCGCCTGCTGGCTGTCAGCATGAACCGGGTACAGCAGCGCATCATCATCGACAAAGGCGGGCGCGACGGCATCGAGCCGGGACTGCCGGTTCTGGACGGGCTGGGACTGATGGGTGAAATCACACGCGTCTATCCCTACCACAGCGAGGCCATGCTGATATCCGATACTGGCCAGTCCGTACCTGTACGCATTTTGCGCAACGGGCTCAGGGGTATCGCCAGCGGGGTCGGCGTCAGCAGCCACCTAGACGTGCTCTATCTACCGATCACCGCCGATATTGTCGAAGGCGACATGCTCGTCACATCGGGGTTGGGTGGGAAATACCCACCCAACCTGCCCGTTGCCACAATCACCCAGGTTTCAACCTCGGCCGACTCTCCTTTCGCTGCGGTCGAGGCATGCCCACTGGCGGCACTGGATCAGAGCCGCAGCGTATTGATGCTGAAACCATCTGTCGAAGCGGCCACGACCGATAGTGACGACGAATGATATTCACGCCGAAACCACTGCCACTGTATCTGAGCCTTGTTGCCGCCATTATCCTGCAGCTCATTCCACTGCCCGATTTCGTCGCCGATGCGCGGCCCCTGTGGCTGCCGATGACGGTGCTGTTCTGGAGTATCAACATGCCGGCGCATTTCAATATCGGATCAGCCTGGGTGATTGGACTGTTGCTCGACCTCATTACCGGCAGCCTGATGGGCCAGCATGCACTGGCAATGATCACCATGAGCTATATCGGCATCCGGCTCTACAAGCAGTATCGACTCTATTCCATCCTGCAGCGCCTGCTGCTGGTGTTCGCCGCAGTGCTGGCCTGGCAACTGATCGACAGCCGCCTCTGGGGATTGAGCGGGCACGCACCCACAGGCTGGGCCTTCTGGCTGCCACTGATCAGCAGCCTGGTATTGTGGACTTGGTATCAAGGACTATTGAGCTGGGTAGACGAACATTGGCGGCGAAATCGCGAAGGCTAGCTTGCATTTCTCAGCGGGTCGCGTAGCGAGGCCGCTGCCAACAACCTTCGATTGTTATGTATCCAGCTCGTAACTACTCAGCGCCCCAGCTCGCCGCGCGGGCACACACCGAAAAGTAACGAAATGATACTGAGCCAGCCATTCAATCGCCACTCGGCTACTTGGTTTTCTTTCCCCTTCACACGCGCCGCTGCCGGGTGCGACTGGAGGGGGCAACCGGCCATGGATGGCCGGTTGAAGCTTGCGCGGCAGGAAGCCGCTCAAGCTGACCCCGGAAGGCGTGCCCGGCAGCGGAATCAAGCGTGTGTGGGGCGTCCTTTTTTGGGTTCCGTTTTTTGGACGAGCAAAAAATGGAACTCGCGCTGTGCGAGAATAGGTTGGAAGAATTGTAGCGTTGACGAGCGCGAAACCGATACCACCCTCACTTGATATGAATGGTGAAGACAACAAGCGGGAGATCAGGTTTGTTGGCTTCAGCACTTGGAAAGCGTGGTGGTATTGTTTCGTGGCCAATCGAGCAGTGGTGCTTCCGCCTCGGCTTTTTGCCACGGCCCCGAGTACCTTTTTGTCAACAGCAACAAAAAGGTACCAAAGCGCTGCTCTCTTGCATCCTGCAATCGCAGCATTCAGTACATCCCTGTACATCAATGCCGCCCCGATTCCCCGCTGTTTCCTGCGCTTCTCGGCCCAGCCGGGGGTCGGCCGACACGTCCCTTCGTGACGGCCGACGCAGGCCATCCATGGCCTGCCCCTTCGGGCTGATCCCGACTGGGCCTGCGATGCTCGGGCGGGCAAAGGGGAAACGAGGTTGCCACGCGACCAGTTTGGTGGGAAGTTACTTGGAAGCACAGCCCCGTAACTGCTCAGATTGCCCCCGTTTTGCGTCAAATCAAGGCGGAAGCGCGCAGTTTACAAGTGTAAATGAGCACTTCCAACGCAGAGTTGGCGCAAATAAGGGGGTAAGCTGAGCAGTTACTCCAGCTCAAGCTCCAAGATAGGCGAACGCCCTCAGCCCTAAAAGAGGGTGTCGCAAAACGACACCCTCACGCGGCACAGGGAGGTGCCGCCAGATTCAACAACGACTAAGTTGTTGAATCTGTGAGGAAAGGAAAAATCGCACTTTTTCCTTTCCGTGTGTCGCAAAGCCCCGGATGGGCTTTTGCGCCCCCACTGAAAGAAGGGGTGGTTTTTAGACACCCTCCAGGAGTGAGGCCGTCTGCGCCCTACAGACTATACTGTGCCGGGCTAGTCCCTCGATATCGGTGCACCCGATGGATTGGTGAAGCGGTCATTGAGCGCCTGCACGAAGTCATCTGCCGATTCACGAATAGCGGCCAGCTTTTTACGCGCGCCCGAGGTCCAGCCGACTGGGCGAGTCGTGAATACCGAATGGTAAAAGCGGGTATTCTTCTTGAATGCGTTGATGACCTCCGGTACCGTTCCCGCACGTTCCATCGAACGCACCAAGCGCTTGGCATGCCATTTCCTGATCTTGAAGTGCCCCCAGATCAAGCCCAGCAGTAACAACCCCGCAACTGCTCCCAGCCCCCACAGCGGCAGACCGACAGCAGCGGCCATTGCCGCCGGATCAAGGCTGGCGAACATGCCCGCCATCAAGCCAAACGCAGTCAATACGGCAAACAGCACGGCGAACACGACCAGATCGGTCATGAGCACACTGCGGCGCCATTTCTTCAACATACTGGCGACCTTGGGTATCC
The DNA here is from genome assembly GCA_026981985.1 of Gammaproteobacteria bacterium. Classification (GTDB taxonomy): domain Bacteria; phylum Pseudomonadota; class Gammaproteobacteria; order UWMA-0217; family UWMA-0217; genus JALSHZ01. The sequence continues at coordinate 4,167 of JALSHZ010000072.1, read as the reverse complement.
AGTGTTGTTCGATGGCATTTGCAGTATTTTCAAGCGCACCAATGATACGGTATGCACGCTCCACACCGACTTTATCGATCCGCGCATAGATTTCACCCAGGTCACGATCCCGCCGACGTTCATAGCGCTCGCGCACCGTCTCGTCCTCAATGGGTACCGCCGCCGAATCGCTGTAGCTACAGTAGAACGTGCCAGCCGTCATACCGGTTTGGACAATCGCTTTTTGCCAGGCGGCAACCACCTCTTCGAGGTTGTCTTCTTTCGCCGTCGTATCGATTTGATTGAGTACGAAAACAAACTTGTTCGCATCGTTACGTTCGATCGTTCCCTTTACCAAGTGTTCCAGCGTATCTTGCATGGCGCCAGGTTCTGGGTGACGCGCATCAAAAAACACCAATACCAAATCAGACAAATCGACGATGTGATCCGTAATACGCAGAATCGTATTGCGCTGTTCATCCGCATCAAATCCCGGCGAATCGATCAATATGCGTCCGCGCAGGTTTTCAGAATGACAAGTCTTCAATTGCAGGTAACTGTCGATGCGCCCCCCTTCGCCAGATGATACTTCCTCGATTTGCTCGCTGATTTGATAGAACGGAAAACGCGGGTCTGCATCCAGCGCCAAACCTGGTAATACACGCACCTCATCGTCACCAGAAAACGTCAGCACAGTGAATTTGTCATCCACTGCTTGATTGCCGGTACGTTGCAGATCAAGCCCTACATAGTTGTTGATAAACGTCGACTTCCCCGCTGAGAACGTGCCCAATACCGATACCAGCGGCCACCATGAAATGTTATTGGCAAAAGACTCCGTCTTGTCGAGCAAGCCGGTACGATAGGCGACCTGATCCAGCTTTTCGAAATGCCCAACTGTTTCGACCAATAGTGGGTTCTCTCTTTCCAGGTGTGTCTTGAGCTTGTTTATTCGCTTGGTGAGTACTTGCGCAGGTTTTGCCATAACTGTGTATATCCCGATCTTGTAAGTAGGTAGGTAGCGGCCATCCAACTCAGCCACACCACCGGAAATAAAACAGGGAGCTCAAAGCTCCCTGTTTTTCTGTCCATCGTCCGATAGCGCCTTACTTAGCGACGTGGCATTTTTTCCACTAGCGCCATCGCCTTGGAGCGATCATAGTTGCCGATAAAACGAATCAGCGGCGCAACTTCTTCAAAGCGCTGTTGTTCGATCATCAGATTTGCGGCCTTGTCATAAGCCTCGATCCCTTTGATCAGACTACCGCTTTGAATCAGCATGTTGCCATACTCCCCATAAAGATCGGCATTTTGCCCATCCTTGGCAATCAGCGCTTCATAGATCGTTGTTGCACCGGCAAAATCTTTGTTCCAAAAAGCTTGGCGAGCCATGGAAATCGTGATTTCCGTCACCGCTACAGCGGCTTCGGCTGGCGCCGACATTGCTGCTGCCTCCGGTGCTGCCTCCGGTGCCGCTGCTACGGATGCTTCGGCAGCGGGTTGCTCGGCACCGGCCCCGCTTGCTTCAGCCTGCGCGGGCGCAGCAGTCTGCTCCTGTTCGGGCTTCTCTCGCTTGAAAAAATCGAACAAAGAACCCTTTTCTTTCGCTTCTGTGACTTCGGCAGCCTTATCCGCGACCTCCGCCACAGGCTCGGCAACAGCGGCCGCACCTTTCTCGACGCTATCAGCCACCTTTCCCGCTGCAGTGGCGGCCGCTCCGGCGACACCCGCAGCCACATCGGCAGGTGCAGACGGCTTGCCCGAGAACAGCTTGTTGAACAGACCACCAGCCTCTTTATTCTCCGCTGCGACAGGCACCGCTTCATCAGCCGCCGCTGCGCCCGTCTCAGTCGCATCTACAGCGGCAGGGGCTTCGCCCTCGGCGGCAGCTGTAGCGGCGACCGAATCACCAGCCGGGGATTCTGCAACAGCGGCTTCGCCCTCAACTGCGCCTGCTGGCTCTGCTTGAGCTGATGCATCTGATGAATGTGCCTCTGCTGGCGCTTCTGGTGTATCGGCTGCCGCTGGCGCGGCCTGCTCCTCGACGGCACCCCCCTCTTCGACTACCGTATTTTCGGTCTCTACTGCGGGTGCAGCAGCCTCGTGGCCGGTACTGACTTCATGTGAAGCCTTACCACCTTCTGTACCTAACCAATGGCCAAGATTGCTGAGATTGACCACCCCATAGACGGCCGTGATAATCAGCAACGATAGGATCGGATGACCCGTAATCCAGCGAAGCATATTCATGTTGTCACCTCTACATTAATCATTGTTGCAACGTTTCGATATGGCTCGATACCGACAGGCTAGAACCCTGTCACCATCCCCGCCTACACCTTGAGAATTCGATCCCCCGCATCACCAGTGAAATCTGAGCAGTTACGGCTCTATTGTCCTGCCTGGTGAGTGGTTACTCCCTCGCTTCATTCAATAAAAAGCGATGAAAACAGCACCATGGCCAGCGCATTCATCTCGATAGCAGCCTTGCTGCGTGGTTCAAGCTCGAACACCGCCAAACCTTCACTGAAGGAGCGCCTGAAACCGGTACGTAGTCCCAAGCGGGCAACGACGACCCGAACATCATCGAGCATTTTCAATGCTTCCTGAGTCTCACGTGTCTCGCGAATCGCCGGGTTCGTATCGGACTTGTTGACGAACGCAAACACTTGGGGCTGCTTGCGCCCGGCTTTCTCTGACTCTTCCTTGACAATATCCAGAAAGCGTTGCGTCGACCAGACATCCGCCTGGCTGGGGGGAACGGGCATGATGATCCGGTCGGCCTTGCGAATTGCCTGACGCAAATCATTCATTTTGGCAGTGCCGACATCGACGATTGTCTGTACGCCCGGCTTGTTTTCAAGCAGAGAGACATCGGTGTGGACAGGGACAAGGGGTTCGAAACCATCCTCCTCCCTGATTTCCATGACATCGACCAGCGTCTGCTGCAAATCAAGATCGAAGGTCTCAACATCGAAGCCATTGCTCGCCAGCCAAATGGCCAAATTGAAACTGAGCGTACTTTTCCCGGTACCACCCTTGAGTGTGCCAACGACTGTGATCATAGAATTTTCTGATCCTTCTGGTTAGAGAATCGAACCCGTTTGCGGATTCTACCAGCCTTTTGCCAGCCAGACAGTCGCCGTGAGTGTATCAAAAGAATGGCGCCATGAATTGACTATTGTTAAATGGGTAGAAATATCCCGGATAAAGGCCCGGTGCGGGTGAATAGAGGCCCGGCGCATATCCTGGGGAATAGGGGTTGCCCCCCGGCATCGGCAGCGACCGAGGATTATAGTACTCAGGGGCCGTGGGAAAAACGGGGCTGACGGGTGTAACTGGCGTAGTCTGCGGCACGACTGGAGACTGCCCATAGCCTGGCAATGGTGAATACCCGCCGAGCGGCAATTGGTCTATCCGTTGTACCGGGCGGCTGCTCTGCGGCAAATAAGGGTTGTAGCCCTCCGGTGGGAACTCACCCGCCCAGCCCGACGCACTTCCTGTATCGCCAAAATATTCCGCTGCGACCACCGATGCGATAGGCGTCGCTGACAATATTGCCAGAACAAGGGCAGCGGACGATTTAACTTTCAATCGACACATTTCAGCTCTTCTTCAGCCGAATTCCTCTACGGCCCGTCTTCCGCTTCGGTTTGACCGCTGGCGCCGCATCATCATTCTTTACCGCTGGCGGAGGCGATCCTGCTTTTTTCTTGGCTACAACTTTCTTACGGGTAGTCACCTTTTTCTTTGGAGCAACTTTTTTCTTAGCCGTTGGGCGCTTACTCCGTGCCCGGGATGTTTCTTCCCCTGCCTTCTCGGCGACGGCCTTCTCAGCGGCTGTTTTCTCGGCTGCTGCTTTCTCGGCTGCTGCTTTCTCGGCTGCTGCTTTCTCGGCTGCTGCTTTCTCGGCGGCTGCTTTCTCGGCGGCTGCTTTCTCGGCGGCTGCTTTCTCGGCTGCTGCTTTCTCGGCTGCTGCTTTCTCGGCGGCTGCTTTCTCAGCGGCTGCTTTCTCAGCGGCTGCTTTCTCAGCGGCTGCTTTCTCGGCGGCTGCTTTCTCAGCGGCTGCTTTCTCAGCGGCTGCTTTCTCAGCGGCTGCTTTCTCAGCGGCTGCTTTCTCAGCGGCTGCTTTCTCAGCGGCTGCCTTCTCAGCGGCTGCTTTCTCGGCGGCTGCTTTCTCGGCGGCTG
>JALSHZ010000071.1 GCA_026981985.1 Gammaproteobacteria bacterium | reverse complement strand
CTGCAATCGCAGCATTCAGTACATCCATGTACATCAATGCCGCCCCGATTCCCCGCTGTCGACTCCAGGGATGGAGGAGCTAGAGCGACGCAGGATGCCAAAGCCGCTTCCTGCGCTTCTCGGCCCAACCGGGGGTCGGCCGACACGTCCCTTCGTGACGGCCGACGCAGGCCATCCATGGCCTGCCCCGTCGGGCTGATCCCGGCTGAGCCTGCGATGCTCGGGCGGGCAAAGGGGGAAACCAAGCTGCCATGCGGCCGGTTTGGTGGGCAGTTACTTGGAAGTGCCCCAGCCTTTACGGTTGCTCCGTTACCACCAGATCGCGATAACTATGCCAGGTCGCGTACCCCAACACCGGGAACAGCACTGCGAATCCCAGAAATGCGGTAGCGAATGAAACCACCGCCGCAGCCGCGATCAAAACCGCCCACAACAGCATGGGCACACGATTGGCATTGACGGCGCGGATACTGGTCAGTACGGCGGTCACAGGATCGACATTGCGATCGAGAATAAGCGGTAGCGAGACAGCCATTGTCATGAATACAAGGATGGAAAACAGAAGCCCAATGCCCAGATACAGCGCCAACACGGACAGCGTTCCCCAATCCATGTTCACCACTGCCAACTGTACTGCATCGGGTTGAAAAGCGGCGTAATGCAACGCCACGATAATCGATGAAACCCGTAGCCACAGGATGTATACAACTGCCAGAAAAACACTGATCAATGCAATTCTCAACGCCGCTGCGCCGATCGAGCGTAACGAACGCCCAATGGTGGCAGGATGTCCGGCTTCCATGTCTCGTGCAGCAGCATACAGACCAACCGCAACAAAAGGCCCGGCCAGCAGCACACCGGAAAACAAGCCCAGCAATAGCGCCAGTGATTCCCGGGCATAGATATACATCAGATAACAACCGGCTACCGACAACAGGCCATAAAGCAGACTCAGCGCCGGGATTCGATAGAAGTCGTCCCATCCTTTTTGCAGCCAGGTGATCGGCGCTGCTACCGCTACCTTGCGTACTTCAATCGTCGAAGGTGTTTGCAGCTGGCCTTGCTGCTGGGATGTGGATATCGAGTGATCATGAGTCATCGCCATGGTTCCAATCCTCCGTGCATTTAATGGGTATTCCCATATGTTACGGCTTGCCATGACGCTGGATCATACTTGGCTATGCTTTCGGGATACTTTCCTTGCCTCGCGTGGTGGGCAGGCCATACTTCTGGATCATTCGGTAGACACTGCGCTCGCTAATGCCCATGATCTGCGACACTTTGCCGCGATGCCCGGAATACTTCTCCAGCAGTTTTTCCAGGTAGATCTTCTCAATTTCTTCCAGGCTGGGTTCGCGCTCGAAACACAACGCCGTTCCAGCGGCTTCGGTTGCAGCACCGGGGCTGCAAAAGGCCAGATCCGCGACAGTGATTTCACGTTTGTCACGCGACAGGATGATCGCTCGCTCCATCACGTTGCGCAGCTCCCGCACATTGCCCGGCCATTCATAGGCGACGAGGCGCCGTAGCGCGGGACCGGCAATGCGCTTGCTGATTCGGCGTGAAAAATCGTGGTTGGCGATAAAATGCTGGGCCAGCAAGGGAATGTCCTCGCGTCGCTCGCGCAACGGCGGTACCGGAATCGTGAAGGCATTGAGGCGATAGAACAGATCCTGGCGAAACTTGCCGGCCTTGACCATCTCCTCCAGATTGCGATTGGTCGCCGCGACAATACGCACATCGGCGAGCAAATCGCGGGCACTACCAACCCGGCGGTATTGCCCGGTTTCAAGCACGCGTAGCAGTTTTGCCTGTATGGGGGGTGTGATCTCACCGATTTCATCGAGAAACAGCGTCCCTTTTTCTGCCACCTCGATCAAACCTTCCTTGCGCCGGTCAGCCCCGGTAAACGCACCTTTTTCATGGCCAAACAATTCCGTCTCAAACAGGCTTTCCTGGAGCGTACAGCAATCGATGGCAACGAAGTTGTTGTCGGCGCGGTCGCTACGATTATGCAGCTCACGTGCCACCAATTCCTTACCACTGCCACTTTCTCCCTGGATTAGAACCGTCATCATGCTGGGAGCAACAGCGTCGAGGAGACTTCTCACCTCATCCAAAGCGGTGCTGCTCCCAACTAGCAGGTTGCCGCCCTTGCGGCGCAGTTGCTGCTTGCAAAAGCTGAAATCGCGGCGCATCTCCTCAGTTGCGAATACCCGTTCAATGACCATTTCCAAGGCATCGCTGCTGATGGGTTTGAGCATGAAATCCGAGGCACCATCACGCATTGCCTGTACGGCTTGCGGTACCGAGCCATAGGCCGTCAGCATCACCACCGGAAACCGGGGCGCAAGCTGCGGAATCAAGTCATACCCGCTGCTATCCGGCAAGCGGCCATCGAGCAGGATAAGGTCAGGGTCATTTTGCTGAAGAAAATCCTCGGCCGCCTTCCAGCTATGCTCACCATTGGCTTCATGGCCAAGGTCTTGCAACTGGTCAACCAGCAGCCGATTCAGTACGTGGTCATCTTCGACAATGAGTATTTGCTTGGTCATCATTCATCCCCAACCGCAGGCAGCGTCACCCTGAAACAGGTGGTGAACCAGGGCGAGCGCATATAAATCAACGTGAAAATAATACCTTAGCGCGGTAGTTATCATCCCATGCAGCTTTGCGGCGCTTTTTTGCCAGGCTCAACGCAGATGGCTCCCGCTCAAACAGGTTCATG
>JALSHZ010000070.1 GCA_026981985.1 Gammaproteobacteria bacterium | reverse complement strand
CACGCAATAGGGCCCGCGCTTGCGCACCCGCAGGCGATTGGGTAGACTCGAGGCGTTCTAATAATAAAAGTCTCTCGTGGGGGGAGGCATTCTGAGGAGGGTTTCCAATGGCTATTCTTGTGCCGATTCTGACTTTTCTGTTCATTGTCGTGCTGACCAGCTACCTGGGTGGCATTGGCATGGATGCAGTCGCCGAACGCGACAAGCAGTAAACCGATACAGGGCCGCCTGGCCCGACGCTCTTGCCCAGCCCCCAAACCCGGACTCAGTCGGGTTTTGGGGGGCTGTTTCCCGCCGCAGATTTCCCATCTAGCGCTGTATCCTTGTATGCCAGAGCTGTGTCCCCATGCCAGAGACAAAAACACGAACAGATGCTGATGACCGCCACCTGGTCAAATTCCTGATGGTTTCAGGGCTATGTTTCTTCATCGGCACCGTGCACGGCGTGCTGCAGGTTATCCGCCCCATCCGCGCCTGGCTGGACTCCATCGGTAGCCCCTATGGCGGCCCCGGGCACCTCATCGATCCCCTGGCCCATGCCCACATCAACGTCGTCGGCGGGGTGGTGATTTTCATCATGGGCGCCTCGTATTACCTGTTGCCACGCATGAGCGGCGTGCCCATCTACTCACGCAAGCTCGTCAACCACACCTTCTGGTGGACCAGCCTCGGCATCGCCGGCTTTTATACCACCCTGATGACCTTCGGTATCCTCGAAGGCTTCGCCCTGCTGGACGATGATCTGGCGCGCATGGATAAAATCCACGGCTATTACGGTCACACCATCGCCATCGTCTCCACTGCCATGGGCGTCGGCTTCTGGGTATATTTCGCCAATTTGTTCATGACCTTCCGCGACTTTCGCCGGGGCCGATGATCCTTGACTGCGGCTGCCCCGGCGACTATCCGGACTGGCAGGACCAGGACGTCGACCTGGCCCTCCAGGCGGCCCATACCCTGCCCATCGCCAGCTTTCTCTACATGCCACTGGCCTACGACACCTATCGCCAGCGGCAACAGCTGAACATCGAACAACTGGAACTGGAGGAGCGCTGGCCCGGCTTCGCCCTGAGCCGCACCGGCCTGTTCGGCGGCCGGCTGATTCGCCTGCTGAAAGACAGCCGATCGCCCTCTCGCCATGTGGGCAATCTGCCGGCCAGGTTTCAGCTCAATGTACGGCTGCACGAAGGCGGCATCGGAACCATTCGCGAGACGATCCGGCAGCAGCAAATGGACCTGCTGGACAGCGGGCGCATGCCGAAAGAGGTCTACATGGCCTACCTGACCTGCCCCCGCTGCGCCGAAGAACGCGGCGGCGAGCGCATCATGGTGTTGCGGCGCTGGGAAGACAACCCGCGTCTGAAACGCAAGCGCTGAGCGTCCGCCGGCACTGCGGCGTCAGTCCGTCCCACCGGCGCCCGGGAAGGGAAAGTACAGGGTCGTTTCCGTCCCGTCCTTCTTTTTCACATGCACGGCCAGGCGTCCATTGAGCGGATCCTCCACCCACACGGCGCGGCGATAGACGCCGGTATAGCCATCCTGGATGGCCTGCCGCCACTCGCGCCCCTTCGCGGCCTGCAGGGAAACGACAAACTCGACCCCTGGCCGTGACTTTTCGCGCGTCGCGATGACGATGAATTCCGTCATGCCCCGGCGAATCGGGCTGGGACGCGATTCAACAACAAAGCGCGCCCCGTCCCATTCTTGCGGCCCCAACAACACGGCATCGTCGCCGGCACAGGCCAACAGCAAACCACTCAACACCAGCAACAGGATGGCGCGCATTATTTCACCACCGGCGCGGCATGCGCCTGCAAGTATTCCAACAGCACCTGCTGCTCCTCCTCCGCCAGTAACGGATAACCCCGACTGCGCATGCGCATCTGCATGCGATGCAGCACAGCGGACCAGCCACTGGCGACGTGTGCCGACGGCAGTGGGGCTACATGGCAGGTGCCGCAGCGGCTAGTCAGGAGCTTGGCGCCAGCGGAATCCGGGTCCGGGAAATCACGCGCCGCCGGTTGCGGCCTCTCGGAACAGGCGGCCAGCAACATCGCCATCGCACCGGCAAAACCCGCCATCCTCATTTGTCGTCCGCCGCTTTAGCATTGACAGCATCGGCATCGCTCGTTTTCGTTGCCTGTTCAGGGAGCGTTCCATCGACACTGGGGCTGTAGATATTCACCATGAAGTAGACAAAGGTGCCAAACACGACCAGATACAGGATCGCGGCGCCAAAGCCCCAGTTGATCCACTCCCGCTCATAGCCCGGGCGGTCGCCCCAGAAGGGAAAGCTCAGACCAATCGCCACCAGCAGCACCATGACAATGACACCGAGAAACCAGCGCGGAACACCTCGCTGCGATTCGGGCACCTTTTCCACCAACTCCCAATCTTCCAGACCACGCTTGGCGCGGCGCTCCTCGTCAGAGGCATAACCAAAGTTATCCTCCGGTATTTCGCCCCAGGTCTGTTTGTCTATGGCGCCCATCGGCTGCCTTTTTTCCTCTGTCATGACTCACTCCCTCCCCTTGCGACAAAATGTTGTACGCGGTAACTGTCCCGCCAACCATCCGCGGACTGCACCCGCACCAAAAATCGGTGCAGCCCCTGCGGCAGCGAGCTGTTGATGTGCAACTTCAGGTCGAACTTGCCAGCACTGTCGAACGTAACTTCACGGGTCGACAACGCATAACTGCCTTTGGGCAGCCCCTCGACATCAATCGTCAACATCGCATCGCGATACAGCTTGTTCGAGACGCGAATGCGGTAGTCCTCGATCGCCGAGCCAAATTCGGTATCGGCCCGATACACCGCCAGACGGTAATGGTCATAATTGACCAGCCCCCAGACGAACATGCCGAGCCCCAGAATGGAAAACGGCACGGTCCATTTCATGCGCGCCGACAGGGAGCCCAGCCGCCCCAGCAGCCAGCCGGAACTGCCCTGCTCGCGTTCGCCGAGCGAGAAACGCAGCAGGCCCGTCTCGCCCTTCTTTGCCTGCAGCTCGTTGCAGGCGTCGACGCACTCACCGCAGTTGATGCAGCTGTCGTACATGTTGGTATCGCGCGGATCGATGCCGAGAAAACAGCTGCTGACGCAGTAGTTGCATTTTTCACAGCTGTCGGCGCGCATCTTGTCATAGGCCACATGCAGGGACTGGCGGGTCTTGAAGCCGTGCTGCCAGACCTTGTAGACGCACATGAAGCGGCACCAGAAATGGCGAATGAAGGCGATATCGACGAAGAAGATAATAACGAAAATGGCATAGATGTAATGCAGAGACGAGGCCAGGCGCTCATCGGGCCGCAGGGTGATGAACGACCAGACCACCTCCGGCGGATAAAAATACAGCAGCGGTATGAGTGAAAACAGCATCGCCGCTGCGAGAATAATGGCGCCCAGCAACAGCCAGTTGCCGAGGCGGTTCTTGGCCGCCGCAACCTTCATCTTTTCACCGCCCAGACTGACATCGGCGCGGCGGCCTAACAGTTTGTAGGTCCACCGGTTGGCCAGCTCGGACAAGGTATTCTGCGGACAGGCCCAACCACAAAAGGCGGTCCCCACGGAGGAATACATCAGCACCAGGCCGCTGGCCAGCATCAGCCAGAGACCGAAGATGATAAAGAAGTCGCTCCACCAGATCTGCCGGTCCAGCACCACGAAGGCGCCGGCAACGGGATCGATGCGCAGCAGTCCGCTGAGCGGGATCAGCATGGCGATGATCAGCACCGCCGCCTGCACCGCACGGCGGCGCCAATGCAGCCTTGCCGGCGCCCCGGCGGCGACAATGGTCACGGGAATTTTATCGAGAGAAGGACTGCCACTCATCGGCCAAGGCTACCATTTTAGTAGGTTGATTTCATTGTGGACTCAAATCGGAAACGACGATATCACCGGGCCGCAGCAGGCGTCGCTCCAACGGACTCAGTTTCTGCAGCCGGGCCCGGTATTCGTCGGCCAGCGCCAGTTCGCCATCATCGCGCGCCATCTGCCAGAGCCGCCGCAGGGCCTCGGCATGATCCGGGCGGATGCGCAGCACCGTCTCCAGCACCTGCCGTTCGCTCATGCCGCGCGCCTGCGCCGCGGCCATGTTGCCGAGGATGCCATCGGCCATGGCGAAGGCGATCCAGCGATCATCGGGGTTGGCCTGATAGGCCAGTGGCAACAGGCGCTGGCTCTCTGCCGGCCGCTGGCGCAGCAGCGCCACCCAACTGCGAAAGGCCAGACTAGTGGCCGCATAGGCGCGCTCAAACCGCCGGTAGTCACGCTCGCTCACCCGCAGGGTCTGCACCGCCTCTTCCAGCGGCGGCCGCCGCGCCAGCAGATCGGCCAGCAGCTGCGACAGATCCAGGGCACCGCTGTAGCGCGCCCCCGGCAGCTGATACTCGATCACCGGCGCCCATTCGTCCTGCACCGGCCCCGCGCTCGCCGGCACCACCCCCCAGTAGCGCCCCAGCCAGGTCCAGGCGCCTTCTCCACCGGTGGCCTGGCTGGCCGCCTCCTCGCCGAGGCGCCCCAGGTTGGCCAGCATGGCGGTGGCGTTGATAGCATTCCGGCCCGAATCGCCCCGTGTTCCGACCAGGGCCAGTCGGAAACCGTCGACAAACAGCAGCGCATCGGGAAAGACACGCTGGAAGGTGCGCAGCACCACGTCGAGGTTGCGGGTGTCGAACTGGTTCATGGCCAACCATTGCACGAAGATGCCGCCCTCGCTCAGGCGCGCGCGGGCGCGCTGAAACTGCTGGCGCGACAGCAAGGCGCTGCGCCCCACCAGGTCGGGGTGAAACAGGTCGCCGATGATGACATCGAAATGCGCCGTGCTGCTGAGTAGGAAATGACGCGCATCGTCCCGCACCAGGACAAGCCGCTGGCTGACCGCGCCGTTGACCGGGGTAAAATAGTCCCGCGCCGCGACGATGGCCCCCTGTGACAACTCCACGGCGCTGCGCTGCAGGTCGGGAAACGGCAACGAGCCGGCGGCGGAAATCCCCGTGCCCAGGCCGAGAAAAAGCACGCTGCGCGGGGCCGGGTGCAACAGCAGCGGCAAGCGCGCCTGGTTCATCTGCGCCTCGACGGAGGTGGGATCGGAGGAGGCGTCCATGCGCCGCAGATCCGCCAGCAACTGACGCTGGCCGTCCTCCCGCTCGATCACATGGGTGATGGAAATAGCGTCTTCGTGGGTATAGATGCTGTGCGCCTGGGCATAGGCCGCCGGCATCAGCGCCGATACGGGCGGCATCCGCGACACCGGCCAGGCCAGCAGCGACATCAGCGGCACGGCCAGCCACCAGCGGCGCGAGGGCGCCCAGCTCAGCCCCAGTACCAACAGCAGAAGGGCGCCGCTGACGATGGTCGCGCTGGTGCCGATGGCCGGAATCAACAAAAAACCTGCCAGCAGGGTGCCCAGCGCCGCGCCGAGGGAATTGGCGCCGTACAGCCAGGCGCCAAAATGATGGCCGCCCCCCAGGCGTCGCGTCAGCAGGGGCAGCCAGGCCCCCAGCACCAGGGTCACCGGCAGGGTCAGGCTGACGATGGCGCTGCCCTGTTGCAGCAGGGCGGAAAACAGCGAGTCGAAGCGGGTCTGTTCAGACCATGCCGACAGCGGCGCCAGCAGCCACAGACTGAGCAAGGCAAAGCCGCAGGCGATCACGGGCAAGACGCTGAACCACCACGCCGCCCGCATGTGCCTGGCCAGCAGACTGCCGAGGCCGATGCCGACGAGAAAAATGGCGAGGATCACGGCCAGCACATACTCCGTGCGCAACAGCACCATGCCGAACAGGCGGGTCCAGCCGATTTGCAGCATCAGGGCCGCGACACCGATGCCGCCATAGATCAGCAGCCAGCGCCAGGGTGGACGCTCCTGCGTCTCCATACCCAGCCCGGCACGCGGCAATCGCAGCGAAGCCAGCCAGGCAAGGATGGCCACCAGCAGCCCCACCGCCGCAACACTCTGCACCCCGGCCAGCCAGCCCATCGCAGGCAACAGCCACAGCGGCAGCAATGCCCCCACCGCCCCGCCGATGGCGTTGACGCCATAAATACTCGCCAGTGACACCCCGGAACCCCGCATGGCCGACAGGATCATGGGGAAACCCGCGCCCATGGCAAAGGCTGGCAACATAAGCACCAGGACCACCGCCAGCATCTGCAGCCCCAGCCAGGCGGACAGGCCGCTGCCCGCCGCTATGGCCGTGAGGCCGCCATCGAGGGAGCGCAGCAGCTGTGGCGTGACCAGGGCAAACAGGGCAACGCCGCCTTCCAGCAGCGCAAACCCGCGCAGGGGATGACGGAGACGACGCCCCCACAGGCTGCCCGCCAGACTGCCCAGCCCCAGGCCCGCCATGAAGGCGGTGACCGTCACCACCACGCCAAAGATGCTGACGCCAAACTGCAATGACAGCATACGGATCCACAGCACCTCATAGGCAAGGCTGGTGATCCCGGACAGGAGATAGAGGAAGAGAAAGACCGCGCCGTGGAGACGGCGCTCAGTCGTCGCGGAAGACATCACGGCAGAGCGCAGCAAGGGTCGGTGAACATCCAGGCTGCGCAAAAAATTGGGCATACATCACATCGACGGATCAGAAGGGATAGAACCAGACCAGGCCCACCACGGCATGGGCGGTGGCCAGCGTCATGCTCAGCCCGGCGCAGACCATGTGGGCGACAAACACCGGCTTGCCGTAGACCCCCATGGCCACACCCAACACGACGGTCGCCAGCAAAAGCAGCAGCAGGGGGACGCCCATCAGAAACATGACCAGGTACTTGGTCTCATCAGTAATGGCGACCGCCTCGCCCTCCTCCACCTCCGCCGAGGTAAAGGCGCTCATGACCTCGATGCCGGCCGATTCTGCCGGCGCCTCCTCGGCCAATATGCTGCTGGCGGGAAATTGCAGCAGGACCAGCGCCAGTATTTGCAGCCATTTACTCCGCATCGCTGGCACCCGGCTTTTCCTTCTGAAAGGCAAATCGCCAGTAAAGAATGGCCATGACGATAAACGGCAGCAGGACGATCACCAGCAAAAACAGGAAGATCATCCAGGGCGTTTCGATAGTCACATGGGCATAACGATAACTGTCGACCGCAAGGGCCGTCGTCGACAGGGAAAGGCCGAACATGCCCAGCGTCAGGGCCAGGCATCGAGTGATGATTTTATCGATTGAACGTTTCACAACGGTGCACCATTAATCTGCGTTGGATTTAGCGCATCGAAAGCCAAAGAAGTTCGATGCATAGTGAGGCATGGAAAAATTACGATGATAGGTCGACGTCGAAAAGGGATCACTCTTCCACGAGCCACCCCGACGCACCTTGTAGACGCCAACCACCTCGACCTGCTCAGCCACGCTCATGCCACGCTCGGCAGGATCGGAAGACTCCCGCATGACCCGTGGCTTGAAAAGTTCACGCGGGGCATCCGAGCCCTCGTAGGGTTCAAAGTCGGAGGCCGTCCATTCACTGACATTGCCGGCCATGTCGAACACCCCATAAGGGCTCACGCCAGCAGCATACTTCGTCACCTCGGTGGTTGAGCCCACATAGTAATAGGTATTGAGCAACTCCGGGTCGATCTTGTTGCCCCAGGGCCAGCGTCGTCCATCGGTGCCGCGCGCGGCCTTTTCCCACTCTTCCTCCAGCGGCAGGCGTTTGATCTCCCAGCGGCAATAGGCCTGTGCGTCGTACCACGAAACCATCGTGACAGGATAAAGATAACGGCCTGCAGGGATCACACCATCTTTCCAGTCCAGAGGCGGACGGCGTTTGGTGGAAACGATGAAGCGCGCATATTCGGCATTGGTGACAGGATACTTGTCGATCCAGTAATCCTCGACCATCACCTCGTGCTGCGGCCGGTCCTGAGAATTAGCGCGCGCAGAATCCGTCCCCATGAGGAACGGGCCGGCGGGAATTAGAACCATTTCATCCAACATCACCCACTGTTCCGGCGTCAATAGCGCTTCCAACTCGTTCCAGGCATAGGTAATTTCGGCCTGCTGCTGCCGCTTATGCTCACGGTGACGGGTGATGTCCTCGCCCGCAGCCCGAATGCGATCCTTCATTTCAGACAGATCATAGGTAGCACGATCACGCATGTCGGCCATGCGATTGGCGCCTAGCTGGACGACATGCAAAGTGCCGGCAACCATGGCCAGGGAAATGCATGTGATGACCGTTGCCGCAAAAACACGCTGCTTCAGCCTTTTTTGTTGCGGCGAAATGTGGGGTCGATACCTCGGATATAACAAATTAAACCTCTTTACCACTGGCGCCTTCGGACTTGCCAGGCAATACAGCCACCGATGGAGAATTGCTTTCTGAATTCATGTCACTACTCGGTGGCGAGGAACGCCCATAAATGCGCTTGATGGCAATCTCGCCAAGAATGCCGCCAATCATCGACACCTCCATGGCCAGAATGACAAAGAAGCCCCACCAGCCCATGGGCATAAGATCCGCGCCGGCAGGAACGCCAATAATATGCTGTGTCTGATAATAAGAAAAATACTGCACGATCAGCGGAGGGAAGAAAGCGATCCACTTTCCACCCAGACCATAAATATAGGAAACCGAAAAACCAACCAAAAGCGGCAAAACAAAAATTGCAACAAACCAACGGAAATTGAAGGTCTCCAGCCCCCAGAACAATTCAATACGGACCCCCAGCAGCCAATCACCTAGATAATTGACCAGACAGCCTACAACGATGGCGAGAAAAAAGGGGAACGGATGAATACTGCGCTTCACGGCCGGTATTCCTCACCCGTCAGCTTTTCATAGGCGGCTTTCTGGGTTTCCTTCAGGTACCAGTCCTCGACCTTGAGGCTGGCGACATACCGCGCCAGCAATCTGCGCTCCGACTCGGGTAAGTGCGCAAAAGACGGCATCCTGAAACGTGGCTTCAGCCGTGAAGGCAAGATAGCCTGCGGATTCTCTGCCGAAAAATAGGCATATAGCCACTCCTCACTACGCAGAGAACCCATGCCATCCAACGAAGGAGCAGGAACAGCCTGCAGTACGCTGCGCAGCCCCCACAGCGAATGACAGTCACGGCAGGCATACTTCCTGTAGAGCACCGACGCTTGTGCTTGAACCTCCTTGGGCGCAGTGCTGTAAAAGGGAATACCGGGATCCGGCTCGGTATCCTGCGATATCATGAACCCCTGAAAAAGCATCATGCCCACCGACACCACCGCGATTCCGATTAGAATGCCTTTTTCTCCCTTTTTCATTCGACGACTCAGGACTTTCGTGCGGCTTCTTTTTCCAGGTATTCCCTGTGCAGATATTCCTCACGCAAGGCCTCCTGCTCCCTGTTGACCTCCATCGCCTTCTTGAACTCCTTGTCTGTCATTTTCTCTCGATCATTCTCGTCGAAAACCACGTACTTGATATCTTCATCAAACTGGTCGTTCTTTGCCGCCCAGCGAACCATATAAACAGCAGCCATGACAATCATGGCCCCGGCAACCAACCACAGATAAATGGTCCAACCGTCTTCCAGCGAGTTAAAAAACTCAGTCATAACAACCTCCTCCTAAAACAGATATCCATGCAGCAACTGGGTGGCACCAAACCCCAGGGCCACGACAACGCCAAACAGCAACCAGGCAAAAAGCCATTTCTCGCCGGTTTTCAAACCCGCCCCCTTGCTCTTGAACATAAACAGGAAGATAAAGGCGGTAAATATAAAGATAGCAACAACCAGAAAATAGAAGATTCCCACACTGAACTTCTGCGACCTCATTCCCTCGATACTGGTATCCAGACCGAAGGGGCCTGAGCCAGTCAAAGGCAACCACTGCAACCTGACGGCATCCATAATGAGGCGGCCAGAGCCAAGAACGTCGCTAAACAACCAGGTTAAATCAGGCATATGGAAACCAATACAAACCGATATTGCGAAACAGATGTTGACATAACCGAACCCCTGACACCAAGCCATCCATACACAGCCAGCTTGATGAATAAAAAAGCCACACCAGTATACTGGTGTGGCTTTTCCTCTTTGCTCAGAACAAGCTTAACCGTAAGTATCCAGCTTGGGCTTGTCCTTGTCATACTTATCAATGAAGAAGCTGTAAATGAAAGGCATGATAAAAACAAACACTATAAGTAAAAGCAGAACCAGTGGCCCATTATCAAGATCAACCATAATATCCTCCTCGGTATGCGGGTGTAATCAGTGGTCGCCATGGGTAGGTTGCCAGCTGTACTCTGGCAGACGCTTGATGGCAACACCCACGCCAACGGTGAAAAATATGATAAAGAAAACAGCGACTGTATACCCCTTGTCCCACCAAGGCTGATAGCGCTCAACACTACCATCAGGCCGAATATTTCCTTCGAAATTGGCGAGAATCAACCTATTGCCAACGACATTATATTCGCGCAGATCAACTCCCTGCTGCTTGAGCTCAATCAATTGATCCCGAATCATTCGCAAGTCATCCATCTCAAGCGGGTGACGCTCAAGCTCCGACTGCCACTCAAAGCCGCTTGCCTTGACCTGGCTGGTGATATACGCCATCGCCTCGGCATCAGACTTCCCCTGCACTTCGGCCGAAGACATCATTTCGATGTACGGCGCATAGATGGCGGCCGTTGGTCGCTTACCCCAAAGGGGAAAGGTGATCATGAACGCAGTGATGATGGTCAGCACCATCAAGCCAACGACCGGCTGCGGCAAGCGCTTGTTGTCTTCGGTGATGTTGCCCAGCGTTTCCTCATTCCACAGCTTCTTGGCCGAGGCATTCTGGTCGTCCGTCGTCAGCGTGCCCAGCGGGTTATCAAACTTCCAAGCCATGTCACTTCCCCCTTCTCATTTCAGATTTAATACGAAGTCGATCAAGGCGCGGGCCTCACTGTCTGCCGCCGGCATGGGAACCTCAGGCGGATAGATCGTTTTGCCCGCTTCGTACTCGTTATAGGCGGCACGCCAGGCATCGTAGTCAATCGGCTTACCATCGGCATCGACATCACCCCACATGTAGTCATAGCGAGGCATGATAGAATGCGGCTGAACCAGGCGCGGGTTGAAGAAGTGCAATATCATCCACTCACGCGAAGAGTTGCGCGACCCCACATGAGTCAGATCCGGGGCCTTTCGGTCGGAACCGAAGGCCGTCGGCGATTCACCGTTAAAGTCACCCAGCATCGGAGGTGCGCCAAAGTACTGCCAGTCTTGGGTCTGTTCGGGCAGCAGTGTATGACACCACCAACAGCCCTCGCGGACAAACATGATCTTGCCCTTACCAATAAAGGCCTGGTTTTTGTCATCGGCCTTGGCAAGAGTCGCAGCCGGTGTCCAGCCGCGGGTTGCCGTTGCGTTCTCGATATAGGGAACGCTAATACCGCCCCGCGTCGTTTCACGGACGACGAATACCGCGCCCTGCGCTTCATCGGCATCGGTCATACGTCCCTTCGATACACTCAATTCCGAAGGCAGCTCACCGAGGATGCGCGGGTGACGTACTCCGCTAGGAAACGGCACCTCTGCCGGATAAACATAGGCTCGCGTCGGCTCGATCGCCGCCCCGGTCTTCGGGTCTTCAACGATATCCACGGTCACCGGCTTTCCATGTCCCCGCAGGAAGGGGTCCTCATAGCTGAAGCCGCCCACACGACCAAAGGCGAGTTGCCGCTCCAGGGCCGATGTCGTCGCTGAAACACCTGCAATATCGACAGCAGGCATGTACAACGTAATGAACATCGACGACCCGAAAGCAAGGCCGAACATTCGCGCACCAACTTTATACTCTCTAAATGCCACGACTAATTCCTCCCCTAACTTGTTCTTGTTGGTTTTGTTTTAACGTTCGTAGGCCAGCTCGTGCGGCAGACGACCAGCCGGAATCACAGTGCCGGCGCGAGCAGTCATCCACATGTTGTACAACCACACGCAGTTACCGAGGAATACCATCGTGCCACCCACCCAGCGCGCAATCATGTAGGGGTGTTCGGCAATAACAACATCTATGTAGGGTACTTCGTAAATCTTGCCAGCACCCTGAATCAGGCCAGCGATGGTCATTGCAACCCAATAGGTGGTAAACCCGATCAGCAGCATCCAGAAGTGGAAATTGGCAAGGCCAAGGGAATATAGCTTGCGGCGCAGCAGCGTCTGCAGGCCATAGTAGACGGCGGCCGCCTCCAGGAAAGTCGAGAAACCCAGCAGTGCAAGATGGGCATGGGCAACCATCCAGCCTGTACCATGCACATACCAGTTGATCGCGCGCGTCTGTTGGAACCCTCCCTGCATGTTCAACGGGATCGCCATCATCACACCCGTGATGGTGAACTTGATCTCGATGTTTTCCACGAACATGCGCCACTTTCCGGTCATGGTTAGTAGCAGATTGGAAACAAAGGCAATGGCCGGCACGAGAATCAACACGCCTTCGACAGAGGCAAAGGACTTCAGCCACTCGGGCAACGGAGCCGACATCAGGTGGTGAGCTGCCGGGGTGGAGTAGAACACCACTACGGACCAGAAGTGCAAGTGGCCTATGCGGTGCGAATACAGTGGGTTACCCGTCACCTTCGGTACCACATAGTAGGCTATGGCCGCCGCAACCGGCGTGATCCACAGCCCCAATACATTATGCGCAAACCACCAAGTCAGATAAGCCTCTGTCAGTCCCGTCAGCTGGAAAAACTCCGGCGCATTGCCGACGGAAAAAACAATAATGACCATAAAGGTGGCGGCGCCGAAGAACCAGTTGGTGGTATAGATGCCCTGAACTCGGCGTGTCTTGATGGTCATCCACACATTGATGCCCAGGGGCACCAGAACACCCACAATAACCACGATATCAATCGGCCACGGCAGGTCGGAGTATTCGCGACCGGAAGTCACACCCAGCCACAGCAGGAACAGGCCCAGAGACAGGCCAACATTCCACAGGAAGCAGTTCCAGACGCCCAGCTTCTCAGACCACAGCTTGGTGTTACCCAGGGCCGGCGTGATATACATCATCGCCATCGCAAAGGCCATGGAGATCCAGCCAAGAATGACCGCCAGCACGTGCACCTGACGCATGTGGCCAAAGGAAAGAATCTCGCTGCCCATGACAAAGTCAGGGAACGCCAGCTTTGCTGCATTGAAGGAACCGATGGCGGTGCCCACCACAAACCAGACAATCGACGAAAAACCGAAGAATACCGCAGCGGAACCCGCCGGAATATCTTCGTTCTTCGCAAACAGGTACTTAAACATCTCCACCCTCCCAAGTTATTTATAATTCTTATCTGAATCCGTAGCCTCAACACTAATGAATCGTGCGCTGCTTGATGCGAATCGCACACTGAAAAATCAGGCTGATAGCGGGAGCTAATACCGGATTTTCAAATAGAAAAACGCATCAATGCATTGTGCGATACATCGCCATGAGCCTTAGGATTCAGGCCTTTATTCTTATCTGCAATCAGTCACGATCCCGCGGCATCAGCAAGTAATACCCAAACCACATACTTGCCGCCGCCAGCAGGATTCCGCAAATACTCGCAATTGTTGCCATGCCCCTAACCCTCCAATCAATTTATTGTCTTCACACTACCCAAAAAACCAAGGATCACGCCTTGGTTTCAAGCTGCAGATGACGGTTGACCGCAATATGAACGATAAAGAAGAACGCCACGCCGAAGACGATCATTGACCAGTCGACAAGACCGGTAAATGTAGTCGGGTCATAAGCCAGAGAACCCCAGCCACCCCAGTCATCGAACTTGCCACGACCAAGAAAGCACATCAGGGTGGCGCCAAACACGCTACCGTTCCCCATGCCTGTCAGCATACCGGCAACCAGAGACAGCATTATTGGACTTTTCATCCCAAAACCTCCTAACAGAAAGAAATTCTTATTATTTTCGATCAACACGTTGGCGAATACGCAGCGCTCTTATAAGTGGCACCGTAACAACACATCACATGTTGCGATTCTCAACGAGAAACTGCTTGGACTATTTCAGAAGGGAACCCCTCCCCCACTGCATCCGGCGAGAAAACAAACTCGCAGGGATCTTCACAGAAATCCTGTCACAACTCCAGACGCGGGTCAAGCATGAAAGCCAAAATATCCCGCTTTATGCGCCGCCCTCCCGGAAAGACATCGCGGAGACAGACTGCACGATCGAGAGATATCTGCTAACCTGATGAAAAACAATATCTCTCACCTGCCTCCGCTGGCCAGAAAAACTAAAGCATACAATGGCGTTATCTGTATCGAGAGCTAATGATCCGGGGGACATCACTGAAGGGTTAGAGGCGAGCTTTTCATTTAATCAGATCCGGTCATTGTAAAAATTCGTGCGCAACCAACGGGCGACGCAGGATATGGAATACGCAGCGAGAATCAATGTGGGCAACATAGAGGGGACACAACCCCTCTCTTTCAATAAACCTATGCGCCGTCTACGCCTCTGCGACCTCCACGTTTCATGCCATTCCAGGCGACAGCCCAGGGAGTACAGCACCTTGTCCAGCCCCATGCCGCCAGGACCTATAATCAGTGCACGCCTGCTGAAATAATGCCACCTAAAGCAACATCCCTAACAACCGAGATATACGCGATTATTGATATTTTTTACAACCGCCCGATACCCGATAGGCGCACCAATGCTTTGAACAATTCGCCACCAGGAACCTGCGGATTCAGGAATTATTTAGCCATGAAAGAAATCGTCATTCTTCTCGCCGTTGCCGCCAGCTCGATCTTTATTTTAGGCTATTCCATCCATATGTTGATTGGTGGGCTGGTCGACCCTGAAACTGAAAAATGGATCATTGTCGCCGCCTGCGCCATCGGCGTGGCAATCGTGCTCTTCATGGCCTGGGACATCATGAAGCAACGAAGACTGCGCTAGGCCCGCAAACAAGTGATCGCCTCAAGCAAAGGACTTCAACGAGGCCGTCGCGCTCTTGTAGGCCGCATCGCCAGAAAACTGCCCCCGATGAAATACATACTGTCGCCGAGAACCAGTCATATCCATTCCGGATAACGCAAAGGATTTACCCGCATAATCCGAAAAATAGCGCAAATCCTTGACCAGCTCGACACTCTCGCCATTACGCAATTTCAACAGTACTTGCTGCTTTGACACATCCAGTGCAATCGGCGAAGACGGCAACAGCACCAAACGCTGCAAAATGCGGTGGGTGCCTTGATAGAAGAAAAAACAGGCTAGAAAAAACAACAGATATGCAAGCCCCTTGTTGCCATCGTACCAGAACATGAAGGCTATCCCTGAGAGACCGCCTACCGTCGGAACATACATCATCACATCCCACAGAACGCCCTTGCGGTCACGCCCCAACGAAAAACTCTCTGGCCTACCCATACTTCAGCCTGCCTTCGCTTCAGCCAACAGGCTCCTCACCACCGCATCAAGCTCGCTGTAGAGCATACGTCCGGGGCGTTTGAAACGAACTGTCTGCTGCCCATCCAAAACAAAGGTCCAGGGGTCGCCAATGACGACAAACGCCTTGAACGCCTCTGGATTCTGGTATTGATCCATGTGTAGAAAGATAACCTCATCCTGATACTTGTCCATGATCGCCTTGATCATCTGCAACTGCTTGTCACAGACCGTACAATGCCCTGGTGTAGCGAACTCCAGCACAATCGGCTTGCCAGCCTTCAACGCATCATCGAGAGACATTTGATACATGCGCGCATCAGGATAGCGGTATGTGGTAATACGACTGAAATCGCCATCGACATCTGCCAGGGTCTTGGTGCGCAGGCTCGGCGCCTTCATACCGACCTGCAAGGTGCTGTCGTCTTCGTAGCAGCCCATCAGTAGACCCGTAAGCAGCACAGCACTAACTACATGTTTCACCAGCATCATCACTCACCCCGATTCCACCCTGAGCAGGTGCGGTACAGATTGAACGCCCAGATAAAGTTTGCCAGCAACACCAGCGAACCAAACACCCCCATGGTCGCCAGGAAGGGCTTGACCACAAGCTCGACCTCATCCGGCGACGAATGGACACTGGCCAAGCCGCCGGCGACCCCCGCGATAGTAAAAAACGACACCATGCCAATAACCCCAAAGTTGTGCAGCCAGAAGTGAACCTTGACCAGCCTCATGCTATAGATTGGGCGATTGACCAGGCGCGGAATGATGTAATAAACCGCAGCGAATATCGCCATTTCCACCCAGCCCAGCAGATTGATATGGGTATGTGCGCGGACAATCAGATTTCCATGCAGGCGATGATCCACGAAATAGCGGAACTCCGCTATCCCCCCCATCAAGGCTCCCCAGGTAAAGCCAATGAGACTGTAAATGATGCACGCATAAACAAACCAGAGGATGTAGCGCGTGTACTCAGTATCGAGAGCACTAGACTCGTTGCTCGCCGTATTCACTATTTCCCCTCGGTCTCTACCGGATCTTTGTCACGGATATCCTGATACTTCTCTTTCCACTCATCAGGCGCCCAAATCCTCACCATGTCGTCAATAAACTCTGAACGCCCCTCGGGTGGCAAGGCAGAAGACACAGACCCCTGATCCGCCTTCAGTTCGGAGATGAACACGGCAATGGCATGACGCTCTTCATCCGGCAGGCGGGCCACATACGCCGCCTCCTTCGGAGCCGGGCCATGATCCAAGGTTTCCGAGCCATAGGTCTTTTCCGGATCAAGCAGAAACGCCTCCAACCACTCCAGACTGCGGTACGAACCCACCCCGTCGAGGGACAGGCCCATGTTGGTACCATTGCGCAGCGCCCGGTGGCACGAGGTACAACGCGCCTCGCGAAACAGCCGCGAGCCAAGCTTTCCCTGTTCGGAAAAATTGAAATGTGTCTTGTTTGGAAATACCGGCTCCGGAGACCTCAATCGATATGTCTCCAGAGCAATATAAGCAATGACCGCCAAGACAATAAACACGGAAACGATAAGAAAAAGTATTTTCTCGCCGCTTTTTAATGGTTGTGTTTTCTTTGACATAAATATGCGAAGCAACCTGAGATACTGATTATGGCGCAGCGAGAGGAACAAACACTACATCTACAAATGGGTATGACACCCAACCACAAATTTTCCCTTCCGCTCGTCCCCCTGCGGTTGTGCATTGACCCACCACCAACTATTAAACCGGCGATCTGTCGGCCCGGTGGACGGGCGTTGCGCCGAGGGAGCGGAATGCCGCCAGGACATTTCCGGTTTTCGCCAACAGGGCGGCTACCTGAGCCTAATAGCCTGGCCCACTCCCCCAGCGACTACAACAATCCCGTAAAGCCGGCCATTTATCAGGGCATCTTGTTTTCAGGCCAGCGGCTGTTGCCTATTGTCGTGCGAGGCGCAGAAGTCAGGAACGTGGCCACATTGTAGATATCTTCGTCACTCATATTTTTGACTACGGCGCGCATCTGCCCCATCTCGTCATTGGTACGGGAACCATCGCGAAACTGCTTCAACTGATTTACCAGATAGACGTATTTCTGACCACCGATCATGGGATAAATAGGCGGCATGCCCCGCCCATTGTATCCATGGCAAGAATGACATGCCGAAACACCGCGCTCCGGCGCGCCGTACTGCGCAATGCTCTTGCCCAGATAACGCACACCCACCGGATTACCCAGCTCCTTCACTTGATCCATGTCGGAAGAAGCCAGCGAATCGTACTCCAGACTTTCCACGTAGACCGCAACATCCTTCATGTCCTGATCGGTCATGCCCTTGGCATTGGCGTTCATGACGTACATAACCGTATCCATGCGTTTGTCGTCTGCATAATCCTTCAGTTGTTTGGCGATATAGGCGGAGCTTTGGCCTGCCAGCCGCGGCGTTCCCATGGCATCATCCCCCATGGCATCCTGGCCGTGACAACTATTGCATGCCGGCACGTCCCCCTTTCCATTGAAGTAGATGTTCTCACCGTTGGCGACATCACCTGTACCACCCACGGCCTGCGCCG
>JALSHZ010000069.1 GCA_026981985.1 Gammaproteobacteria bacterium | reverse complement strand
CGGGAACTCAGGCTCCATACTGTCGCCGAGCACCTGGAGTGCGAACGGATCCGAGTTGCTGCAGCTGCTACCTGTCTGAAACTCTTCCATCTGAGCCGCTCCGGTTCTATTCGTGTTCATGGTGAGTCGTTGCCTAATATCTTTACGTAATCGTCTTGTGGGGGAGAAACCACTTCAGTTTCTTGTGCATTTCGACCACTTCGCCAACGATGATCAGCGTGGGTGGTTTGACATCCTGTTGCTTGACCAACTCTGGCAGTGTACCCAGCTCGCCAATGTAGATCTTCTGGTCGGGTTGGGTGCCCTTCTCCACCAGTGCGGCAGGTGTATCGGCGCCACGGCCGTGGGCGATCAGCTGTGTACACAGTGTTTCCACGCAGTGAAGGCCCATATAAAAGACCACCGTCTGCTGAGGCGCTGCGAGTGCAGGCCAGTTCAAGGTGTCACCATCTTCCTTGCGGTGGCCGGTAACGAAAGTGACTGACTGGGAATAGTCGCGGTGGGTCAGCGGGATGCCGGAATAGGCTGCGCAGCCAGCGGCAGCGGTGATGCCGGGCACGACCTGGAAGTCGATGCCGTTTTCCATCAGTTCCGATATCTCTTCGCCGCCACGACCGAAGATGAATGGGTCGCCACCTTTCAACCGCAGCACACGTTTACCTTCCTGCGCCAGCCGCACCAGAATGTCATTGATGCCTTCCTGGGGTACCGCGTGGTTGGCGCGAGCTTTGCCGACATAGATCTTCTCGGCGTCACGACGCACCAGTTCCATAATGGGTTTCGAGACCAGGCGGTCGTAAACGACGACATCGGCCTTTTGCATCAGTCGCAGGGCGCGGAATGTCAGCAGATCGGGATCGCCTGGCCCGGCACCAACCAGAAAGACTTCGCCCTTGGTCGTGCCGCCTTCACTGGCGGTTTCTGTCAGGGCCTGTTGCAGTGCCTGCTCTGCGGCCTGCTCCTTGCCGCTGAAGCTCAGTTCCGCGACCGGTCCTTCGAGAATGTCTTCCCAGAAATTCTTGCGTGCGTCGACGCTGGGGAGCGCATCCTTCACCTTGTCGCGAAAGCGCTCCACCAGCGATGCCAGCTTGCCATAGGCGGCCGGGATGCTGCCCTCCAGCTGGGTGCGCAGCATCCGCGCCAGCACGGGAGATGCGCCGCCGGTCGAGATGGCGATCTGGATCGGCGAGCGGTCGATGATAGAGGGCATGATAAAGCTGCACAGCGCAGGGTTGTCGACCACATTGACCGGCAGATTACGCGCCTGAGCCAGTGTTGATACCGTCTGGTTCACCGCTTCGTCATCGGTGGCGGCAATGACAACCGCCTTGCCGTCGAGGTCGTTTTCCTGGAAATTGCGGGGCAGCCATTGGTAGTGGTGCTGTTCGACCTCGTTGCGGATTTCGTCACATAGCACCGCTGCCACGATCACAACATGACCACCGGCCGCAGCCAGCAGGCTTGCCTTGCGGGCGGCAATGGGCCCACCACCGACAATCAGGCAGTCGCGATCGCGGATGTTCATGAAAACGGGAAGGAAGTCCACTGTCAGTTCCTCGAAAGAAGGCGCCCGGCAAGCTTTACATGCCCCGGCACAAGATTCGCTATTTTACAGCAATCGTGGGGTTTAGGGTTTGCATGATCGACAACAGCGGGGTAGTGACCGGCAACAGGCGTTTACGCATGACAGTGCCGATGGCATCGGTACGGCCAAACACGTCGGCCACCAAGTATTCGTCGACCAGGGACAGGCTGACCATCGCGCGAGCATGATCCTCGAAGCCGGGATGCTTTGCAAGCAGTGGTTGCAGCAGGGTGTCCACGTCGCTCTGACGGGCACGCTCGATGATTTCTTCGACGTTGCGATAGCGAAACAGATCCGGGCGTACCGGGCGAAAATAGTTGCCAATGGCCGTCATCAGTTCGACCACGGCTTCCTGGTTCGACGCCTTGTTGATGACATGCTCGGCGGTTTTCAAGTATTGCTGTCCCTGCGCACTGAGTACCTGCTGCAGCTGTGCAGCAATAGGGTCTTCAGCAACCAGCGAGGCCAGCGATGCTTCATGCTCGGCAAGCTGTGGGTGGGCTGGCCCGGTTTCCGGCAGATTGCGCGGCAGTGTATGCATGAAGCCGATATAGAAGGCCTGTTTGCGTTTCGCATTCTTCCAGAGCTTGCTGATGGTGGCATCAGCGATCAAGCCGGGTTGCAGTATCAGGCGGACGCTGTCGATCTGGGCTTTGGCCTCGGTTTCGAAGGGCAGAAACTCCAGCAGATAGTTTGCCAGCTCGGGGCCAAGCTCACTGTTGACGATCTGCTGCTTGTTCAACAGCTGGCGTGCGTTTTCCGCCGAAGGAAAAGCCCACCAGGCGCTGGCAGCAATCTCCGGTGAGAGTTCGGGGGCATGAACTACCGCAGTGACGGCTTCCGGTTCTCCCAGTAACAGCAGGTTTTCCAGGCTTTCCTCGTCCCGCGCCTGACCCATCCGGGTCCAGCGGCGGATGTAGACGGGATAGCCGCCCGGTGAGCCGAGTACATAGGTTGAAAACACCTCACGCACCAGGCGCAGGTAGCGGTCTTCCTTACAGGTCGGGTTGAGCGTGATTTTGGCTTCGCCCTTGTCGGTGAGGCCATGCACGACCATGCGCGACTCGTCGATGCGGATCGCCTTGAGATTCTGGCGCAGCAACACGTTCAGCCGCAGATTGTCTTCGTTGGAGAGTTCCATTGCGCTACTCTTTGTCGTCCGGCGCGTATTCTGTCACGGGGAGGGATGCTGGTGGTAGTGTCGGGTTGAGGTGGATGTTTTGAACTCGAGGAGTTGTGCCATGTCTGAACAGCTATGTCCCTGTGGCAGTGGCAAAAGCTACGATGGTTGCTGCGGGCCTTATCATGCCCGCCGATCTGATCCGCCGACTGCCGAAGCACTGATGCGCTCACGCTATTCAGCCTATGTGCTCGGTGATGCGAAGTATCTTTATCGCAGCTGGGACGAACAAACCCGGCCGTCGCTGCCAAGCTTGCGGGCCATCCCGCCAGTGCAGTGGCTGGGGCTGACAGTCGAGCGCCGGCAAGCGGGTGGGCTGGATGATGAGCAGGGAACCGTGGCATTCGTCGCCCGTTATCTTGATGGCGGCAGGGTTGTTGAGCTGGCTGAAACGAGCCACTTCCGCAGGCGCAATGGCAAATGGGTGTATGTGGATGGGGATGTGTCCTAGCCCGGATTTCTCACCAGTTCACTACTGCGACCGCCCAATCCGGCGTGCTGACTGGCGTTCACTCGGTCGGGCTGCTCAACGTAGTGTCGACTACGCCTGCGCGGCCCTCGGTCGCGAACGCCAGCCATCACACCACCCTGAGCGGCCTCGCTACGCGACCCGGTGAGAAATCCGGGCTGGGCAACAGTTCTGAAACTGTGAATGCCATCCTGGCTGTTGCGAAGGACTCCCGTCTAGGATGGGTTTCCCATCCGACTGGAGTCATTGTGAAAAGCAAAACCACCCTTGTAGCGCTGCTGGGTTGCGTACTAGTGCTTGGAGCGCTCGTTGCCAGACCGGATGTCGTTGATCGCATCAAGTCGAAGGTGGGGTTGATGTCTCAGGAAGAGAGGGAGTTGACACCTTTCTACCAGCGCATCGTCAAGTATCATCGTCGCGTCAGCGGTAACACACCGGCGCAGGCCGTGCATTTTATCGGTGACAGTTTTGTACAAGGGCTGTGTGTTTCTGCTGTTGTGAACCCGGCTATCAATCTGGGTATTGGTGGTGATACGAGCTTTGGTGTGCTCAAGCGCATATCGCAATACCCATCATTGCAACGGGCCAGGGCGGTGGTACTGGCTTTTGGCTTCAACGACTTGTGGTCTCACTCTGATGAAGACATTGTTGCGAATTATCGCCGCGTACTGGCCGCGCTGCCGACGGGTATGCCAGTGTTGATGACGGCCCTGTTCCCGGTCAATGAAAGGGAAGAACCGTCGCTGAAAGGTATGAATGCGCGGATACGGACAATCAATGTGCAGCTCGGAGCGCTATGTGCCGAAACGCCCTACTGTGCATTTGTCGATATTGGTGATCAGCTGAGCGATGCCTCGGGCCAGTTGTCGCAGCGCTATCACGATGGTGATGGCTTGCACCTCAATTCTGCTGGTAATGCGATCTGGATTGCGGCAATCAAACCATTGTTCAATTGAGCTGAATACGTTGTCCCCAGGGCACTGATCCACGACCCTTGACCAGCCAGATCACGGGAAACGCCGGTTCTTGCGCAGGGAAGTGGCCGTGCGCATCAGTGAAATAGACAAGAATATCCGGCTGTTGATCGGCCCGTGCCAGGTGTTCTATCGGTGGTGCGAAGTCGGTGCCGCCACCACCCTTGATGCTTTGCGGCATGGTCAGCTCCTCCCACGGTTCGTAGATCCAGGGACAGCCGCTGCTGAGCGCCGTATCGCAGGCCATAAGAATAACTCTGGAACGAATCTGCGACTTGATGGCGTTGATTTCGGACAGGAATTCCCCGACCTCGCGGTCGTTGACTGACCCACTCACGTCAATCGCGACGGCGAGGTTCAGCTGGGCACTGCGCAAGCTCGGAAAGATGGCCGGATCACCACGGCGGTTGGATGGTCGGCTGTAACTGTAGTCGTCACGGGCAATGCTGGTCACGTAACGCGCCAGCAGCATGCGCCAGGGCAGGCTGGGTTGCACCATGAAGTCGATCATGCGAGCCATCGCACCGCCGAGCTTGCCGGCCTGCATGGCCTGTTGCGCCGCACCCACCATGCGTTGCTGCCATTGTGTGCTCAGTGCTTCGACTTCCTGTGGCGACAACGGGTCAGGTTTTGGTGCGCCCTGCTGTGACTGGCTGTCGCTGTCATCACTGCCCTGTGGCGTATCCAGGCTGCCGCCCTGTGCTTCGTCTGTCTGCTCCTGCTGTTGTGATCTGCCGCCTTCTCCCTGCTCGTTGTCCGGCGTAGATTGCTTTGGCTGTGGACTCTTGTTGTCGCTGTCGCCTTCACCCGCACTATCTTGCTGACCGCTGCCTTCGTTCTGGTCGGCATCATAGACATGATGGTCCAAGGGTGTCAGTTCGTCGTGTTCCTCGATGCAGGGATAGATTTCCTCGGCGGTCATTTCGCGAAATTCTTGCAGCAACAGGGAGCCCGGGGGCGGTTTCAGGCCGTCGTCGGCCAGCAAAGGGTTGATGGCGTAGTCGCAAGCCATATCCCAGCGATTCTTTACCCGGTGACCGCGCCGGGCAAAGTGGGACAGCGCACAGTGCAGTGCTTCGTGGGCAAGCACGAACTGTAGCTGGCTGGTATTTAGGGATTCGATGTACTGTGGATTGTAGTAGAACTTGCGGGCATCGGTGGCAGTTGTCTTGCACCAATCGGGATCGGCTTTGACCATGGGCAAGCGCAGCACCAGTGCGCCAAGAAATGGCTTGTCGAGAATCAGCCGGGTTCTGGCGGCTTCCAGCCGGGTGTCGATGTGGCCGTAATCAGTCACTGTAAATCATGACATCAGCAATCGCGTCGGCCCAGTCGGCGAACTCGGGAATGTCGAAGATATCATTGCCAATAGCGCGTTGCAGATCGGATACCAGCATCACGCCCATTTCGCGCTGTGGAAAGCGGTTGGCATAGCGCAGAATATTGCCGGTGATGCTGGCGGCTTCATCACTGCCTTTGACGCGAATGGCATGGCCCACCAGGGTTGATGCAACCGCGTATTGCAGATCGATCTCTTTCGGTGCGTTGACCTCCTCGCCACGCAGGATGGCTTCGATATCCGGTAGCTGATCCAGGCTGGACATGAAAGCCGCCAGCTCGATACCCGCAGCCGGGCCGACACAGGCTTGCAGCGATCCGGTCAGCAACGAGGGCTGGTCGCCAAATTTCTGCACCGCGCGGTGGGCGAATTCCCAGGAGCGGGGAGAGGGGAAGGCGACCGGGTTATGTGCCGGGTCGAAGTCGAACAGCATTTCGGGGCGGAAGCGCAGAAAACCAATGACGCGATCGTCGATCCCATTCATGTATGCCCAGGCGACCCAGTCGTCGAGGTTGATATCCACCTCGTAGTGTGAAAAACGGTTGGCCAGTGGTGCGGGCATGGTGTAGGTGACGCCGCGGTCGCCCTGACGATTGCCGGCAGCGAAGATCGCCCAGCCATCGGGTACTTCATACTGGCCGAGACGGCGGTCGAGAATGAGCTGGTAGGCGGCAGCGGAGACGCTCGGCGGCGCCGAGGTGATCTCGTCGAGAAACAGAATGCCTTCCGGACCGTGGCGTTCCGCGTCAGGCAGCATTGCCGGAACGGCCCATTCGACCAGATCATCGGACCGAAACGGGATGCCGCGCAGATCAGAAGGCTCCATCTGCGAGAGGCGGATGTCCTGTAGCGCAACGTCGTGTTTTTCCGCCACCTGACGAATGATATCGGACTTGCCGACGCCCGGTGGCCCCCACAGCATCACCGGTGTGTGGTGACCACTGCGGGTACCGAGAAATTCCTGATCGAGAACAGCGGCGAGTTGGGCTGGGCGCATGTGATTTGTCCGTCAGCGTGGCGTGTCGGTAAATGTCAGGTGAATCGGGAGCGGCTGATTATCCGGCCGGGTAATCCTCGAAGCCCGCCTTGGCGTACCACTGCTTTGCTTTTTCCAGATCCTTCTCGACCCCATCGCCCTGTTCGTAGATTGAGGCCAGTGTGGTGGCCGAGCCGGCGAGGCCCTGTTCAGCGGCCTTTTCAAACCAGTAGATCGCCTTCTCGATGTCCTTGTCGGTGCAGTCGCCCTCCATATACATGAAGCCGATGCCGTGCTGTGCCAGTGCATGCCCCTGTTCTGCGGCTTTCTGCATCCATTCGAACGCCAGCTCAGGGCTGGGCACCACGCCGAGACCATTCTGATACATGATGGCCATGCGATGCTGGGCGTCTGCATCACCTTGCTCGGCATAAGGGCTCAGCAGATGAATCGCCTGGGTGAAGTTGCGTGATTCAAAGGCCGAGAAGCCGCTGGCAAGATCGATATCGGTGGTGCTGGATGTGTCTGACATAGGATAGGGTCGTCCGTTCGAGATAGATGGATGTATCAGCGTGCGGGCATTATACAAAAGGGTCTGGCGTGAACAACGTATCGCCACTGCTTCCGAGGTTTCTGGCGCTATGTGGCAGAAATCCGGGGTACAATCCCCGCTTTCCGAGTAATCGATTTTGCCGCCATGCAGTGCTTCGTCTACCGTAGTCCCCGCAAACCTGAAACCTATCTCTATCTGGCTGAGGAGAATGCGTTTTCCTGTGTGCCCCAAGCGTTGTTGGCGGTATTTGGCCAGCCTGAGTTTTGCTTCGACTTCGAGCTGACCCCGGCGCGGAAGCTGGCGCGTGAAGACGCCGTTGAAGTCCTGAGCAACCTAGAAGAGCGCGGCTTTCATTTGCAGATGGCCGCCGAAAACGGAGATCCCTTCTGATGTACATGATTGCCAAGCACATCCACCTGACCACCATTGCACTCTCGATTGCGGGATTTCTGTTGCGCCTGCTATGGCGAGTGACGGCTTCTCCCTGGGCGGACAAAAAGTTGGTCAAGGTGCTACCCCATGTCAATGACTCCATTTTGCTGGTCAGCGGGATTTATCTCGCCTGGTTGTTGCAGCAATATCCTTGGGCGCATGCCTGGCTGGCGGCCAAGGTGATTGCATTGTTGCTGTACATCTATCTGGGCGCCAAGGCGCTCAAGTCGGCAGAAAATTCGCGCAAACTGGTTTACGGCGTAGCCGCTGTGCTGACGTTCGCTTATATGGTGTTGGTTGCCCTCAACAAGTCCCCATTGTTCTTCTGAAGGTTTGGCCTTAATAGGCTGGTGCGAACCCTTGGTTTCGGTCCCGGGAAAAGCTCACAACGCCACTTTTCCTAGCAGTGTTTCGCAAAATCGCGTGGCCGCATGCTGCAAGGTTCACAATGGTCAGTGTTGCAGGTTGGCAATGCCGGGGTTCCCGGGTAGCTTCCTTGAATCATGTGAAACTGGATTAGTGTGGATGCCGCTTTCTGGGTCTTCAAGAGTTGTTTCGATTGTTGTTGCGTTGCTCCTGTGGGGTGGCGCGGCAGGATCGGCTGTGTCCGTTGCCTTGGCTGATGCGTACCTCGATGCCTTGCAGGAGGCGGCGGACGATATCCAGGTTGATCCACTGTCGACTTCCGGACAGGCTGGGGCAGCTGCGGCGACCAAGGCAGAGCGGGAACTGGCGACGCCTGCATCGATCAAAGGGGACATCCCCGGCGGCATGGATCTCACCGGTTTGTCGGATTTTCTCAAGCAGGGCTACGTTGGCAGCTATGCCTTCTTCAAGCGTCTGTCGCCGGAGCAGAAGCAGGCGGTGTTCGACGCCTACCTTGCCCGCCCGGAAATTGCCTACATCCGCAGCCAGATCAAGCAACAGTATTTGCAGCGTTGACCATGTTCATGTCCGGTGTTGATGCCGGCTTTTTGTCTTGCACGGGTTGGAGAAAAGTATGAAGTTCGGAATGAAGTGCAGGTATCTGCTTTTGGGAGTGTTGGCTATCATGTCCAATGGCGTGCTGGCATTGGACGTCAAACTCGATGCGAATCGCGACTATGTCGAGACGCTGCACGAAGGGCGGGTCGTCAAGGTACAGCGTATTCAGGATACCTCGCATAAAGTGACTGGTAGTTTTGCCAGAACCTCCCGCAAATGCCCTCCATTTTGCATTCAGCCGACCCATGTCGATCCCTCCGTCGCTACCGTGACGGAGGTGGATATCTTCGATTTTCTTGAAAATGATGTTGTGACCGGTACCGGCGTACTAATCGATGCACGCCTGCCGTCCTGGTACAAGAAAGGCACGATCCCCGGCTC
The DNA here is from genome assembly GCA_026981985.1 of Gammaproteobacteria bacterium. Classification (GTDB taxonomy): domain Bacteria; phylum Pseudomonadota; class Gammaproteobacteria; order UWMA-0217; family UWMA-0217; genus JALSHZ01. The sequence continues at coordinate 9,069 of JALSHZ010000069.1, read as the reverse complement.
CGTGAACATCCCGTTTACCGTTTTTGAAGAAGAGGGTGGTGAGCAGGCCTTGACCGATGCGCTCTATCGTCTGGGCGTGCGCAAGCGCGGTGAGACGGGCGCTTTTACCCGCATGCTCGAAAGCTGGGGCTTTCTGAACGGGGATCTGAAAAATGACCAATGGGACTTCAGTCAGGCGAAAAGGCTGATTTTGTGGTGCAACGGTCCATGGTGTGGCCAGTCGCCTCGGGCGATCCGGGCATTGCTGAAACTCGGCTATCCGGCTGATCGTCTCCATTACTATCGCGGCGGCATGCAGCTATGGCAGATTCTTGGACTGACCACGGTTGAGCCGTGATCGCCAGCTGGCGATATTCGAATCCATCGGTGACTGTTCAGTGAGTAGTCACTCCATTGTTGCCAACCGTCAGTCGGCTGAACGCAATCCATGATTCTATTACGCTGGTTGGGTTTCGAATTGCAATGCGGCGTTGGATTCCCTATTCTTCGACTGTTCTGATTTAACCCAAGCGCGGGCGCATGCAACCCAGACGACATATCGCACTGCTTATTTTGCTGGCCATGGTAGCCCAGCTATGGGCCATCGCGCCGCCTGCGTTTGCTAGCGACCTTGGCACGCAACTGCCCGGTAGCCCAGTCATGTCTGCCCATGACAATTCAGCGGTTGAGCAGCACTGCTGTGAAGACAATGACTTAATGGATGCCTGCCATGCGATGAGTGATTGTCAATGTGACTCGGGTGCTTGCAGCATTCATCCAATGTTGGCGTCGGTTCCGGTTCTCGTTGTGTCACCGACTGCGACTCTGCAAATCAGTCCGCGCTCGCCATTGCCTTTGAACTCACCGAAACATCCCCTCTATCGCCCTCCTATCGTTTGATCCCTCCATTCAACCGTTTTTCGGTTCCCTGATTTAGTTTGAACGCATGCCGAGAATGTTCGGCTTGGACCCCAACTGGTTGCTGTGAACCCGAATGTTTCAGCGGGTGGCGAGATGGTTCGTCAATCGGCTGAGCAATCCGGTGAAAACTGCTGCGAAGCCTGATGGCCGCATGGTGCGCCTTACTCAGGCTTCTGTGGCTGTTTTTCGACAACCGCTGATGGATAAGAAGGTATTGGAATGAGACAACGAATGCTTCCCTGGGCCTTGGTCGCCTGCTTGCCGTGGTATGCCTGGGCGGATGACACGCTGCGTCTGCGGCAAGCCCTTGAACAGGCGGCCGAGACAGATCCCTGGTTGAAAGCCAGTGAATACCAGCAACAGACTTTGCAGGAAAAGGCGGTAGCCGCTGGTCAATTGCCAGACCCGAAACTGAACGTTGCGCTGGCGAACCTGCCGGTCGACACGTTCGAGTTTTCCCAGGAACCGATGACTCAGCTCAAAGTCGGCGTGTCGCAGATGTTTCCCCCAGGTGACACGTTGGCGCTGAAGTCGGAGCGACTGCGAACGCTGGCTGAGGTGCAGCCGGTCATGCGTGAGGATCGCCAGGGCAAGGCGGCCCTCCAGGTAACCGTGTTGTGGCTGGATGTCTGGCTTGCGAGAGAGAGCGCCGCGGTGCTTGAGACCAAGCGCAGCTATTTCGAGCAGCTGGTGGATGTCGTCACCTCTACCTATGCCACGGCTGTGGGGCGGGCGAGGCAGCAAGATGTGTTGCGGGCGCAGCTTGAGCTGTCCCGTCTGGACGACCGGCTTGCGCGTCTGCGACAAGCCGAGGAGGCCGCCCGAGGCAAGCTGGCCGAGTGGATCGGCGAACAGGCGCGTTTGCCTTTGCCGCGCACACTGCCAGATCTGGCGCCATTGGCAGACTACCGGCAAGTCGACAGGGAACGTTTGCAGGCAATCTGGGTGGCTCATCCAAGTGTGGTGGCGGTCGATCGCAAGATCGAAGCGGCCAAGCAGGCAGTGGAGATTGCGCAACAGAAATATCGCCCGGGTTGGGGGGTGAATGCCAGTTATGGCTACCGTGCCGAGGATGCGCAAGGGCGGGACCGCGCCGACTTCGTCTCTGTTGGTGTGACCGTTGACCTGCCCCTGCGCACTGGCAGCCGTCAGGACCGTGATGTCAAAGCGGCTGTGGCGAGTACCGACGCACTGGGGCAGCAGCGTTTGTTGGTGCTCAGAGCACTTCAGTCCCGTTGGACGAAAACCAGCGAGAATCTGGCGTCTCTGGATGATCGCATCGTCCGCTACCGGCAGGAGATCCTGCCGCAAATGGGCGAGGAGGTGGAAGCGACGCTGACGGCGTATACCAATGACGATGGCGACTTTGCCGATGTCATGCGCGCACGCATTGCGGAGCTGAATGCGGCGATCGAGCTGCTGAAGTTACAGGTCTCCCGTTTGAAAAATATTGCCGAACTCAATTACACCCTCTTGGCTGCGGCCGGGAAAGGAGAACAATCATGAATACGACAAAAATCGTCTTGGTGTTGATTTTGGGGGTGGCCGTTGGTGTGGCTGTGACCCGGTTTTGGCCTGCTAGCGATAGTGCAGCTGATGCGGAAGCCTCCAGCGGAGAGAAAAAACCGGTCTACTGGGTTGCGCCCATGGACCCTAACTATCGGCGTGACGAGCCGGGAAAATCCCCGATGGGGATGGATCTGATTCCGGTTTATCCTGAGGATCTTGGTGGCGGTAGTGATAGCCCGGGAACGGTAAAAATCAGTCCGGATGTGGTCAATAATCTTGGTGTGCGGACTGCACTGGCGCAGAAGATTCGCTTGATCGACACCATTCGGACGGTAGGGCATGTGGAATATGCCGAGGATCGTTTGGTTCATGTGCATTCACGCGTCAGTGGATGGGTGGAGAAACTCTATGTGCGCGCCGAAGGCGATCCGGTCAAGAAAGGTCAGCCGCTGTTTGAAATCTACTCGCCAGAGTTGGTCAATGCTCAGGAGGAATACCTGTTGGCTTTGCAACGGGATAACAAGGCCTTGATCGATGCGGCGCATGAACGCCTGAAGGCGCTTGAACTGCCACGGTCGACGATTCGCAAGCTCAAGAAGACCCGCAAGGTCTCACAGAGAATCACCATACCCGCACCAGCCAAGGGCGTTGTGCTCAAGCTGCCCATTCGTCAGGGGTTCTACGTTAAGCCAGCCACGACCATGATGTCGATCGGATCTCTGGACGAAGTCTGGGTGCAAACGGAGGTGAATCAGCGGCAGGCCGATCTGGTCCGAGCCGGTGACAAGGCGATCGTGGAAACCGACTTTCTGCCCGGTGAGCGTTTCGAAGGCGTGGTGGACTATGTTTACCCCGCGTTGAATGCAAAAACGCGTACTTTGTCGGTTCGGATTCGCCTGGCCAACCCCGGGAATCGTTTGAAGCCCAAGATGTATGCCGATGTACGCATCAAGCCACAGGCAAGTAGCAAGGAAACCCTGGCAGTCCCCCGTGAAGCTGTGATTCGCACCGGCAGCATGGATCGGGTGGTCCTGGCGCTGGGTGATGGCAAGTTCAAGTCGATCAAAGTGCGGCTCGGTCGGGTCAATATGGACTGGGCCGAGATACTGGAGGGTCTGGCACCAGAGGATCGTGTCATCACGTCGGCGCAGTTCCTGCTGGATTCTGAATCCAGCGTCAGTTCGGACTTTGTGCGCATGAGCCACAGTGAGCAGGAAGCTGATGTGCCCGAAGCGGTGTGGGTGGAAGCGAAAGTGGTCTCGGTCATGGCCGACCATGGCATGTTGACGCTCAGGCATCAGGCCATACCGGAATGGGAGTGGCCAGAGATGGTCATGGATTTCAGCACCGCCAATGATGTCGATCTGTCCGGCGTTGAAAAAGACATGACCGTCCATGTTCAGATTCGCAAGGAGGGGGACGAGTACCCTGTCGTCGCAGTGCATATGCCAGGTGAAGGTGATGAGAGCGGCGGCATCATGGACAAGGCCACGACCGACGCGACGGTCAAGGCTGTGATGCCAGACCATCGCATGTTGACGCTGGATCACGATCCCATCGCTGCCTGGGGCTGGCCGGCGATGAAAATGGATTTTCTGGTGAGCGAGGGGTTGGAGATCGACAGTCTTAAGGTGGGTGATCGTATCCGTATCGAGGTGGGCAAGACTGCTGATGGTCATACGCCCATTGTCGGTATTGAGAAGCTGGCCGGGGAGGATGGGAAATGATTGCTGCACTCATACGCTGGTCGGTGCGGAATCGTTTCTTCGTGCTGCTGGCCACTTTTATGCTGGTCGCGATTGGTTTGTATTCGGCCAGGCAAACGCCGGTCGATGCACTGCCTGATCTGTCGGATGTGCAGGTGATCATCAAGACCACCTATCCGGGACAGGCACCGCAGGTGGTGGAGGATCAGGTGACCTATCCACTGACCACAGCCATGCTTTCAGTTCCGGGTGCGGTGACCGTTCGCGGCTACTCCTTCTTCGGTGATTCGTATGTCTACGTGATTTTCGATGAGAAAACCGACCTTTACTGGGCGCGAAGTCGAGTGCTGGAATACTTGAGTCAAGTCCAACCCACCTTGCCTGCCACGGCGCGCTCCCAGCTGGGGCCGGACGCCACCGGTGTCGGTTGGGTGTATATCTATGCGCTGGCGGATCGTAGTGGCAAGCACGACATTGCGCAGCTGCGCAGCCTGCAAGACTGGTTTCTGAAATACGAACTGCAAACGGTGCCGGGGGTTTCCGAAGTGGCAGCGATTGGCGGCATGGTGCGTCAATATCAGGTGCAAGTTGATCCGGAGAAGCTGCGCGCCTTTGCCATTCCCTTGGCGCATATACGCACCGCCATTCAGCAGGGTAACCAGGAAACCGGCGCCTCAGTCGTGGAAATGGCCGAGGCTGAGTACATGATCCGCACCACGGGCTATATCGACAGCCTTGAGGATCTGGCGCAAATACCCCTGGGGATGAACGACAGCGGAACGCCGATTCTGCTGGAGGATGTCGCCGAGATCACTCTGGGTCCGCAAATGCGTCGTGGCATCGGTGAATTAAATGGGCAGGGTGAGACGGTCGGTGGCATTGTCGTGATGCGCTTCGGAGAGAATGCTCAGGAAATCATTGATGGCGTCAAGGCTAAGCTGGAGCAGCTGAAATATGGCCTTCCCGAAGGCGTTGAAATCGTGCCGGTGTATGATCGTTCTGCGCTGATAGGCCGGGCGGTGGAAAACCTGTGGCACAAGCTGCTGGAAGAATTTATCGTCGTGGCGCTGGTCTGCGTGGTGTTTCTTTTCCACATCCGCTCGTCGCTGGTTGCGATCGTCAGCCTGCCCGTAGGAATCTTGACGGCGTTTATTATCATGCATGCCCAGGGGATCAATGCCAATATCATGTCATTGGGCGGCATCGCTATCGCCATCGGCGCGATGATCGACGGGGCCATCGTGATGATCGAAAACATGCACAAGCACATGGAAAAAACCCCGTTGACGCCTGAAAACCGCTGGGAGGTCGTGGCGCGATCCGCTTCGGAGGTCGGCCCGGCGTTGTTTTTCAGCCTGTTGATCATTACCGTCAGCTTCGTGCCTGTTTTTACGCTGGAAGCCCAGGAGGGGCGCATGTTTTCGCCTTTGGCGTTTACCAAGACCTATGCAATGGCGGCTTCGGCGGCGCTGGCTGTTACCCTGGTGCCGGTGCTGATGGGGTATTTCATTCGCGGCAAGGTCTTGCCCGAGCACAAGAATCCGGTCAACCGGCTACTGACTGCCATGTATCTGCCCAGCCTGAGAACGGTGCTCCGTTTCCCCTGGACGGTTGTGGTGCTGGCTGGTCTGCTCACTGTTGCAGGTTTCTGGCCAGTGATCGCTGGGAAGATTGGCAGCGAATTCATCCCGCCTTTGGATGAAGGTGATCTCATGTATATGCCCACGACCTATCCGGGCATATCCATTGGCAAGGCACGAGAGATTCTGCAGCAGACGGACAAGCTCATTGCGACGGTTCCTGAGGTCAAGACGGTGTTCGGAAAGATCGGGCGGGCCGAGACGGCAACCGATCCGGCACCATTGACTATGATCGAAACTTTTATTCAGCTGCGTCCACCGGAGGAATGGCGCCCAGGCATGACGACGGAGAAACTGAAGGAAAAATTGGATGCTTTGGTGAAGATTCCAGGGCTCACGAATGCCTGGGTGATGCCGATCAAAACGCGCATCGACATGTTGGCCACGGGCATCAAAACCCCGGTGGGCATCAAGATTGGTGGGCCGGATCTCGCGGTGATCCAGGAGCTCGGCAAGGATCTGGAGAAAATACTCAAGCCAGTCAAGGGTACCGCGTCGGTCTACTCGGAACGGGTGGCCGGTGGCCGTTACATCAAGGTCGATATTCAGCGTGGCAAGGCGGCGCGTTATGGTCTGAATATCCGTGATGTTCAGACCATCGTTGCGGCTGCAGTTGGCGGCATGAATGTCACTCAGACGGTTGAAGGTCTGGAACGATACCCTGTCAATCTGCGCTATCCACAAGACTACCGCAGCTCACCAGAACAGTTGGCGCAACTGCCGTTGGTTACGCCCATGGGTCAGCAGATTTCACTGGGTGATGTCGCCAACATCTTTGTTGAAGATGGTCCTCCCGGTATCAAGAGCGAAAATGCCCGCCCCAATGGCTGGGTCTTTGTTGATATCGAGGATGTGGATATTGGTTCCTATGTCGTTGAGGCTCAGCGTGTGGTTAATGAGCAGCTTAAGTTACCAGCCGGTTATTCGTTGACCTGGTCAGGCCAGTATGAATACATGCAGCGAGCAAAGGCCAAATTGACCTATGTGGTGCCATTGACACTGCTGATCATTGTCGTGCTGCTGTACATCAACTTCCGCAATTTCATTCAGGTCATGATCATCATGGGAACGTTGCCCTTGGCTATGATCGGAAGTATCTGGCTGATGTATCTGGAGGGTTTCAACTTCTCCGTTGCTGTGGGCGTAGGCTTTATTGCGCTGGCGGGGGTAGCGGTCGAAATCGGCGTGATCATGCTGGTCTACCTCAATCAGGCCTGGAATCAGGTCATGGATGACCGGCGGCAAAGTGGTGTAGCGCTAACCTTGAGTGACTTGCGAGCCGCCGTGATGGAAGGGGCTGGCATGCGGGTACGCCCCGTGATGATGACCGCAGCAGCCATTATCGTCGGTTTGTTACCCATACTATATGGTACTGGGACCGGATCAGAAGTCATGAGCCGTATTGCTGCGCCCATGGTGGGTGGCATGGTGACGGCGGTCCTGCTCACCTTGCTGGTTTTGCCAGTCGTTTATTTCGTCTGGCAGCGATGGCAGCACAAGCTGAGGTAGTACGTCAGGCAGGGGTGCGAATCCACCCCTGCCTGGTCAGTTCGCTTTCGTGCAACATCAGGGCTTGGAAGCAGCGATGTTTGAGCGTTCGTTTTGACGCGTTGAAGCTTCATGCCTGTCTTGATCCGCCCAAACCCTAATAAAATTAATAAGTTCCTGTAGGACTAGGCGCTATCCTCTTGATGTTTGGGTGTTGTTAGTAAGCAACAGTTGATGAAAAAACGTGCCCAGATCACGAAAAAGTGTTGTGTTTTTGCTGCTGATGTTCTATAAATGCGTTGTCAATTTGATACGCAATACTGAATTCCCTGAGGAGAATGTTATGAAGAAAAAAGTATTGACCGCAGCCGTTGCTGCATTGGTCGCAGTTCCTTTCGCTGCCTCTGCCGATACTACCCTGTTCGGTCAGCTGCATACGTCTATCGACGTGCTTAGTACTGACAGTGGTGCCAACGATAGCGCGATCGCTGTTTCATCCAATACATCTCGCATTGGTGTAAAGGGTGCGCATGATTTTGGAAATGGTCTTAAAGGCGTTTACCACGCTGAGTGGGGTATTTCCGGGTCAGGTGATGAGAAGAACCTCAATAGCCGGAACACATTTGTAGGTTTGGCTGGTGGTTTTGGTACCGTCCTGTTGGGTAAGCACGATACCCCGCTGAAGATTGTTGGTCGGAAAGCCGATCTGTTCTGGAGTACTCAGCTTGGTCAGAATCGTAGCCTCACTCACCCCATGGACAATGGTGTTCCTGGTCAAGGGTGGGATCTGCGTGCACCCAATGTAATTGCGTATGTTTCTCCAAAGCTTGGTCCGGTCACGATTATTGCGGCTTACGTCACGGATCATACTCTGGCTGGTGGAAGTGCTCCCATCAAAGAGAATAACGATAACGATGCTGTAAGCGCCTTGGCGATGGGGCAGATTGGTCCTGTTTTTGCTGCGGTTGGTTATGAGCAACACAATGCGGCAGGTGCGGCTGACAGCCCGACTGCGCTGCGTGTGACGCTGACAGGTAACGTCGGTCCGGTCAAGCTGGTTGGTTTCTATCAGCAGGCGAAAGATCAGGGTTTCATTGCTGGTAATGATCGTGATGTCTATGGTGTAGGTGCCTCTTTCAAAGCTGGCTCGAATACCTTCAAGGGGCAGGTTTACCAAGCTGACAACAACGACAACCTTGGCGCCGACAACGGTGCAACGCTGATTGCAGTTGGTATCGATCACGCGCTTGCGAAAAACACTCAAGTTTATGCTCAGTATGCGCAGATGGATAATGAGGCGAATGCAAACTTCGCTTTGGGCGGCGCAGGTCACGGTACCAACACCAAATCAGGTGCTAATGGTGAAGTGATCAGCGGTATCTCGCTGGGTATTCGATTGAAGTTCTGATCGATCCGAACTTTACGTCTGTAGTACCAGAGGCGAGGGGTGAAAACGCCCCTCGCCTTTTTATTGGTGAGCGCTCCATGCATGGCTTGGCGTCATTCTGGCTGGGCTTTGGTGCATCGTGGCTCGAGATCAGGCGTATGGCGACCCGCCTCTCGTGTCTCCAGTGGGGATGTGGTCTGCTGCCCGGTGTTATTGGTGTATTATCCTAATACATTGATTTAAAGGGGTTTGTCAATAACTTTTAGATGGCGGAAAAATAATTTCCCGCGATCTGTTGACAGCGTGGGTTAGGTCTCTATAATACGCCACCTCGCTGCCCTGGGGCTGTCTGGAGACGGACGGTTGAGGGGTGGAGAGGGACGAAAAGTTTTGAAGAAAGGGTTGATAATTCAGGTCTTGCTCTTCATAATAGATCGTT
>JALSHZ010000068.1 GCA_026981985.1 Gammaproteobacteria bacterium | reverse complement strand
GCCGAGTGTAAATGATCATTTCCCAAAGCTTCCGCATCCTGCTCACGCCCCTCACCTACATCCATGTAGGCGACACAGAGATGGCGCATTCCAGTGGTGAGCTGAGTAGTTACTCTCGATCAAGAGGCGTTGCTAAAGGAGTAACGAGGATCTGATGGGCACGCTGATCCTTGGCCGACCTACTGCTTAAATTGGCTGTTTTTTAGAATTCAAGTTTCGGAGTTCATCACGGTTAAGGCCAGCGCTGTCCGTAGCAACACGACTATCGCGTCTGACGGCTTCCCCCTTTGTCAAAGGGGGATTGAGGGGGATTTTTAGGGGCTTGCTGCGAAGCCATGGCCGTTCCAATCCCCCCTAACCCCCCTTTGCGAAAGGGGGAAACTGGCTGATGTGAAAATCTGAACTCCGAAGCTTGAGTTGAGAATATGGCAACGTAGGGTGTGCGCCGGCTAGATGGTCACCGACTATGCACCAATGGTGGGCACGCTGTGCGCGCACCACCCTACGGAAGGGGTATCAGCTTGGGATTGCACGACCTGACATGGATTGACCCGAATGACCCGGAGATCAGCTTCCCCCCGGTGTCGGCGGCGCTGAAGGAACCCGACGGGCTATTGGCAGCGGGCGGCGATCTCAGTCCCGAGCGGCTGATGACCGCCTACCGGCAGGGCATTTTTCCCTGGTACGAGGAGGGCCAGCCGATTCTGTGGTGGTCGCCCGATCCGCGTGCGGTGATTCCGGTCGATGCCGTCCATGTTTCACGCAGCCTGCAAAAACGGCTACGCAAAAACGACTATCGGGTGACGTTTGATACCGCCTTCGCCGATGTGGTCAGAGCTTGTGCCGAACCGCGGAAAGGCTCGAACGGCACCTGGATCACGATCCAGATGCAGCAGGCCTATATCGAACTCCACCGCCTCGGCCAGGCACATTCGGTTGAGGTCTGGGACATGGACGACAAACTGATCGGCGGTATGTATGGCGTGCTGCTGGAGAAGATTTTCTCGGGCGAGTCGATGTTCAGCCGTGCGCGCGACGGTTCGAAGATCGCCATGGTCTATATTGCACAATGGCTACAGATGCGCGGTATTAAAGCGATCGACTGCCAATTGCCCAACCCACATCTGATGCGCATGGGCGCGATCGAAATTTCCCGCGACGAGTTTGTTGCCCGTTATTTGTAAGCTTCGACCTCTTCGCTGCTCAACTGCCGCGCCTCCTCTTCCAGCATCACCGGAATGCCGTCGCGGATGGGATAGGCAAGACGGGCGGAACGCGAAATCAGCTCCTGCTTTTTCTTGTCATAGATCAGTGGCCCCTTGGTCACCGGGCACACCAGAATTTCCAGCAGTTTCTTGTCCACGCTCTATTTCCTTCAGTCGATTCAACAGCTTGAGTGCAAATTGGGCATCGGGCCGGGCGACAACGGGCAGGTACCAGAAGCGCTCATCGGCAAACACGCCGCATTTTACCGCATCTTTCTCTGTCATCACGATCATGCGGTCATTATCGAAGGCAAAATCCTCTTTGGTATAGCTGTGATGATCGGGAAACGGGTGCCGCTCAACCTGCAATCCCGCGCTCTCCAGCTTGAAGAAGAAGCGCGCCGGGTTGCCGATGCCCGCCACGGCATTGACCCGCACATCTTCCAGCGCGGACAGATACATGCGCTTGCCCGGCGATAGCAGATTGACCAGCTCTTCGCCGCTGAAATCCATCGCGTATTCGTCATCATCCGCCATGCTGCCAGTGACGACGCGGAAATCCACCTCATCGAGCCGCGACAGCGGTTCCCGCAACGGCCCTGATGGCAGACACAGCTCGTTGCCGAAGCGACGCGCGCCGTCGATCATCGCAATCTCGATATCCCGGTGCATGCGGTAGTGCTGCATGCCGTCATCAGAGATCACCACATCGACCCGGTCATCCTCCAACAAGGCCTCGATGGCCGCCGGACGATCCCGGCAAACCCACACCGGACAACCGGTGCGGCTGGCGATGACCACCGCCTCATCCCCCACCACCCGCGTGTCACTGTTAGCCTCCACCAACTGCGGCTGCTCCCGCGACGCACCACCATAGCCCCGGCTGACCACACCCGGCGTATAGCCATGCACCCGCAGATACTCCACCAGCCAGATCACCATCGGCGTCTTGCCGGTACCGCCCACCGTAATATTGCCGACCACAATCACGGTAACCGGCCGTGAAGGTCTGACTGCCTCACGCTCCAGGCGACGCCGGCGCCGCTGTGCCAAGCGGCAGAACAGCCACGACAACGGCAGCAGAAAAAACGCCGCCGGGCCGTTGCGGTACCAATGCTGGGTGAGAATATCGCTCAACTGTGACCTTCAAGGCACTGAAAACAAGGCTTGCAATAGTAACCCGGCGGACGGCATCGACGATACTGTTATCCCGCCAACCAAACAGTAGGGTGTGCGTGGCAGCAGCGTACGCATTGATCCTTCCAAGTAACTTCCCACCAAACCTGTCGTGTGGCAGCCACGATTACCCCTTTGCCCGCCCGAGCATCGCAGGCGCAGCCGGGATCAGCCCGAAGGGGCAGGCCATGGATGGCCTGCGTCGGCCGTCACGAAGGGACGTGTCGGCCGACCCCCGGCTGGGCCGAGAAGCGCAGGAAACAGCGGGGAATCGGGGCGGCATTTTTTGGTACCTTTTTGTTGCTGTTGACAAAAAGGTACTCGGGGCCGTGGTAGAGGGCTGAAATGGAAGCACCATAGCCAGGGCGAGCGCATATAAATCAACGTGAAAATAATACCTTAGCGCGGTAGTTATCATCCCATGCAGCTTTGCGGCGCTTTTTTGCCAGGCTCAACGCAGATGGCTCCCGCTCAAACAGGTTCAT
>JALSHZ010000067.1 GCA_026981985.1 Gammaproteobacteria bacterium | reverse complement strand
GCCAATCGCACCCCAGGCGACGCGCAACTCACCGCAGCGCACTTTCAACAGACGGCCACGAATGAATGATGCCCTCAGGCTGAGGGACACGGATAAAGCGACCGACAACATGCAAAGCCAAAAAAAATACCCGCCCACCTTCAGCATCGAATTCTTTCCCCCCAAGACGGAAGAGGGCAAGGCCAAGCTGCGCAAGACCCGCGAAGAGCTGGCCAAGCTCAACCCGGCCTTCATCTCCGTCACCTACGGCGCCGGCGGCAGCACCCAGCAGGGCACCGTGGACACGGTACTGGAAATCCAGCAATCCGGAATCGACGCCGCGCCACACCTCACCTGCGTCGGCGCCAGCAAGGAAAGCATCCGCGAACTCCTGCAGCTCTATATCGACAACGGCATCCACCGCATCGTCGCCCTGCGCGGCGACATGCCCTCCGGCATGCGCGAGATGGGCGAATTCCGTTACGCCAATGAACTGGTGGCGTTCATCCGCGCCGAGACCGGCGACCACTTCCACATCGAGGTCGCCGCCTACCCGGAAGTCCATCCCCAGGCGAGCAGCGTCAGCGCCGATCTCGAACACTTCAAACTGAAAGTGGAGGCCGGCGCCAACAGCGCCATTACCCAGTATTTCTTCAATCCCGACGCCTATTACCGGTTCGTCGACGACTGCGAAAGAATGGGCCTGGATATCCCCATCGTGCCCGGTATCATGCCCATCACCAACTACAAGAACCTGGCCCGCTTCTCCGACATGTGCGGCGCCGAAATCCCCCGCTGGCTGCGCAAGCGCCTGGAAGGCTTTGGCGATGACGTGGACTCCCTGCGCAGCTTCGGCCAACAGACCACCACCCAACTGTGCAAGAACCTGCTGGAGCAGGGCGCCCCCGGTCTGCATTTCTACAGCATGAATCGCGCGGACCCCACCCGGGCCATCTGGCGGGAACTGCTGTCCACGGCCCCCGGGAAAACGGACTGAGGTTTCATTACCTCTGACACAGCGCAATCGGCAGAAACGGCCCCCAAGGCTGCGAAAGGTCCACGCCATAAACCATCAACCTGCTCCCGCGCCTCAGCCCTTCGTAGGCGCGGACCCTTGGGCCGCGATGGTTTTTCCACCCCGGCATCGCGGCCCACGGGTCCGCTTCTACGGCACGATACCTCCCGCCAGGTCGCCGAAAGCCCCGTTGTCTTGCTCAATGGAACGCGCCAAACCAGGAAAAGCAAGCTGGCGCAGGAAATCGTGAAGGCCCGGTCCATGTGCTATGTCACGCCGGATGACGCTACCCAACTGGCGGCGGCACGTTCGGATGCGCAGGGTTTCCTGGCGGGGTTGGGAGGCGGGTGATGATTGATGAAGTGCAGAAAGCCCCCCTGATTCCGGCGATCAAGATGCCCGTCAGCCGACCAATCCTGGTTCTCAGCCTATCGCCTAAACCCCTTGACCCTACCGCCAATACAGGCTCTAATACCCGCTGCCGTTCAACTTCTGAACACACACATCTCGGCCCATGCATCCTGAAGAAACTCACTACCGCATCATCAAGCTCATCGAGGCCCAACCGGACATCACCCAGCGCCAGCTGGCCAAGGCGCTGGATATCAGCCTCGGCAAGGTCAACTACTGCCTCAAGGCGCTCATCGAGAAGGGCCAGGTCAAGGCGCGCAATTTTCAACGCAACCCCAGCAAGCGAAATTACGTCTACCTCTTGACCCCCAAGGGCATCGAAGAAAAGGGCCGCCTCACGGCCCGCTTCCTCAAGCGAAAGATGGCCGAATACGAGCGATTGAAACAGGAAATCGAACAACTGCGGTTTGAACTGGGCCAGGACCTGGTCGATTCAACGCCGCCATTGGCGGAATGCCCCGCCAAGGACTGAGCAGCGATCATGCGTCTGACTGAAAAAGAAAAGACAGCAATCCGCGAAAGCATTCGCGAAGAAGACTCCACGGCGGAAATCTTTCTGCTTGGCTCGCGCGTGGATGATACGCGCAGGGGGGGCGACATCGACCTCTACATCGAAACGGGTCTCGATGAAAACCTCCTGAAACACAAGGCAAGAATCCTCTCGCGGCTCTGGGAGCAGATCGGAGCACAGCGTATAGACATCATCCTGAAGCCACGCAATTCCCCCCATGCACGCCATTCACCGCGAGGCGAAGGCCACAGGGATCCGCTTGTGATGCTGGAGCCGGCCGCCATGCCGCATATTCAGCCGACGCGACATTGAGAGATACCCTGGAAAGGATAAAGGCCTATGCCAAAGAGCACATACAAGTCCATGAATGAACCACCTCGCAGTAATCAGGCGGGATATCGTACTGTAGGATCGGGCCCGCATACTGACTGGGTGTATGACGTGATGAAGGGGAGATCTTGACAGTTGCAGACCAAATTCAGGAAAGCTCTCAGAGAAGGCCGAGTTCGCTGGCGTGCGCATGCACAGCAGCGAATGCTCGAGCGTGGGATACTCCGTCGTGATGTTGGTAGCGTCATTGAGTGCGGTCGAATTATCGAAGAATATCAGGACGACAAACCTTATCCGAGCTATCTGATATATGACACCGTTGGCAATAGACCGCTTCATGTATTGGTGGTACATAATGAAGACAGTAATACACTCTACGTTATTACCGCCTATGAACCGGATGACGCGCATTTCGGGCCTGACCACATAACACGCAGGAGAAAAAAATGAGCAAAGAAGACAATTGCCCCCTCTGCAATGGGCACATGATCAAGGGAACCACAACATTTACGGTAGACTATGAAAAAGGCGTCATTGTTGTCAGGCATGTTCCAGCACTCGTGTGTGCACAATGTGGAGAGGCATGGATCGACGACGAGCAATCAGCAAAGCTTGAAGCGCTTGTGCAGGAAGCGAAAAACCATGCGCGGC
>JALSHZ010000066.1 GCA_026981985.1 Gammaproteobacteria bacterium | reverse complement strand
TGTTTTGTCGTATTCGGGGCTATTTATCCACTTGTCGAAAACAAGGGCTGAGTGCATCCGATGCGTTGGCGTTGGTTTTTGCGGGAAAATTACCCCATTTTGATTTAATGGGCTGAGTAGTTACCGAGTAGTTTTCACTGAGTATTTTCATTTCACGAACATCCTTTTTTAATATGACACCGGGATCGGTGCCGGACGCATCCGGATTGTTGTTATTTCACAGCTGCAACGATACCGGGCAGTTTATGGCCTTCCGATGGATAGGGAAAAACCCTGTTACAACAGCCTGTGACCAGGTTAACCACCCAGCCGACAATCGCGCCAAGACGAGGGAAGCCCGGTGTCCATAGCGACAACAGACCCAGCACCAACAGATGCATCTGGCCACATTCGCTCACTATGATCGCATTGGGCCTTCACTTAGACTGGCATAGCGTCTATCAAGCACTGTGGTTGGCATGAAGTGTGGGCTGAGATCACAGTCCGGGGGAAAAGCCCGTGCATGGACCTGCATCCTGACGTGGCAGCCCTGTTCATCCATGCCTGCCGAGGGATAGAATGCGGGAACGTAACTATTCAGTAGGCAGGAAAATAGAGCCGTGACTGCTCAGATTGCCGCTGAAACGCGTCAGATCAAGGCGGGAAATGTGAGTTTACAGGTGTAAATGACCATTTCCCAACACAGAGATGCCGCGTTTCAGTGGTGAGCTGAGCAGTTACGCGGGAACATGCTCAACCGCCTGCCAGTATTTTCAGGGAATGGTATCCAGCACAATGATCAGCAATCAGAATTTCCAGCCTACCGTCAGCCGCAACATCCTCATTATGATGGCAACGGTAACACTCTTGCTGCTGCTGGGAATCTGGCTGTTACGTGAACCGCTGATCATGCTCTATGTTGCTCAGGATACGACATCGATCGGCTTTTTCCTGAATGGCTTCATCGTGTTCCTGTTCCTGCTGGGGATGATTCGCACCGCCACCCTGCTGTGGCGTTACTGGCGTGAAGAAACAGCCATCCGCGACTTTCTTGATTCAATTCTCGAGGAGCAGAAAAATCGTGAATCGAGCATCGAGATCGACCCCGACTCGATCATTGCACAGCGCTACATGGCCATGGCACATTCGCACGCCCGCCACGTCACCCCTAACCATGCAGCGCTCTCCCAGATCCTGCTGGCCAACGAAAGTGTGATGGGCAGCCTGCCACGCTATATCAACAGCATTCTGATTCTGACGGGCGTTTTCGGCACCATCGTGTCGCTGTCGATCGCACTGATGGGCACCTCATCGCTGCTGGAAGCGGCCAGCGGCGATGCCGAGGGCATCAATCTGGTGATTCACGGCATGTCGACGGCGCTGTCCACGACGACGACGGCGATTGTCTGCTACATGATCTTCGGCTACTTCTATCTGCGCATGATTCTGGCGCGCACTCGTGTGATCAGCGCCGTCGAGCAGCTGACGACGGAATATCTGATGCCGCGGTTCAAGGTCAAAACCGAGAATTTCACTGCGGAAGTCACGTCGCTGGTGGAATCACTGCGCATCGTTGCCCAGCAGATGATCACCGCGCAGTCGCAGCAAAGCGACAACGAGGCCGCCATCCGCCGCGCCATCGAAGATCACAGCGGGCGGATGGATGCACTGGCTGCCCGCCTCGATCAGCTACAGCAAACGATGGTCAAGGGCTTCCGCCTGAGCAACGAAGAACAGCAATGAGCAATTTCCCGGATCTGCTCAACGTCGATCAGGAAAACACCGGCGAGAACTTCTGGCCATCGCTGACCGACATCATGATGGTGGTGGTAATGATCTTCCTCATTTCCACGGCCACGCTCATCATCCGAAACTGGTCACTGGTGCAGGACCTGACCACCACCATCGAAAAGGAACGCGCCGCGCGACAGAAAATCCAACTCACCACGGCCGAAAACATGACGCTGGAAGAGCGTGTCGCCGCCCTCGAAGGCATGCTGTCGGATTTCCAGCTGCGCGATATGCGCAGCCGAGAAGAAAAGGTGGCACTCGAAGCACGGGTCAGCAAGCTGCTTGCCGAACTGTCGCAATCAACGAATTTCGTCGCCGCACTGGAAGAAAAACTGGCGGACAAAAGCAGCCAGATTCAGGCGCAGCTGGCACAGTTGCAGCAGATAGAGAATGAGCTGAAAGCAGCACGCGATGAAGCCCGGTTACGGCAACAAACACTGGATTCACTGCAAACCGAGCTTCAGCAGCAGACAATCCAACTGGCCGACAAGACCCGCGAACTGGCATCAGCCAACGAGATCATCACCTCGTTGCGTCTGGAGCGAAAACAGCAACAGACCGCGCTGGACACTTCCCGCCAGACCATGGCGCTGAGCGAAGAGAATCTGGCCAAGCTGCGCGAACAGTTCGCAGAACTGGAGCAAAAGTACAACAAGCTCGTGCGCCCCGCTCGCACCACCAAGGGCAAGATCATCGTCTCGGCACGTTTGCAGAAAATCGATGGAGAAAACCATTTCGCCATCAAACTGCCGGACTCACGCCGCTTTGAAAGCATCGACAAAGCCACACTGCATGAAAAACTTGCCGCATTGAAAGCAAAATTCGGCGACAAACTCTACGTGCGGATCGTCTTCCCCGATGACAACGGCCTGAGCTACAAGGAGGCCTACGCCTTCACCAACGAGATTCTGTCGAAATACGATTACTACCACGCCCAATGACAAAAAAAGCGGGGACTATAGCCAGCGACGGACCCGCCGCTGATACTCCAGATAGCGTTCACCAAAGCGACGCCCAAGATAGGCTTCCTCCAGGGCGAGCGCATATAAATCAACGTGAAAATAATACCTTAGCGCGGTAGTTATCATCCCATGCAGCTTTGCGGCGCTTTTTTGCCAGGCTCAACGCAGATGGCTCCCGCTCAAACAGGTTCATG
>JALSHZ010000065.1 GCA_026981985.1 Gammaproteobacteria bacterium | reverse complement strand
CCGATCACGTCGGGCTACAGTCGGCGCTTTCAGGGGTAGCGATTTCCCAAAGCAGGTCGGCGGATACTCCCAGTGCCGCTGACAGTTTCAGCAAGGTGTCGGCGCGAGGTATCGTGTTCCCGTTTTCTATCCGGGCGATTTGTGCCTGGGTCAGTCCGGCTTTTTCCGCAAGTTGGGTTTGGCTCAATCCGCGCCATTTGCGCCACGCTTTGAGCAGTGAGTAACCATCGAGCACGTTCATCTTCACGACTTCGTGGGGGAATGTGTCACGTTTGCCATCTTCGCGGTGACAGAGTGCTTCATATTGCGCAATGGGTAAGACGGCAAATGCAGGTTTGCCATCGTGGAGGAGGATCTGTACTTCAGTAGGTTCGTTCATCGCGTTTTTTCACTTCCTCGATCCATGCGACTTCGATCTCTTGGCCGACGCTCATCAACACTCTGAATTTCCCGACGCGCAGTCGATGTGTGTAGCGGTGCCCGGTCAGCAGTTTCACATCACAGGGCTTTCCCGCAGCAAAGCTTTCGATCGCCGAAAATATGCGCAGCTTGGTTTTGCGGTCAGCAATTTTCTTGATCTGTTTTCGGGCCCGGTTACGCCATTCTATTCGCATCCTGGAATATATATCAACAGGTATTTATCTGATTGAAATTATACCTTTTGCACATACTTTTGCTCTGGACGGTTGGATCACAGCTTTGAGAACAGGCCGCTGGGCCGCAGCAATGCTTTCCTGTCAGGAAAATTCGTCTCGAACAGCTTCACTGCGTCCTGGTATTCATCCTTGAGGTCGAGTGCCTTGTAGGCATGAGCCATCAGCGCGATGGTCTCGGGCATGATCTCGGCGCCGTCGTATTCCTTGATGACATCGCTGCAGCGGTTGACGACGGCCACGTAGGCGCCGCGCCGCCAGTAGTAGTCGGCGATGTTGTATTCATGCCGGGCCAGTGCATTGCGCAGGTAGACCATGCGCTGGGTTGCATCCTCGGCGTACTTGCTGTCGGGGAAGCGACGCACCAGCAGCTTGAAATCGAGGAAGGCCTGTTTCAGTGGATTAGGATCGAGATCGCCCAGATCCTTCTTCACGAAGCGGTCGAAGAAGCTGTCATACCGGGTGGCGTTGGCCAGCCCTTTGATGTAGTAGGCGTAATCGACATTTTCGTGCAGTGGGTTGAGGCGCACGAACTGGTCTGCGGCGGCGATGGCGGCGTCCGGCTCGTTCATCTTGTAGTGGGCGTAGGCGATGTCCAGTTGTGCTTTCTGGGCATATTCGCCAAATGGATAGGCAGCTTCCAGCTTTTCGAATTCCTCGATTGCCAGCTCATAGTTGCGCTTGTCGAGCTGCTTTTTGCCTTTTTCGTACATCGCCTGGGCATTGGCTTCGGCAGCGGTCTTGTCTTCCAGCTTGTCGCCGGTGGAGGCACAGGCGGTAAGCAGCAGTGAGGTAAACAGAATGGCAAGCAGTTTTTTCATCGGAAACCGTTTCTGGCAAAGAGGTTGAAGCGGCATTGTAACCCAGCCATGGCACATTGGCACCGCGCCCGGCCGTGCTACGCGACCCGGCGAGAATTCCGGGCTAGACTGTGCCTCCAAACAACTCCGGAGCATCGGCGTGTCATCCGAAACCATTACCCGCACCATCCCTGACGAACTCATCGGCCTGCGCCTCGATAAGGCCTTGAGCGAGCTGTATCCGGAGTACTCCCGTGGCCGTTTGCAACGCTGGATGAAAGAGGGCGCCATTCTGATCGATGGCGCGGTGGCGCGTGGTCGCGACAAGGCGCGGGGAGGGGAGTCGGTCGCACTGCGCCGTCCGCAGACGGTGGAACCCGACCTCGAACATATCGAAGCCGAACTGGTGGCGCTCGACATCGTCTACGAAGATGACGCCCTGGTGGTCGTCAACAAACCCGCCGGGCTGGTTGTCCATCCCGCTGTCGGCAACTGGTCGGGGACGTTGATGCACGGCCTGCTGCATCGTTACCCCGACATCGCCGAGGTGCCGCGCGCTGGCATCGTGCATCGTCTCGACAAGAGCACCACGGGCCTGATGGTGGTGGCGCGCACGCTGGAAGCGCATACGGTGTTGGTGGAGGCTCTGCAACGGCGCGAGATGAGCCGCGAATATCTGGCGCTTGTCGAAGGTACGTTCGTTTCTGGCGGCAGTATCGATGAACCGATTGGCCGTCACCCCGTCGACCGCAAGAAGATGGCGGTAGTGCGCAATGGCCGTCATGCCGTCACGCATTATCGCATCCGTCAGCGCTACCTCGCGCATACCTTGCTCGATGTGAAGCTGGAAACCGGCCGCACTCACCAGATCCGCGTCCACATGGCGCACATCCGCCACCCAATCGTCGGTGATCCCGTGTATGGCGGCCGCAAGCGCATTCCGAAAGGGATGGATGCTGCCACCATCGAGGTGCTGCACCAATTTCCCCGTCAGGCGCTGCATGCGCGCCGCCTCGGGCTGGTGCATCCGCTCAGTGGTGAGGAGATGTTCTGGGAAGCCGAGGAACCCGAAGACATGCAGCAGTTGCTCGCCGCGCTGGAGCGCTGGAAGCAGTGATGAACGAAAGCGATCTGATTGTCCCGGACTGGCCAATTCCCGCCACCGTTCACGCCTGCGCGACGACCCGTCGCGGAGGCGTCAGCCAAGGCGCCTGGCAGAGCATGAACCTGGGCGCGCATGTGGGTGACGATTCGGCAGCCGTGTCCGCCAATCGTGCCCGGCTGAGGCAATGGCTGGCGTTACCTGATGAACCCGCCTGGCTCAATCAGGTGCATGGCAACCGCGTGGTTGAAGCGGATTTTTGGCCCGAGCCGGCTGATGCCGATGCCAGCATCAGCCGGCGTGCTGGCGTTGCCTGTGTCGTGATGACAGCAGATTGTCTGCCGGTACTGTTTTGCGCCGCCGACGGCAGTGAAGTGGCGGCAGCGCATGCCGGCTGGCGCGGCTTGGCTGACGGGGTTCTCGAAGCCACATTGGCCGATATGCATGCGCCAAATAGCGAGATCATGGCGTGGCTGGGTCCGGCGATCGGGCCGGCTGCCTTCGAAGTGGGGGACGAGGTGCGGGCGGCGTTCATCGCGGTATCCCCTGATATGGCGGCGGCTTTTCAGGCGTCACGCCCTGGCCATTGGTTGGCAGACATCTACGCGCTGGCGCGAATCCGGCTCCGCAATGCAGGGCTAACCCGGCTGTTCGGCGGCGGGCGATGCACCTATACTGAGGCCGACAATTTCTTCTCTTACCGTCGTGATGGCACCACCGGCCGCATGGCAAGCCTGATCTGGATCGAATCACCATGAAATTATTTAAATCTATCGAGAAAGCCGGTGATCTGCTGGTTGAGATGTTTCATCTCGTGGGACTGTTTATCATTGGTGCGACCATTATCTGGAGCGCGGTCCACGAGTATGTGCGGATGATGTCCGATGGCAATGTCGGACTCGACGATATCCTGCTGCTGTTCATCTATCTGGAACTGGGCGCGATGACCGGCGTTTTCTTCCGCACCCACCGGCTGCCAGTCATTTTTCTGATTCTCATCGCTATCACCGCCTTGACGCGCTATCTCGCGATCGACCTCAAGGATCTGGCAGTCACGGAGATTATCGCGCTTGCGGGCGCCATCCTGATTCTGACCGTGGCAGGATTGGTGCTGCGCTTCAGTGAATGTCGTTTCACCAGTTCGACCCGTCCAGGATATCAAGAAGGGGTGGAACAGGATTCGGATGAGCGGAAGTGATTCAAAGTCAGGGGGTATTATCTGCTTTGCAGTCGTTACTATTTTCCCTCCCCCGCCTTGAAAGCCTCGCCAATAACCCAATATCAAGAGGTAACTCAAATTAACAAACGGGAAATACCATCATGCGAATGGATAAACTGACTACCAAATTCCAGCTGGCGTTGCAGGAAGCGCAATCGCTGGCGGTGGGGCGCGATCATCAGATGATCGAGCCTCTGCATTTGCTCGTGGCGCTTCTGGATCAGGAGGGTGGCACGGTGCGGCCATTGCTGGCGAAGATTGGCGTCAACATCAATCAGCTGCGCTCGCAGTTGGGTGAGGCGCTGGATCGGCTGCCACAGGTCGAGGGCACACCGGGCGAGGTGCATATCTCGAATGACTTG
The DNA here is from genome assembly GCA_026981985.1 of Gammaproteobacteria bacterium. Classification (GTDB taxonomy): domain Bacteria; phylum Pseudomonadota; class Gammaproteobacteria; order UWMA-0217; family UWMA-0217; genus JALSHZ01. Next base: position 14,783 of record JALSHZ010000065.1, on the reverse strand, counting down.
GGCAAGTTGCTCAATGTGACCGACAAGATCGCGCAGCAGCGCAAGGATGCCTACATCTCGTCTGAGCTGTTTCTGCTGGCCTGTCTGGAAGACAAGGGTGCGGTTGGCGATATTCTGAACAAGGTTGGCGTCACCAAAGAGGCGCTGGAAAAAGCCATCGAAGAATTGCGCGGGGGTGAGAGCGTGGACGACCCGAATGCGGAAGAACAGCGCGGCGCGCTGGACAAATACACCATCGATCTGACCGAGCGCGCCGAACAGGGCAAGCTCGATCCGGTCATCGGTCGGGACGAGGAGATTCGTCGCTCGATTCAGGTGTTGCAGCGGCGCACCAAGAACAACCCTGTGTTGATCGGGGAGCCGGGCGTGGGTAAAACCGCCATCGTCGAAGGGCTGGCACAGCGCATCGTCAATGGCGAGGTGCCCGAGGGGCTGAAGCACAAGCGGCTGCTGTCGCTGGACCTGGCGGCGCTGGTGGCGGGTGCGAAGTTCCGTGGTGAATTCGAGGAGCGGCTCAAGGGCGTACTCAACGATGTCGCCAAGCAGGAAGGCAATATCATCCTGTTCATCGACGAGCTGCACACCATGGTCGGCGCAGGTGCGTCGGAAGGTTCCATGGATGCTGGCAACATGCTCAAGCCGGCACTGGCCCGTGGTGAGTTGCACTGTATCGGCGCGACCACGCTGGATGAGTACCGCAAGTACATCGAAAAGGATGCCGCCCTGGAGCGTCGCTTTCAGAAGGTCGTCGTCGATGAACCGACGGTTGAAGATACCATCGCAATTTTGCGTGGCTTGAAAGAGCGTTACGAAGTCCACCACGGTGTTGAGATCACCGACCCGGCGATCGTCGCGGCGGCAACCCTGTCGCATCGCTACATCACCGACCGGCAGTTGCCGGACAAGGCGATTGACCTGGTGGACGAGGCAGCGTCGCGCATCCGCATGGAGATCGACTCCAAACCGGAGGCGATGGACCGGCTGGAGCGCAAGCTCATTCAGCTGAAGATCGAGCGCGAGGCGCTGAAGAAAGAGACCGACGAAGCCTCGCTCAAACGGCTCGAAGAGCTGGAGAACCGGATCGAGGAGCTGGAGAAGGAATACAGCGATCTGGAGGAGATCTGGAAAGCTGAAAAGGCTGCGGTCGAAGGCACCGCGCATATCAAGGAGGAGCTGGAACGTGCGCGCATGGAGCTGGAAACTGCACAGCGGGCTGGTGACTTGGCGCGTATGTCCGAGCTGCAATACGGCACCATTCCGGAGCTGGAACGGCGTCTGGCCGAAGCAGCCGCTGCCGAGCAGCAGGAGACTGAGACGCAGCTGCTGCGCAACAAGGTCAGCGATGAAGAAATTGCCGAGGTGGTGTCTGCCTGGACCGGTATTCCCGTGTCGAAGATGCTCGAAGGCGAGCGCGACAAGCTGCTGAAAATGGACGAGATGCTGAAATCGCGCGTCGTCGGTCAGGACGAAGCGGTCGAGGCCGTCTCCAATGCGATCCGGCGTTCGCGGGCTGGCTTGTCCGATCCGAACCGGCCCAATGGTTCGTTCCTGTTCCTTGGCCCGACCGGGGTGGGTAAGACAGAGCTGACCAAGGCGCTGGCCGAGTTCCTGTTCGACACCGAAGAGGCGATGGTGCGGATCGATATGTCCGAGTTCATGGAGAAGCACTCCGTGGCGCGGCTGATCGGGGCACCGCCGGGCTATGTGGGTTACGAAGAGGGTGGATACCTCACCGAAGCGGTGCGGCGCAAGCCTTACTCCGTCATCCTGATGGACGAGGTGGAAAAGGCGCATCCGGATGTCTTCAACGTGCTGTTGCAGGTGCTTGATGATGGTCGCTTGACTGATGGTCAGGGCCGCACCGTCGATTTCCGCAACACGGTGATCGTCATGACCTCGAACCTGGGCTCCAACCTGATTCAGGAGATGGCGCGCACCAACGACTACGAGGCGATGAAGACCGCGGTGATGGAGGTGGTTGGCAGCCATTTCCGGCCGGAGTTCATCAACCGCATCGACGAGAGCGTGGTATTCCATCCGCTCGGTAGAGAGCAGATCAGGAAGATCGCCGACATCCAGTTGCAGCACTTGCGTGACCGGCTGGCGGAGCGTGATCTGCAGATCCAGTTCACCGATGCGGCACTGGACGAGCTGGCCGAAGTGGGATTCGACCCGGTCTATGGCGCACGGCCACTGAAGCGGGCCATCCAGCACGAGGTGGAAAACCCGCTGGCGCAGAAAATCCTCGCTGGCGAGTTCATGCCGGGGGATGTCATCGAGGTCGACTACCAGGATGGCAAGATGGTCTTCAGCACCACCGTCAGCGCCGAGGTCGTGGACGACTAACCGTCGAACACGCAACAAAAAAGCCGGGGTATGCCCCGGCTTTTTTGTGTCTGGAGGCAACTCACCGCTCGCCCGGATTTCTCACCGGGTCGGAACTGCTGAGAAATGCGAGCTGGATCCGCTTCAGCAGTTGCCGTAGCAGGTTGGTGGTCGGCGTTTTGTGCTTGCCTGCTCTCGTGCAATGCATTCCCCAGCGTTCCCGCTGTATCGACATCCACTCCTGTTTATAGCGTTCGTTGCCGGTGAGGAAGTCGATCTCGTCGACGTTATCGTTGTCAATGACCTGATGCATCAAGTATTGGGTGAGGATCGAGCCTGGTGAATATTGCGCCCAGGTTTCGTCATAGGCGAGCCGGAAAATACTGGCCTTGCCGCCAACCACGAACCAGAGCTGGGCAGCGGCGGGTTGCTGGTCGATATAGAGCACGGCGAGGCGCAGCCAGCCCTGGGCTGAGAAACGCTGCACCAGCCCCGAGATGATTTCCGGAAACAGCTCTTTCGCCTTCCAGCTGGCGTGATAGACGGCGTTATAGTCCGCCAGCGCCCGTTGTAGCTCGCTATCGGTATACAGGCGAATTTCGTTATCGTGCTCACGGTCGAGCTTGCGTTGTTTGCGGGCGACGGTGTTGCGCAGCCTTGCCGGTCGTTCTGCCAAGTATGCGTCGAAAGATTGGCCGCCGACCTTGTAGATCCAGTTGAAAAAACGAAAGCCGCAGTGGCAGGAATATCCCTGGTATTCCAGCGCCCGCTGCAATTGGGCGATATTGGCATCGTCCTTGTCGAATGGTTGCAATTCCAGTGAATGCACCGGCAGGTGGCGCAGGCCGTCGGCCAGGCTGGTGAGAACACGGGAGTGGTCGCTGTCTGACCGTAGCAGTACCGAGTAGCACGAGCTATAGCGATGGCAGAGCGCTTCATGACTGCCGTCGGGGTGTTGCAGCAGCGGCAGCAGGGCATGCACTTCGCCATGGTCGATAACGCTGGCCATCAACAACTGGTGATCGCTATCGATTGCCGAGGCTGACAGGTTCTCGAACCATGGTCGGGAGAGAAACATGCTCTGCTTTTCGGCTTCGGCAAAAAGCGTTGCGGCGCTGGATGGTAGCTGATCCCAGCTGTTGAAACAGACGAATTCCATTGGATGGCCAGTGTTGCGTGCTGGCTGCATCAATTCAGCTCTACACGATGCCGTTATTCTGCCCGGCCTTGTTCGATGCCGCCATCTTAGGCAGCCGATGGCGCGGATTCCGGCTATCCTTTGTGCATGCATGTCAGTAACAGTGAAATCGCGGCGGCCTTCGACCGGATTGCCGACCTGCTGGAAATTCAGGGCGACAATCCTTTTCGCATTCGCGCCTACCGCAATGCCGCGCGCACGGTGCAAGGGCTGTCACGCAGCCTCGCCGACATGGTTGCCGAGGGTGAAGCGCTGGAAGCGTTGCCAACCATTGGCAAGGATCTGGCCAACAAGATTCATGAGATCGTGACCACCGGCAGGCTGCGTAAGCTGGAGGCACTCGAACGCGCCGTATCGCCGGGTCTGGTCAAGCTGTTGAAGGTGCCGGGTTTGGGGCCGAAACGGTTACAGCAGTTGCGTAACCACCTCAAGATCAGCAGCGTCGATGATCTCGAACGCGCGGCAAGCAAGGGGCTGGTACGTCAGTTGCCCGGCTTCGGTGTCAAGATCGAGCAGAATATCCTCAAGGAAATCCGTGGCTTGCAAAGCCGGCAGCGCCGGCATCTCTGGGCGGAGGTGGAAGAGACTGCCAATGCTCTGACCGATTATCTGCGTGCTGTTGCTGGCGTGAAACGGGTCGAGATGGCCGGCAGTTACCGTCGTCATCGCGAAACGGTGGGCGATCTCGATATTCTGGTGACGGCGCGGAAGGGCAGCAATGTGGTCGATGCATTTACCCGTTTCGATGCGGTCGAGCGTGTGATCTCCAGTGGCACTACACGTTCGACCGTGGTACTGCGCGGCGGTCTGCAAGTGGATCTGCGCGTCGTGCCACAAGTTAGTTTTGGCGCGGCATGGCACTACTTTACCGGCAACAAGGCGCACAATATCGCGGTGCGGGTGATGGGGGTGCAGCGTGGCCTGAAAATCAATGAATATGGGGTGTTTGATCGTGACGGCAAGCGTATTGCCGGGCGAACCGAGCGCGACGTCTATGCGCAGGTCGATCTACCATGGATCGAGCCGGAGCTGCGCGAGAATCGGGGCGAGCTTGAAGCCGCGGCCGCGGGAGAGTTGCCCAGGCTCGTTTGCGCAAGCGACCTGCGCGGTGATCTGCACTGCCACACGCTCGCCAGCGATGGTCAGGATTCGCTTCAGGCCATGGCCGAAGCTGCGCAGCGTTTAGGGTATGAGTATCTCGCCATCACGGAGCATAGCCAGCACCTGAAAGTGGCCGGTGGTCTGTCGGAAAAACAGCTGCTGGCACACTGCGATGCCATCGATGCGGTGAACGAGCAGCTTGATGGTTTGCGGCTGCTGAAAGGGTTGGAAGTCGATATTCTCGAAGATGGTCGTCTCGACATGTCCGATGCCGTACTCGCTCGCCTCGATGTCTGTCTGGGTGCGATCCATTCGGTTTTTGGCCTGTCACGGGACAAACAGACACAGCGCCTGATCCGCGCCATGGACAATCGCTATCTGCAGATTCTCGCCCACCCCACGGCAAGGCTGATTGGCCGGCGTGCGGGCTGCGAGTTCGACATGGAGCGGGTGATGGATGCGGCGCTGGCGCGTGGTTGCTATCTGGAACTCAACGCCCAGCCGCAGCGGCTCGATCTCGATGACATCCATTGCCGCATGGCGAAGGAGCGCGGCCTGAAACTGGTGATCAACTCCGATGCGCATAGTGCCACACAGCTGACGTTTCTACGCTACGGGGTCGCGCAAGCGCGGCGGGGCTGGCTGGAGCAGCACGATGTGCTCAATACGCTGCGGCTGCCGGTGTTGCTGGAAGCGCTGCGGTCTGCGTAGGTGGTAGGGTAAGCCTACCCTGTCATTCTGACAGGACGCCGGAATCCAGTGCCAGGGAAGGCTCCCACCTTGGGTGGTCACATCCCTGTGACTGGATCTCCGTGTCCAGCGGGGATGACAGAGTGATTCATTCAGCGATTGATATCAATCCCAGGTCGTGACCCGATTCTTGCCCTGATTCTTCGACGCATACAGCGCCTTGTCGGCGCGCCCGAGCAGGCTGTCCTGGCTGTCTTCAGGGCGGTAGCTGGTGACGCCGATGCTGAGCGTGATGTTGGTGCTGCCGGGCGCGGGCTCTGCCGCCACGGCTTCGCGCAGACGTTCGGCGAGTTCAGCCGTGCCTTCCACCGACGTCTCCGGGCAGACGATCAAAAACTCTTCGCCGCCCCAGCGAATAAAGAAATCGGTCTGACGGATCAGCGGCTGGATGGTGTTGGCGATGTGGATCAGGGCATCGTCACCCGCCTGGTGGCCAAAGCGGTCGTTGATCTGCTTGAAATCGTCAATGTCGATCATGATCAGCGATAGCGGACGGCTGTAGCGCCGTGCGCGCAGAAACTCCTGATCCAGCACCACTTGCCCCTTGTGACGGTTGAAGATGCCGGTCAGCGCATCGGTGTTGGCAAGTTTTTCCAGCGAGCGGTTGGCTTCCTCCAGCTCACGCGCGGTGGTGTTGACCAGCCGCGATACCGCGCGCATCTCCAGCGTGTCCTGAGAGAAAGGGTTGATCAGGCTTGCCGAGCTGGCGTCGCGTACCTTGTCCTGTCCTTCGGTTAGTGACAGCGTGGTCTGTGAGTAGTGCAGATAGCTGAACTGGCCCGGGCTGTAGCAGAACTGCCCGGCGGTAAACATTCCCGCCGTGGGTGCGGTGTCCGCAAACTGGGAGATTTCGTCTGAGGTGAGTGAATTCAGTAAGTGCATCCGCACCTGGCCGGGGTAGACGAATAATGCATCGCAGGGATGCTCGTGCAGCGATTCGATCAGGAACTTGAAGTCCTCCATCGCCACTACCGGGCTGGGAATGCCGAAGCGTACCTTCTCGCCGGGGTAGAGATTGCCCCAGAGTTCGATGCCGCCTTCTGCCAGCAGTCGCTTGCCGAGACGTGCCACGGTGATGCCATCGCGGTCGACCAGCAGCGGGAAACGGACTGAGGTTGATTCGAACTCGCGTACCGCTTCGTCGCCGAGATAGCGGGTGTAGACCTCCCTCACTGGTGTGTCGTTGATCTTCTGCACGATGTTGTCGCTGGCGTGCGTCACCTCCATCGCAGTGCCCAGCATCATCCAGTCAGTGCTGAAGTGGATGCTGGCCAGCAGCTCCTCTCCCGAGAGTGAAATCAGCACGACGGCGTCGTCGTAGATGTCGTTCTGGCAGAATACCAGGCTCTCGGCACCCTGACGCGGCACTGTCGCGATACAGCCTGCCAGCACAGTGTCTTGCAGGTTGTCGGTCATGCCGCGGGCGAGGTTTTCCGCGTTCAATGACGGGCCGGCTGCATGGCATAGCAGCATGCGTGTGTTCTCGCGGGTGCAATCCTCGCCGAGCTTCTGGCCCAGCAGCAACCAGTCGGTGTCCTCGGCGGGATGGGCTGCCACGCTGCAACTGATCTCGCTGGAATCGAATTCGCAGACCGAAATGATCGTGTCGTCATCGGAGATCTTGCCGTCGTGAATCACTGCCGTGGTGGTCGCACCAACCACAGTGGCGTCCGGCAACAGTGTCAGTATCTCAGCGAGAATACTGTTGATGAAGGTGCGCTTGGCGCTGGTGGTGAAAACCTGAACCAGGGTGGCGTTGGCGTTACCAATACCCGCGCGATCGAAATCGTCGCCGAGTTCGGACGACACATTGTAGAGAATATTATGTGCTTTCATCTGGTTTTGGTGTGCTGCTTCCATGCTGCCTGAGTGCCAGAATACAGAAAAACTACTGTGGGGGTCACAGCCACAGTTTGCTTTCAGACAGGCTGTTTGCAATTGTTGACAAGAAATGCCACTCCAACGGCTTGAATTCAGCGTCGCAAGCCCCAGTAGGTTGGGAAGAGCGCAGTGTTCCCAACAGGCGTCGCGCTTTTCGAGGGCGGGTATCGGGTGCGCCGGTTGTTACTGAAACCCCATCGCCGCCAGCCGATCCAGCAGATAACCAAATCTGATCCGCTCTTGCTCCAGTCGCAGCTTGTCACCAAGGCTACTGTTACGGAGCTTGTCGTACAACAGATGCTCTTCTGAATCGAGCCGGGACAATTCGCGGTGTGTCGGAGCAGGTTCCTCGCCCCACAGGGATTGATGGTCAAGCAGCGTGGCTTCATCCATCAGCAACGAGCGGGCGTGCGGATGATAGCCGCGCAGCTGGTCGAGCATGGCAAAGCCGTGGGTGTCGATATCGCCCCAGTAATGCAGATCACGCACGGCGAGCCAGGGAATCTCGCCCAGCGCATCCACCCCGTAGCCCAGTCCAAAGATCACCAGGCTGTCCGGCAATTCGGGGAAGGCGAGGCCGTTGATGTCGTTTTCGGTGATGAAGATGCGCCGGGCGGGTGGCTCGAGCTGGCGGAAATCTTGCAGCGGAATGCTCAGATCGCTTAGGCCGTGGATGTGCTGTGCCGGGTCGAGCAGACGGAAGCGGATCAGCGCGGGTTTGGCGACGAAGCCATAGCGTTGCTGGAATTGTTTCGCGCCGCTGGCGTCAGCGTCGATCGCCTCTTCAGGCAGTACGATATCGAGTAACTCGCCGAGCAGGCCACGATGCGCTTCGATGAATTTGGTGTGCACGCCCGGCAGGTCGATCTGGCGCAGATAGATGCCGGGGCGCGGATGCTCGCGCAGCCAGCCGAGAATTGCGAGCAGCCGCGGCCAGTCGTCGCGATGCGCCAGCGCTTTCAGCGGTTTGCGGGCGAGCCAGCCGTGCAGTTCGGGAAAGGCGGTGGTGATCTGGCGGGCGATGGCGTCGAAGTCGCGTGCCTGCCCGAGCTTGCGCAGCAACATCAGCGCCTGGTCGTTATTATCGATGATCGCCGCCACCGGCAGCTGGTTGGCGCCGAGCTGGCGGTGATTGATGGTCTTCCATTCCAGCGTATAGCCATGACGCTCGCTGGCCTGCCGCAAGGCGGCGATCCACTGGCGCGCTGCATCGAAGTGGTCGGTGAGTGCACGCGAATTGGGATGTTTCAGCGGGACACGTAGCGGGAACAGTGTGCTATCGGGATTCAGTCGCTCGCCAAGCAGCCGGCCACTGCGCCAAAACCGCTGCAGCCGGCCGATGATGTGTTGGTGGTTGCCCCAGGCGGTCATGGCGGGTACATGGCTGAGTTGCTACTTCTCTTGTACATCGCGGGGCAGGTTCATCGCACCATGGATAATGGCGATGATTCCACTATTTCAGCCCATATTTTTTCCTGATCTCGGCCACGCTTTTTGTTTTCCCTGCGTGGCTGTCATCCAGACCTTTCTCGATCGCTTCGCGTACATAGATTTCGCGCATCAGGTCGTCCCACGTTGAGTTTGGGGGCAACCGATCAATCAATCGATGGGCATCTTCTTTTCTTATGATGTTGGACATACGGCACTTTGTTCACAGAACGTCTACTGGCTGCGGACAAGTATAACATTCAATGGCGTTGCCTTGATGAATCGGTCGAGATGAATGGCGCCGTCATCCTCGCAGGAAGCGGGGATCCAGTCACAGGGAGGTGGATCGCCAAGCTGGGTCGCCCTCCCTGGCCCTGGATTCCGGCGTCCTGCCGGAATGACAGGCTGGTATTGGATTCCGGCGCCCGTCGTTTGATGTCGCCTCAGTGATGGTTCTCGCTGGCGTTGCCCTGCCGCGCTTCGCGTTCGGCGCGATATTCTTCGATGCTGAGGTTGCGCAGCATGGATTCGCGGCCCTGGTCGTTGTGGACGAAGCCGACGCTGGCGACGTAGGGTTCGATGATGTGAATTTTCTGCAGCGGGGTGACGATCAGCAGTTGCAATTGCAGTTTGGCGAACAGTTCCAGCGCGAAGCGGGCGGATTCGTCCGAGCCGCGGCCGAAGGCTTCGTCGATGACGACGAAGCGGAAGCTGCGGGAACGCCGTTCGCCCCATTCCAGGCCGAACTGGTAGGCGAGGCTGGCGGCCAGTACGGTGTAGGCGAGTTTTTCCTTCTGGCCGCCGGATTTGCCGCCGGAGTCAGTGTAGTGTTCGTGTTCGCGGTCGTCCTCGCGCCAGCGTTCGGAGGCGGAGAAGACGAACCAGTTGCGCACGTCGGTGACTTTGCGGGTCCAGCGGCGGTCGCTGTCGCTGCTGCCGTCGCGGCCGCGAAAGCGTTCGATGATGGCTTTTACCTGAAGGAATTTGCTTTCGGAATATTGTTCATCGTCGGAGCCGGTCAGGCTGCCCTCGGTGCAGGCGCGCAGATCGTGCTGGAAGTCACGGATGTCGGCGTCGGCATTGGGGCGGGCTTCGAGCCGGATGTAGCGGCCGTCGTTGTAGTCGATCTGGGTCAGCGAGTTGTTGATGTGATCGATGCGTTCGGTGATGGTCTGCCGTTCGCGCGCCAGCTGTGACTGGAAGTTGGCGACTTCGCGGATGGTGTTTTCGTTCAGCAGTTCCTTGAAGCGCCGTTCGAAGGCGGGCAGGCCGTCGCGTTGCAGCTCGTCGAGCATCTCGCGGTAGGCATCGCCGGCTTCGACGGCGGCGTCCACTTCCTCGCATTCCAGCGGGTAGTCGCGGCGGTAGTCCTGCATGGCTTTGACGATGCGTTCGGCCAGGGTGCGCAGGCGTTTGTCCAGCGCGTCGATGCGGGCTTGCAGCCATTCGCGCATGTCGCGCTCGCGGTTGTCGCAGGACTCGACCGTCAGCCGGTGCTCGCCCAGAGCTTCGGCGCGCATCGCTTCGAGTTCGGCGAATCGGGCCTCGCGCTGTTCGGGTGGCAGACTGTCGAGCGTGGACTGGCAATCGGCCAGCTGGGCTTCGGCGGCGCGCTGTTTTTCGGCATTTTCCGCCTGCTGGCGCATCAACTGGTCGCGGTGCTGATCGTGTTCGCGCAGGGTCTGCTCCAGCGCGGTCAACTGCTCGGTGAGCCGTTTGAGCTGGTCGGAGGAGGCTTCCAGCGCGCGCCGTTCCTGCTCCAGTTCGTCGATGCGCGCTGCCAGCGGTTGCCAGTGGATGTCGTCGAAAGCGGCGATGGCGTCGAGCTGCACCAGCCGGTCGCGTTGTTCGCGCAGGGCCTGCTGCGCCCGTTGGGTCTCGGCGATGGTGGTGGCCAGATCAGCCATGCGTCGTTCCAGCTGGCTGGCCTTGGCCGCCAGCGCTGCGATCTTCTCTTTGTTGCTCCAGCCGAGCACATAGCGGCTGCGGTCGTCGAGGCGGTGGCGATCGTCCTTTTCGTGGCGCTGACCGCCGGATTTGATCTGGCCGGCGCGGGTGATGGCGCGTTGCTCGCGCCGGAAGGCGGCCAGATCGTCGCAGCAGGCGTAGTCGAAGCGTTTGGCCAGTTCGTGTTCGAGCCAGCCGTAGAAAGCCGATTCGGGGCGGATCGCCAGTTTGCGCACCAGTGATTGGGGGTGCAGCGCCGGTGTATTGGCATGGCGCGGTTCGCGTACCCGGTAGTAGACCAGCCGGCCGCGCAGATGGGTGCGTTCGACCCATTCGGCGACGGCGGCATAGTGTGAATCCGGCGCCAGCAGCGACAGGGCAAAGTTGTGCAGTACCCGCTCGGCGGCGCCTTCCCAGTCGCGCTCGTCCTCGCGCACCTGGATCAGCTCGCCGGCGAAAGGCATGGCTTCGGCCTCGACGCCGATCGCGGCGCAGAGGGCGTCGCGGATGGCGATCTGGCGCTGGTCGATATTGCTGCGGCGCTGGCGCAGTGAGGTGAGTTCGGTTTCGATCCCGGCGTGTTCGTCGCGCAGCTGGCGCAGTTCGACGCTGGCTTCGGTCCAGCGGTTTTGCAGTTCGCTTTCGTCGCTGGCCTGTGCCTCGAGCCGTTGGGCGATCTGCTGACGGTTGGCGACGAAGGCTTCGGTGTCACGCGGCAGCGGCAGCTCGAGCGCCTCGGCCAGTTCGGCATAGCGTTCGGCATGCCGTTGGCGGCGTTGTTTGTCCTGCTGCTTGCTGAGGATTTCAGCGGCGATGGCGTCGAGCCGGTCGCCGCCGTTGCGCGCAATGGCCTGGTTCAGGCTGTCGCGTTGGGCGTTCAGTTCGTGACGGCGGTTGTCGGCGTCGGTGATCCGCGCCGTCAGCTTTTCGCCCTCGGTACGGATATGGGCGATACGTTTCTCCAGCAGTTCGGCCTTCAGCGATGCGAACCAGGGCCGCAGGGCTTCGCGGCTGCGACGCAGCGAGGCCGTTTCCTCCAGCAGCTCGGCGTGGAGTTCGCAGTCGGCCACCAGCGGAGTGAGCCGTTCCACCTGGGTCTTGGCTTTCAGTACCGCCGCATGGGCGCGGTTGAGGTCGTCGAAATGATGAATGAGGTTGTCGATACGGCTGGCCACGTCGAACCCTTCCAGCATGTGTTCGCGCACGAAACCAGTCAAATTGCCCACCGATTTCATCGACACCGTTTGATGGAACAGCTCCAGCGCCTGCTCACTATTGATGCCGAAACGGCGGCGAAAGGCCGCGCCATAGGGCGGAAAGCTGTCGAACAGCGCCACATGCTGGCGGGCGCGCAGGCGCTTGCGCAACTGGCTGATGTCTTTGCCGAAACCGGCGAAATCCTCGGCGATCGTCAGTGGGACATCGGCCACCAGATAGAAACGGTTGGGCTGTGACTTGGGGTCCTTGCTCCAGAAAACCTGCGCCAGCGTGACCGTCTGATCGTAACCGGCGTTGTGAAACACGCCGAGCAGCACCGAATAACTGTTGTGATCGCGCAGCGCCACCGGCCGGGATGACAGGCCGCTGTCGTTGCGTTCGGATTTGTAATAACCCAGCACATAGGAACGCAGGTCACGCTCGCGCGCCTCCGCCCCGGCCGCCTTGTTGTAGGCCACCCGGTGCGCCGGCACCAGCAGCGTGGTCACCGCATCCACCAGGGTCGATTTACCGGAGCCGATATCGCCGGTCAGCAGTGTATTCTCACCATTGGCCTGCAACGTCCAGACCTTCTTGTCGAAAGTGCCCCAGTTGAGCACCTCCAGCCGTTGCAAGCGAAAGCCGGCGGCCGTGTCGTCAGCGCCAAAATCGAATTCGGCGAGCGGGGAAGGGGAGTCGGGCGTGCTGAGCAGCATGGGGGGATTTTATCATAGCGGGACGTGGGATTTGTGGATCAGCCACGCCGAGCCAAATACGGCGCGGCGCCGTCATCCCCACCGGACACGGGGATCCAGTCCCAGGGCGGTGAACCATCAGCGTGGGTTGCCCTTCCTGGCGCTGGATTCAGGCGTCCATGCCGGAATGGCGCCACTTGGCACAGGAGACCGCGCCCGACAGGTGCCTGAGGATAACCGGGGGTATTGGCGGGTGGAAAGCTGGGCTGTTGAATCGGGGTAGCGTGAATTCGCCGTGAGCCAGGTCTTGAGTTGCTTGCAGTCCTGTAGGCATTTTGATGAGAAGGTGGATGGTGGTATTATTATCGTATTACCTCCATAAATAAATCCCATGAAAACAATCACTTTGAAAGCAGATGAAGCATTCAACTTGCTGCTCAACGAGCTTGCGCGCGAGCAGCACACTAGTAAAAGCGCGATCATTCGGGATGCTGTCCTGCGTTACCGCGATTGGCTGGAGCAAGAGCAGTTGAAAAATCAACTGCTCGAGGCATCACTCAAAACGCGGAGTCAACACAAGGCGCTGATGCGCGATATGGAAGCGGCGGACAGCGATGGCCTATAGCCGCGGCGGGATTTACCTCGCCAACTTCAACCCGTCAAAGGAAACGGAAGCGGGGAAAGTGCGTCCCTGTATGGTTGTTCAGAGCGATCCGCTGAACCAGACCGGGCATCCCAGCACCACGGTCATTCCGCTGACGACAAACCTGATCGAAAACGCCGAACCACTGCGATTGCGTATTGCTGCCAGGGATGATCTGAAGCAGGACTCTGATTTGATGCTTGACCAGCTGCGAACCTTGGACAATCGGCGCATCGATCCGGCCCTGTTGACTCGTGTCGAGGATGAGACGATGTTGATCGTGGAGCGTTTCTTGAAGATTTTGCTGGGGGTTTAGCCAATAGTTCGTAGCCGTGTGTCATGTGAGGTAACGCGTTCCAGTTGAGCACCTTTAGCCGTTGGTTGTGTTATCCCGACAAAGTCGCATTCAGTGGCCGCACCGCCTAAATATGGCGCGGCCTGGCACAATATGCTCTTGATATCACGTACGCTTAGGCGTACGCTTCTTGCTGGAGGTTCGCCATGACAACACTGAACGCAACTGAAGCAAGATCGCGACTCTACAAGCTGATTGATGAAACCAGGGAAACGCATCAGCCCATCGTGATTACGGGGAAAAGAGGCAATGCGGTGCTGCTTTCGGAAGAGGATTGGAATGCTATTTCGGAAACGCTCCACTTGCTGTCAGTGCCCGGAATGAGAGAGTCGATCATGGAGGGGATGGCCACAGAGCTGTCGGAGTGTACCAAGGAACTCGACTGGTGAGTTGGGAGCTGGTTTTTACGAAACAAGCGCAAAAGGATGCGAAAAAACTAGCCGCTTCAGGCCTGAAAAACAAGGCCAGGAAACTGCTCGATATCATAGAAAGCAACCCGTATCAGAACCCGCCGCCATTTGAAAAGCTGGTCGGCGATTTGTCTGGCACCTGTTCAAGGCGGATCAACATCCAGCATAGACTGGTTTACCAGGTCTATGAAAAAGAGCGCGTCATCAAAGTAATCAGGCTGTGGCCCCACTATGCCTAGCCCGGATTGCTCACAGGGTCACGGCTGCGACCGCCCAATGCGGCGTGCTGACTGGTAATTCGTCAGAGTTCTCTGTATCCGTCGGTGCGCCAGCGTTCTGGATAATAGATTTAGCGAGATTTTCCGTTATGCGTTTAATGCCACCAGCGGCTGAACATGATTCTTTGGCTTATGAAGAGACAAATCATGTGTAGCTTGCAAATTAAGCCAAAATTCAGGCGATGTATTGAAAGCCTCTGAAAAAAGCCAAGCGGTATCAGGAGAGATCCCCCGCTTTCCCCTAACAATTTCATTGACCCTTTGTACGGGTATACCGATATGAGTTGCTAATGCTTTCTGCGACAACCCTAATGGTTCAAGAAATTCTTTGAGCAAAATAACCCCGGGATGAGTTGCAATTCGATTAGATGGGATCATCTCGCCACCTCCAATAATTCGTTAATGGTAATCAATTATTTGGACTTCATGTGCATTTGAGTCATGCCACCTCAGGGCGAGCGCATATAAATCAACGTGAAAATAATACCTTAGCGCGGTAGTTATCATCCCATGCAGCTTTGCGGCGCTTTTTTGCCAGGCTCAACGCAGATGGCTCCCGCTCAAACAGGTTCATG
>JALSHZ010000064.1 GCA_026981985.1 Gammaproteobacteria bacterium | reverse complement strand
AACCCGCGATACGCCGACAATGGCGACGGATGTGGTGATTCGATCACGGCATGCCGCTCGCGGTCGATCACCCGGCCCTTTTTCTGTGCATAGGCGCCCCAGAGCAGAAAGATCACAGGCTCGGCCCTGTCATTCACCGCCGCGATGACGCGGTCGGTAAATACCTCCCACCCCATTTTTGCGTGACTGCCCGCCCTGCCCTGCTCGACGCTCAATACGGCATTGAGCAACAACACGCCCTGTTCAGCCCAGGGGTCGAGACAGCCGTTGACGTTGTCGATGCCGAGGTCCTCTTTCAGCTCGCGGAAAATATTCTGCAACGACTTGGGGAGTGGTTTGACATCTGGCCGCACGGAAAAGCTGAGACCGTGGGCATGTCCCGAGGTGGGATAGGGATCCTGCCCGATAATGACCACACGCACCTGCGACAGGGGCGTCTTGTTGAGCGCGTGCAGGCGCAGCTCGGACGCTGGAAAGATTGGCTTTCCCGCCGCCTCTTCACGGTCGAGAAAGGCATCGAGCCTGTGCAGGTAGTCGCTGGCGAACTCGCTGGCCAGCGCCTCGTGCCAATCACTGCCCGGATGTAGAGACGATTCGATAGTCATGAACAAAAACGTTACCACACAGCCTGATAGAATGGGCCAATTCATGCCACTACGGTACCAACAGAACCTGGATGTACCTGAGCTACTTCGGGCTGACTGAGAAGCCCTTCAATATCACCCCCGACCCGCGCTTTCTCTATATGAGCGAACAGCATCGGGATGCGCTCGCCCATCTGCTGTTCAGCACGGACGAAAGCAGCAGCTTCATTGTGCTCACCGGCGAAGTCGGCACGGGCAAGACGACGCTGTGCCGCTCCATGCTCGAAGAGGGCGTCAGCGGCAATCATTTTGCCCTCATTCTCAACCCGATGCAGTCGCCGCTGGAGCTGCTGGCCTCTGCCTGCGATGAGTTCGGTATCGCCTACCCGGACAATCCTGGCATCAAGGATCTGGTCGATGCACTGAACCGCTGGCTACTGGCACTGAATGCAGCCAACGAACAGGCCATCCTGATCATCGACGAAGCGCAAAACCTCAGCTTCGAGACACTGGAGCAGATTCGCCTGCTGACCAATCTGGAAACGGGCACGAAGAAACTGCTGAAGATCATTCTGATCGGCCAACCCGAACTGCGCGACATGCTCGATCGCCCCGAGCTGCGCCAGTTGGCGCAGCGGGTGACAGCCCGTTTTCATCTTGGCCCGATGAGCGCTGACGACACCGCCGCCTATCTGCAGCACCGGCTCAAGGTCGCCGGTGCCAGACGCCCGCTGTTTACACCCGCTGCGGTCAAAAAGATCCAGCGGCTGTCACAAGGCATTCCACGCCGTATCAACCTTATCGCCGACCGGGCCTTGACCGGCGCCTATGCGCTACAGCGCGACCGCATCGATGCCCGTCTGATCAAACGGGCCGCCGCCGAACTTGCACATGGAACCAGCAGAAAATCATGGCCACATTACGCCAAGTCCATCGCCATGACAGCGGCCTTGCTGCTGCCACTGTTGATCTGGTTATCGAGCGAACGATCGGCAACCCAGCCCAGCACCGGGCAAGGGGCACAGGACAGTTCCACCCCATTACCGACCGCGGTGGCTGGCGACACCGGCAACTACCTGGCCGCCCTGGAGTCGGCACTGGACGACGAACCGGGCACAGGCGCCGTCGACGACGATCCCGTCATCCCCTCTTTCCCCTCACCCATTGCCAGGCTGTTTGAACGCTGGGGCATCTCCTACGATGCCAACATCGATGTCGCCGCCTGTGAGCAGGCACTGGCGCAAGGGCTTGAGTGCCTCTATATCGCCGCTGACGTAGAAGACTACCTGCAATACAACCGGCCAGCGCTGATCGAAACTGCCACGGGCGATCAAGCAGCCGTGCAACATTTGATACGATCAATGGACGACGAGGGCCTGATATTATCTGGCCCAGAGAAAAGCGAACGCGTCCCGGTCGATCAGCTGGCGGCCATCTGGCCGGGGAAATTTCTGCTGCTATGGCAGGCACCGCCATCGGGAAACCACCTGATCCACGCGGGCAGTCCAGCAACCGATATCCGCTGGCTACGCCAGCGTCTGCGCCACGCCGGCTTTGACACGGGCAACACACTCGATGCGGATGAGTTCGAACCGGCGCTGGCGGCAGCCGTCAGAAACTTCCAGCGCTACCATGGCCTGTCGGTGGATGGCATCGCCGGGATTCGTACACTGCTGATGCTTGAACAGGTTATGGCTGACCCTGCCGTGCCGACACTTCGATAACCACTGATTTGACGATGTCACTGATACTCGACGCATTGAAACAGTCGGAAAAGGATCGCCAGCAACAGGCCGAATCCATTGCCGACACCCTCTATATTCAGGTCAAACCCGAGCGCCGCAGTTTTTGGCCTGTTGTCCTCCTGCTGTTGTTGCTGGCCAATATCGCCATTCTACTGTTCCTCTGGTGGCGCACACCGACCGAGAGCGCGGCTCCCACAGTCGCAGACCCCCGCGCCATTATCGAATCGGCACGCCAGGCAGCACCGCCACCGACCAAGCCTGCCGCACCCAATACCGCCAGCCGTATCCTGCGGCCACTAGAGCAAGAGCTTGGCGCCACGCGGGTGATCGAAGCGCATCGCCCGGCAGCCAGGCTCCAGCCCAACAACAAAGCGCCAGTCGAGGATAAACCCGCACAAACAGCATCAACCACCAGCCAGCCCCAACAGGCCGACGGCGATACGCTGGAAAAATTGCAGCAATACGAAATCAACACCATCGTCTACAGTGACGCCCCCTCCCGGCGCTATGCCCTGGTCAATATGCAAAAGCTCAAGGAGGGGGCAACGCTGCCCCAGAGCACGCTGCGGATCGTGGAAATCACCGCCGATGGGCTCGTCATCGACACCGGCGACGGGCTGGTACGCTATTCCGGCACACCATGAGCAACCATCTCGACAGCACCCGGCGCGATGTCATCATCGCCGC
>JALSHZ010000063.1 GCA_026981985.1 Gammaproteobacteria bacterium | reverse complement strand
TCACTCCCACTCTATTGTTGCCGGTGGCTTTCCAGAGATATCGTAGGTCACCCGTGAGATCCCATTGATTTCATTGATGATCCGTCGTGAGACGTGGTCTAGAAAGTCATAGGGCAGGTGCGCCCAGCGTGCGGTCATGAAATCGATGGTCTCGACTGCGCGCAGGGCTATGACGTAGTCGTAGCGGCGGCCATCACCCATGACGCCGACCGACTTGATGGGGAGGAACACTGCAAAAGCTTGCGATACCTTCTCATAGAGATCGTGCTTCCGTAGTTCAGTGATGAAAATATCGTCTGCGAGCCGTAGCAGGTCTGCATACTCTCTTTTGACTTCACCGAGAATGCGTACGCCGAGACCAGGCCCTGGAAACGGATGACGATAGACCATTTCGTGGGGCAGGCCGAGTTGTTCACCAATGACACGGACTTCATCCTTGAACAGTTCGCGCAGGGGTTCAACGAGGTCGAGTTCCATGTCCTCGGGCAACCCACCGACGTTGTGGTGTGATTTGATGACCTTGGCTTTCCCTGTTTTACCACCCGCTGATTCGATGACATCGGGATAAATCGTTCCTTGCGCCAGCCATTTTGCATTTTTCAGCTTGCGCGCTTCTTCCTCGAAGATTTCGATGAACAGGTTACCGATGATTTTTCGCTTTTTCTCGGGATCGGTTTCGCCTTTGAGTGCGTTGAAAAAACGATCTGCTGCGTCGATACGAATAACATGCACTCCCATGTGCTCCGCAAAGGTATCCATGACCTGGTCGCCTTCGTGCAGCCGCAACAAGCCGGTATCGACGAAGACACAGGTGAGCTTGTCTCCG
This sequence comes from Gammaproteobacteria bacterium, assembly GCA_026981985.1. Classification (GTDB taxonomy): domain Bacteria; phylum Pseudomonadota; class Gammaproteobacteria; order UWMA-0217; family UWMA-0217; genus JALSHZ01. Next base: position 67,902 of record JALSHZ010000063.1, on the reverse strand, counting down.
ATCGCCTCGTGTAGCAAGGCCGCAACAACAGAGGAATCGACGCCACCGGACAGACCGAGCAAGACTTCATCGCTGCCGACCTGCTTACGGACACCTTCGATTGTTTCATCGATGATCGCATCTGGTTTCCACAATGCTTCGCAGCCACACAAATCGATCACGAATCGCTCCAGTATCTCTCTGCCCTTGCTGGTATGTGTCACTTCGGGATGAAATTGCAGGCCGTAGAAGCGGCGGTCATCATCCGCCATGCCGGCGATCGGCGCATTGTCGGTACTGGCCATCAGCTTGAAGCCATTCGGCATCCTGACCACATGATCACCATGCGACATCCACACGTCGAGCAAGCCATAGCCTTCGGGCGAACGCTCGTCTTCGATGCCATCGAGCAGACGCGTATGACCACGGGCACGTACCTTGGCGAAGCCATATTCCTGCTCTTTCGCTATCTCGACCTCGCCACCCAGTTGTGCCGCCATCGTCTGCATGCCGTAGCAGATGCCAAGTACCGGCACCCCCATTTCGAACACCAGCTGTGGTGCCCGCGGCGGATTTGCTTCGATGACCGATTCAGGACCGCCGGAGAGAATAATGCCCTGCGCGCCAAATTCACGGACTTCGTCATCACTCATGTCCCAAGGATGAATTTCGCAGTAGACGCCGATTTCGCGCACGCGACGTGCGATTAGCTGGGTGTATTGGGAACCGAAATCGAGAATAAGGATTTTGGAGGAATGGATGTCTTTCTGCATGGAGAAACCTGGCTGGCTAAATAATTGCTGCCCGACAAGCGGGCAGCGAATAATGGTGGCATGATCGAATGAACACCTAGTCCGTTCGATAGTTCGGTGCTTCCTTGGTAATACTCACATCATGGACATGACTCTCACGCATGCCGGCCGAGGTAACACGAACGAATTCCGGTTTCTCACGCATTTCTTCCATGGTGGAACAGCCGACATAGCCCATACTGGCACGGATACCACCGATCATCTGGTGAATGATTACCGACAACGCACCTTTGTAAGGCACCCTGCCCTCGATCCCTTCTGGCACCAGTTTGTCGACGGCATTTTCACTTTCCTGAAAGTAGCGATCACTGGAGCCTTTGGCCATCGCACCCAATGAGCCCATGCCGCGATAGGACTTATACGAACGCCCTTGGTAGAGTTCGACCTCACCAGGTGCTTCCTCGGTGCCGGCAAACATGCTGCCGAGCATCACCGAGTACGCGCCGGATGCCAGCGACTTGGCAACGTCGCCGGAATAGCGAATGCCACCATCGGCGATCAGCGGTACCCCCGTTCCCTTCAGTGCCTCGGCGACATTGGAAACGGCGGTAATCTGCGGAACGCCCACGCCAGCGACAATCCGTGTGGTACAGATAGAGCCGGGGCCGATGCCAACCTTGACACCGTCGGCACCTGCCTTGACCAGATCGAGTGCCGCCTGTGCGGTCGCGATGTTGCCCCCAATGACCTGGATATCCGGATAGGTCTGTTTCACCCAGGACACCCGATCGAGTACACCCTGCGAGTGACCATGTGCGGTATCGACCACGATCACATCGACCCCCGCCTTGACCAGCGCGTCGACACGCTCATCTGTACCGGCACCGACACCAACGGCGGCGCCTACCCGCAAGCGGCCTTGCTCGTCCTTGCAGGCATTGGGAAAGTCGGATGATTTCTGAATATCCTTGACGGTGATCAGGCCGCGCAGCGCGAAATCGTCGTTGACAACGAGGATTTTTTCGATGCGGTGCTGGTGCAGCAGACTTTGTACCTCATCGAAACTGGCACCTTCCTTGACCGTGACCAACTTATCCTTGCGGGTCATGATATTGCGGACAGGATCGTCGAGGCGGGTTTCGAAGCGCATGTCACGGCTGGTAACGATGCCGACGAGCTCTTCACCATCCACCACCGGCAAGCCCGAAATCCGGTTTGCCTGGGTGATTTCAAGTACATCGCGGATTGGCTGATCTGGCGACACCGTCAAGGGTTCCTTGATCACGCCACTTTCAAATTTCTTGACCTTCTCGATCTCACGCGCCTGGGCAGCCACACTCATGTTCTTGTGGACGATGCCAATACCACCCTCCTGCGCAATGGCAATGGCGAGCCGCCCTTCCGTGACGGTATCCATCGCGGCTGAGATCACCGGTATATTCAAGGTGATATCGCGCGTCAGGCGGGTCTGGAGTGAGACATCCTTGGGGAGGACCGTCGAGTGGGCAGGAACGAGAAGAACATCATCGAAGGTGAGTGCTTCCTGGATAATTCGCATGAGCTTGGACTTGTGATTGGGTTGATCGGGGTCGCATTGTAGCGTACTTCGATAGTCAGAATACAGTTGACGATTGTTGCTGACCTTACCGTTTGGGGGGCTCTCATCCAGGATCCGTCAAGCATCACGGGTTAGCTGGATCATCTGGTGAATCCTTCCCGTTTGGGGTATATTTCCAAGCGCATCAAGCTACATATCATCAAGTTTTGGAGGATTACCCGTTTATGAAAAAACTCATTCTGGCTCTGACCATATCGGCTTTCGCCGCTTTGGGTACCGCATGTGCAAGCAGTGGTGGTACCACAGACGCATCGTCAGCGACAGCCGCTATTGCAGCAGCTAAGTCAGCACTGAAGAAAGCTAGTGGCAATTCATGGCGCGATACCGGCAAGATCATCAAGAAAGCCGAAAAGCTGGCTGCGGAAGGCAAGACTGAACAGGCGATCAAACTGGCACAGAAGGCACAGAAACAAGCCGAACTCGCCATCAAGCAGGCCGAGGAACAGAAGAACGCCGGCCCCCGCTTCTGATTTGAAGTCACCACAGAAAACAAAAAAGCCGGCGAAGTTGCCGGCTTTTTTGTTGCAGTAGTTCAGCCTATGCCAACCTCACCGCAAAACGACAAGACGCTGAGTGTCTCAGAACTCAATGGTATCGCCCGCAGCATCCTTGAGGCGGAGTTGGACGATGTGTGGGTCGAAGGAGAGCTGAGCAATCTCGCCAAACCATCGTCAGGGCACCTCTATTTCACCCTCAAGGACGACAAGGCACAGATCCGCTGCGCCCTGTTCCGCAATCGCGGGAGGTTGCTGCGTTTCGAGCCTGACAATGGTTTGCGGGTACGCGTCAATGGCAGGGTCAGTTTGTATGAACCGCGCGGTGACTACCAGCTGATTGTCAATCGCATGGAGCCGGCTGGTGAAGGCGCATTGCAACAGGCCTTTGAACAGCTGAAGCGTAAGCTGTTCAAAGCAGGTCTGTTCGATGAGGCGCTGAAAAAATCACTGCCGCCCTTCCCTGACACCATTGGCATCGTCACATCGCCCAGCGGCGCGGCCGTGCGTGACATTCTCCAGATCCTGCAGCGGCGCTATCGACGCGCCAACGTGATCGTCTATCCCGTCCAGGTTCAGGGCGACGGCTCCGCCGAACAGATTGTCGCAGCCATCAAAACAGCAAACCGCAGAAATGAGTTGGATCTACTGATCCTTACACGTGGCGGGGGATCGATCGAGGATCTGTGGTCGTTCAATGATGAACGTGTGGCGAAGGCCATTCACGCCTCCGACTTGCCAATCATCAGCGCCGTCGGACATGAAATCGACTTTACCATTGCCGATTTCGTCGCTGACCTGCGTGCACCAACACCGTCGGCTGCTGCAGAAATTGCCACACCAGAACAAGCAGGATTGCTACAGCTGCTGGCAGCACATGAAACACGGCTGAAGGCGTTGATCAAGAGCAAGGTAACCGCACAACAGGCATCCATCGACAATTTACGACGGCGGCTCGAGCAATGTAGCCCTTCCACGCGCCTGCAACAGCAGCGGCAACGCCTCGATGAATTGGAGCGCCGGCTGGTTTACAGCATATCTCGACGCCTCGATAACGCACGCCATCAATTGCTGGTAACAGCGCGTCCGCTATCGGGTCTTCGCCCGCTGCAGCAAATCAAAATGGCGCGGGAACAATTGCTGCAACTTAAAACATATCTCAAGCAGCATATGCGCGAACAACTCAAGCGGCGCCACCACCACGTGGATAGTTTGAGTACCGCGCTAAACCTTCTCAACCCGGATCATGTGCTTGGACGAGGCTATGCCATTGTGTCCAGAGCAGAAAACGGTGAAGTGATCAGCCACGCCAACGAATTAAGCCAAGGCGAATGCGTTAACATTCGCTTCAGCGATGGCTGTCGCAAAGCCAATATTACAGACGAATAACCGGGGTATCTGAAAATCTTTTCTGGCTAAATACCAGACAGGCCACGAACCGCCAGCACCAGCAGTGGGGTCGTGTATAGATACTGGATCAGATTGACACGCGCAGATTCACGGTAGGACAGCAGCACCAGTTCCACACCATAAAAGAGCACCAACAGGTGCGCCGCCACAAACCAGTAAACCTGGTCGATATCTGACAGCCCAACGACTCCCGGCAATATCAGCGCCGTGGTCACAACCAGAAAATCGATCGGGCGCAGTTTCAGACGCTCATCGCCGGAAGACTCGATCGCAATGAATATCACGACCGCCAATATCGAGAAAAACACCTTGATCCAGAGGCGATAGACATCGAAGATCTCGGGTGATGTGTATGTCAGAAACAACACGCCGCTGGCCGTCAGATAGTAGACGAAGCGTATAAACCAACCCGACATCTTTTCCGTTACCTGGCGCGGTTTGAGGACAAAAAACAGCGACCATAAGCCAGCTGCAATCATTCCCACTTCAAACTTGACTTCATGAAGGATCAATGTCCCGAGCACCAGATAGCCAACCATGGAAAACAACGCAATCTTCTGCGCAATACCCGGCAGCCGCTTTCTTTTCACCAGAACACGCAGTCTTCGCACTGGGCCATACATCAGCCGGTTGATGGCGCTAGCGCCAGGAAGCCTGCCATATCTTAGTGCGGTGGTGATCAGCAAGCTGATCATCCCTAGAAAGAACAGGTACAGCGCCAGAAAAAAGGTGTCTCCCCTGTCACGAAAGACGAGGGCTGATACGATAATGCCCGACTGCAACAGGTAGATCACAAATACCGCACCATACTGCCGCAGGCCGAGTGCAAGAAGACGATGATGAATATGCCGCTTGTCGGGGTGAAACGGTGACAGACCCCGGACCTTCCGCGATACCACGACATAGACCAGATCGATCAGCGGCATGCCGACGATCAGCAACGGCGTGAATGCGCTTAGCATTGCACCCTCACGCTGGGTCAGATAGACCGACATGACCGCCAGTGAAAAGCCGAGAAACTGGCTTCCACCATCCCCCATGAATACCTGCGCCGGGTGGCTATTGAACAGCAGAAACCCCATCACGCTACCGACCAGCACAACGGAAATCAACAAAACATCCTTGACGCCTGAGTCATACGCAACACCCGCCAGGGCGATCAGGCTGAGGAGCGTAATCCCTCCTGCCAGGCCATCCAGTCCATCGGCGAAGTTAACTGCATTGACCACTGCCAGGTAAAAGAAAACCGTCAGACCAACGGACAACCAGTAAGGCAGTTCGAAGAGATGTCCAAACAGCGAAAAGCTGTGTATTTGTATGTTACCAACAACAACCACAATCAGTGCGGCAACGGTCTGAACGACAAACTTCAGTTTGAAATCGAGATCGAAAGCATCGTCGAGAACACCAAAAATGATGATCAGCGTTGCTCCCAGCAGATAGCTCAGCAACGCCGGGCTGATGATCAACCAAAGCACAAGCGGCACTGTGGCACCCAGAATCATCGCAACCCCGCCAATCCGGGGAATCGGGGTCAAATGGACCTTGCGCTGATTGGGCGTATCCACCAGGCCAAAACGATAACCAAGCTGCTTGACCGGTGGTATGAATACCATGGTCAACAGCATGGCTACTATGAATCCTGAGATGTAGATCATCGGGTGGTCGCAACTTCCAGTTTAGGCACTTCCCGCTTGCTGTCGGGCCAGCGCCTGCGATATTCAATATGCCGGGAACCACACGGGATCCTAAGCACCTGGCTGGAAGAGAATGCTACTCAAGAATGTAGTTGGAAGCCGTAATCGGCGTGCCGTTTTGAGAACTGTGCAAGAAGAAAGTTCTCGATCTGGAACCGCCTGCCTGAACCGACAAACGGTATGGCTGAATCGGATGACTGAATCAATCCCGATCCAGCTCCCTGGTCACCCAGTATCCCGGAACGCAGATCAGTTGCTCCGCATACCAGATCAATGGCAACTGAGCACGCCTCCAGGGAGGCACCCGCCAGTATTGCAGCATCTTTTTCAGTGGCCGGTGCCCGACGCCTGGATCGTAAATCGTTTCACCCCCACGCCGATTGGTAATACGCAGCGTATCGCCAGGCCCAAGCCCCGGAAAATGACGCAGGATCTGTGATGGTTCGATGACAACCCCCAGCACCTCGATATGGAGCCGACAGTCGAGCTGCCAGAAATACGCTAATACTGGGTTATTGGCGTCAGTCTGACGCTTGAAAAGCGCTCCAGAGAATGACTGAAGTTGCACACCCGCAAGCTGGTAGCTGAAGTTCGTGGAAGAAGCCAGCCTGGCGTCTAGTGCCTCCAGGTGCGCCTGGGAGAGTGTGAGCTGAGGCTGACCCAGCTTCAACCAACTGCGTAACACCAGTCGCTTCCTTATCGCATCCAGCGACCGCAAGCTATCTAACTGCAGACTGCCTGTGTTGAAGGCATAACAGCTGGCAAGTGCGTTGCTTGCCAGGCTCTCGTTGAGCTGACGTTGCTCAGCCTGCAAACCTGCCGCCCTCGAAATGGACTTCGCCGCCGCAGGCCAGCGCGATGCGATCATCGGTATGATGGTTTGACGGATAAAGTTCCGATCGAAACTGACATCATCATTGGAGGGATCTTCGATCCAATCGATTCCCCGCTCGCGTAGATAGGCAACCAACTGCTCCCGGCTCCATGCCAGCAGCGGCCTGCACAGCAGGCCTCGGGAAAATACCCGAACAGTGGGCATCGCAGCCAGACCATCGACGCCAGCGCCTCGAAGCAGGTGCAACAGAAAGGTTTCAGCCTGGTCATCGAGATGATGTGCAGTCAGCAGCACCTCATCCGCCAGCAACGACTGTGCCAATGCGGCGTAGCGCTGACGCCGCGCAGCCATTTCCAGGCTCTCGCGGCACTCCCGCTCAATGTCGATTTCAATTACCTGAAGTGGAATCTTCAGTTGGTGACAGATATCCCGGCAAAATGCTGCCCAGTCATCGGCTTCCTGTTGCAAGCCATGATGAACATGAACCGCCCGCAGGGGCTTCTGCAGTTGGTAACGAAGTTCGGCCATGGCAATCAGCAGGGCAACAGAATCGGCTCCGCCACTGAGGGCAACACAATAACCTGTCGTGACATCCAGTCGCTGGAGACCGGCTAACAGAGAATCGGCTGTGAATGGTCGTGAGTGCGTCAAACCTGAGCAACCCAGAATGAATATGGATGCACAGCCATCAGGGGATGCTGTCTTGCGAAGATGGAACTAGCCCGTAAACTGCCCATAGGACATAAGTCGGTCATACCGGCGCTGCACCAGCTCATCTTTGGTATAGCTTTTCAACCGGGTCAGGGCCGCATCGATGGCGGTAGCCATCGCGCTGCTGACGGCATCGAGATCACGGTGGGCACCACCGAGCGGTTCCGGAATCACTTCGTCGATCAGCTTCAGTTCCTTCAGCTTTTCAGCGGTAATCCCCAAGGCTTCGGCGGCATCGGACGCCTTGTCGGCACTCTTCCACAGAATCGACGCACAGCCTTCGGGTGAGATTACCGAATAGGTGCTATATTGCAGCATCATCACATGGTCGCCGACGCCGATCGCCAGCGCGCCGCCTGAACCACCTTCCCCAATCACGATGCAGATGATTGGCACGGTCAGTTCGGACATCTCCATCAGATTGCGCGCAATGGCTTCACTCTGCCCCCGTTCTTCAGCACCCACACCAGGATAGGCACCCGGCGTGTCGATCAGGGTAATGATGGGCATACGAAACCGCTCCGCCAGCTTCATCAGCCTGAGCGCCTTGCGATACCCTTCGGGACGCGGCATGCCAAAATTCCGCTTGAGCTTTTCCTTGGTGTCACGGCCTTTCTGGTGGCCAATGAGCATGACCGTTTGCTCATTGAACCGGGCAATTCCGGCGACGATTGCCGGATCGTCCTTGAAAGCACGGTCGCCATGCAGCTCGCGGAACTCGGCAAACAGCGATGTAGTGTAGTCCAGCGTATAAGGACGTAGCGGATGACGCGCCAGCTGCGACACTTGCCACGGGGTGAGCTTGGAAAAGATGGACTCGGTCAGACTGCGCCCCTTTTCCTCCAGCTTGGCGATCTCGTCACCCAGATTGACGCCACTGCCATCCCCAACGTAACGAAGCTCGTTGATCTTTGCTTCAAGCTCGGCAATCGGTTGTTCAAAATCGAGATAATCGGGGTTCATTGCGTCGAGTGTCTGGAATAAAGGCGGTATTTTATCGGATTGCTGCCGGTATTCATACGCCGCTGCTGCTATCTCTGGATTTGTCCCAGATGTAATCGACCACTTCGAGATCGAAGCCACCAAGCGCATGGAATTTCTTGGGCGCTGACAGCAGGCGCATCTTTCTGACGCCCAGGTCGAGCAGGATCTGAGCCCCAACGCCAAAGGTACGCACGTCTTCGGGCGCATCACTGGGCTTTTCGATCCCTGCATTGGCACGCTCACCGAGATGCTGGATCCGCTGCACCAGACTGCTGTCGGGCTCAGGGTGACGCAGAATCACTACCACGCCACAACCACTTTCGTTGACGCGCTGCATCGCATCATGCAGTGGCCAGCCAAAGCCTTCGCCGGTCACTGACAGAAAATCCACCAGCGCATCCTGCAGGTGCACCCGCACCAGCGCCGGTTCACCAGCGCTGACATCGCCTTTCACCAGCGCAAAATGAATATGCCCGGAAACATGGTTCTGGTAGGTCACCAGCTCGAACTCACCGTACTCGGTGGTGATATGCGTTTGCGCAACGCGCTCGACCGATTTCTCATTCTTGACGCGATAGTGGATCAGATCCTCGATGGTGCCGATCTTCAAGCCATGTTCCGCGGCGAAGCGCTCCAGATCGGGACGCCGCGCCATTGTTCCGTCCTCGTTGAGAATCTCGACAATGACCGCCGCCGGCTCCAGCCCTGCGAGGCGCGCCAGATCGCATCCCGCTTCGGTATGCCCTGCCCGGGTCAAAACGCCGCCGGCCTTGGCCATCAGCGGGAAAACATGACCCGGCTGGACGATATCCTCCGGCTTTGCATTGGGGGCTATCGCCTGACGAATGGTATGGGCCCGGTCATAGGCTGAGATGCCGGTGGTCACACCCTCGGCAGCCTCGATTGATACCGTGAAATTGGTGCCATGGGAATCGGCCGCGCCACCGTCGACCATCAACGGCAGCGCCAGCTGGCGGCAACGCTCGCGCGTCAGTGTCAGGCAAATCAGGCCACGGCCATACTGCGCCATGAAATTGATATCTTCCGGCCGCACCATCGATGCTGCCATCAACAGATCGCCTTCGTTTTCCCGATCCTCGTCGTCGACAATGATGACCATCTTGCCAGCACGAATATCATCGAGGATTTCTTCTACAGTATTGAATGCCATCGCAGTCTCAGCTTTTGTTGTCCATGAATCCGGCGGCAGCGAGCATGGTCCGGGAGATCGTTTCCCCAGCTGCACCGGAATGGGCATCCTCGGTGCCACCGCCTTGCAGCAGCCGTTCAAGATAGCGCGCAATGATATCCACTTCGAGATTCACCCGCGTGCCAACCGTAGCCTTGCTGAGGTTGGTTTCCTGCATGGTATGCGGCACGATATTGAGCCCGAAGACATCGCCCTCGATGCTGTTGACCGTCAGGCTGATCCCCTCAACACAGATCGAGCCTTTCGCGGCAATGTAACGCAGCAAGGTTTCGGGTGCCCGGATCATGACCCGCACCGAGCGGCCATCATCTGCCAATGAAACGATCTCACCAACCCCGTCCACATGACCACTGACCAGATGACCGCCGAGCCGGGTGGTTGGCGTCAGCGCCTTTTCCAGATTGACGCGCGCCCCCTTGGCGAGCGCTCCCAGCGTGGTACAGGCCAGTGTCTCGTTCGACACATCGGCCATGAACCAGTCCTGACCGAATTCGATGACCGTCAGGCAGACACCATTGACGGCGATACTGTCACCCAGTGCAACATCGCGCATATCCAGTTTCCCGATGCCGATGTCGAAGCGCTGGTCGCCACCTTGCGGCATAACCGCACGGATCTCGCCGACCGATTCAATAATTCCGGTAAACATCAGGTTAGCAGTACCTCCGGTTGTGATTCCTCGTAACTACTCAGCGAGGTTAGGTAACGGCTCGGATTGCCCCCGTTTTGCGTCAAATCAAGGCGGAAGCGCGGAGTTTACAAGTGTAAATGAGCACTTCCAACGCAGAGTTGACGCAAATAAGGGGGTAAGCTGAGCAGTTACGATTCCTCAAGTTGCACACTGTAGCAGGTCAGTGGCAGCGCGGTGGTACTGTTGAATTCCGCACTGGCGGCTAGCGCCGCTTTGGCAATCTCCTCGGCGGTCTCCAGACGCTCATAGAGCGCATGCATTGCACCGAGCGCAAATTCCGAGCCAGCACCGATCGACCAGAAGCGCGTGTATTCAAAGACTTCGCGCAATGAGAAGACACCGAAGATGCCACGACGATTGATGAGCAAGGCATCGATTTGTGTCGACTCGTAGGCATCATCCTCGTCTTCCTTTGGGTTGAGAAAGTACTTCTCCTTCAGCACCGAATGCAATTGCAGAAAACTTTCGAAAATCGCACGGCGGCCGAGAAAGTCGAGCGTGCCGACCTGCTCGCAGGCACTTTCCAGCACCATCTGATGCGCGGCGCTGCCGACAATGCCAATATGGCTTTGTGCACAGCTGAAAATCTTGTCGCTGGCCGCATCGAACGCTGCCGACTGGCGCGTATCGCCAAAGGTGGTCAGCGTGTCGGCCGCGATACAGGCGGTGCCATTCTTTCTTACCACAACGATCGTTGACATCGACTACCTCGCCACCTTCGCCGTGATGCGCCAGTCCTTACCCACCGCCACGATATCGTCGATCTCGACCGCAATACGATCGGACATCGTCAGCAGGCCCGGGATTGCAGCAATCCCGCGTGCCGCATCACCCATCAGATGCGGTGCCATATAGATGATCAGTTCATCCACCAGCGCCGCGCGTAACAATGCACCCGCGAGTACGGAGCCAGCCTCGACATGGCATTCGTTCACTTCCCGTTTGGCCAACCACTGCAACACCCGATGCAGATCGAGTCGACCATCGACGCGTGGCATCTGAACGAGTTCCGCCCCCTTGTCTTCGAGCGCCTGCTGTCGATCGCGCTCATCACTGTCGTGGAGGATGATCAGACGACCATCTTCACCGAAGATCCGCGCCGCTGGCGGCGTTTGCAAATCGGTATCGAGCACCACGCGCAGTGGCTGATGTGGGGCGCGTTGAATGCCAAGCTCGTCTTTGCCGAGCCTGACATTCATCGATGGATCATCGGCGAGCACCGTGCCGACTCCAGTGAGAATAGCATCACTGCGAGCCCGCAGGCGCTGCACATCTTGTCGCGCAGCCGTGCCAGTAATCCACTTGCTCTCACCCGATGCCATGGCGGTACGGCCATCGAGACTGGCGGCCATTTTCAGTCTCACCCACGGCATGCCCTCACGCATGCGTTTGATAAAGCCCGGATTCAGTGCTGCTGCCTCATCGGCCATCAAACCTGAGCTTGCGTCAATGCCAGACTCTCGTAGCTGTTGCAAACCCCGACCGGAGACCAGGGGATTGGGGTCTTCCATCGCGGCAATGACGCGCTGCACTTTTGCTTCAATCAATGCCTGTGAACAGGGTTCGGTCTTGCCGGTATGGCTGCACGGCTCCAGCGTGACATAAGCGGTGGCACCACGTGCCCAATCCCCGGCCTGCGCCAATGCATTGATCTCGGCATGCGGTCCGCCTGCGTATTCGTGGAACCCTTCACCGACAATGTCGCCATCGCGCGTCAGCACGCAGCCCACACGCGGATTGGGTTGGGTTGTGTAGCATCCGCGCCGCGCAAGACGTAGCGCCCGTGCCATCATCGCGTGGTCAATAGCGGAGAAAGGCACTGCTATTCGGTATCCAGAAAGGAAATCTGATGTTTGCGCGCCTCAGGAGACAGATCTCGCTCCAGGCGTTCGATGGTTTCGCGGAACGCGTCCATATCGTCGAAGCTCAGGTAGACCGAGGCAAAGCGGATATAGGCAATCTGATCGAGGTTGCGCAACTCCTCCATGACCCATTCGCCAAGCCGCGAAGACGACACCTCACGCTCACTGCTGAGGAGCTTGTGCTTGATGCGTGAGACAGCGGCATCGATGTCTTCGGTTCGTACCGGTCGCTTTTCCAGCGATCGCTCGATGCCGCTGCGGAGCTTATGCTCGTCGAAGGCCTCGCGGCGACCATCGCGCTTGACCACGCGTGGCAACTTCAGTTCGGCGGTTTCATAGGTCGTGAAGCGTTCTGAACATTCCAGACACTCGCGCCGTCGCCGTACCTGGGAACCCTCGTTCGCCAGACGCGAGTCAATGACTTTGGTCTCTGTCGCATTGCAGAATGGGCAGCGCATGACGGAAACGCTACTTCCGGTAAACCGGCAATCTGGCGCAGATCGCGAGTACCTTCTGCTTCACTTCGGCAATCACTTTTTCGTCACCGATGTTATCGAGTACATCACAGATCCAACCCGCCAACTGGCGCGAGTCATCTTCATTGAAACCGCGTGTAGTGATTGCTGGTGAGCCGATACGGATACCACTGGTAACAAACGGTGATTCAGGATCATTCGGCACTGAATTCTTGTTCACGGTAATGTTTGCGCTGCCCAGCGCAGCGTCCGCTTCCTTGCCGTTCATCGGCTTATCGATCAGATCGACCAGAAAGAGATGGTTGTCGGTACCCCCGGAAACAATGTTATATCCCCGTGACATCATGGTTTCGGCCATGGCCCTGGCATTGCGAACCACCTGCGCCTGGTAGTCTTTGAAGTCAGGCTCAAGCGCCTCCTTGAACGCCACGGCCTTGGCGGCAATGACGTGCATCAATGGCCCGCCCTGAGTACCAGGAAACACTAGCGAGTTGAGCTTCTTTTCAATATCGGGGTTGGACTTTGCCAAAATAATGCCACCGCGAGGACCGCGCAGCGTCTTGTGCGTCGTCGAGGTCGTCACATCGGCGATGCCCACTGGGCTTGGATAGACACCAGCCGCAATCAGACCGGCCACATGCGCCATATCGACAAACAGCCAGGCGCCCACTTCGTCCGCAATGTCACGAAAACGCTGCCAGTCGACGACACGGGAATAGGCGGAAAACCCGGCTACGATCATTTTCGGCTGGTGCTCCTTTGCGAGCCGCTCAACCTCGGCATAGTCGATCTCACCAGTATCAGTATCAAGACCATACTGGATCGCGTTGAAGATCTTTCCGGAAAAATTCACCTTGGCGCCATGGGTCAGATGGCCACCATGCGCAAGACTCATGCCTAAAATGGTGTCGCCCGGCGATAGCAATGCCAGATAGACAGCAGCATTTGCCTGCGAACCCGAATGCGGCTGGACATTGGCATAGTCGGCACCAAACAAGGCCTTTACGCGATCGATCGCCAACTGCTCGGCGATATCCACATACTCGCAACCGCCATAGTAACGCTTGCCGGGATAGCCCTCAGCGTACTTGTTCGTCAGCACCGAACCCTGCGCTTCCATGACGCGGGGGCTGGTGTAGTTTTCCGACGCGATCAGCTCGATGTGCTCTTCCTGACGACGGGCTTCGTTGTCCATTGCACTCCACAGCTCATCATCGTAGCCGGCTATCTTCATATCTGCTGAGAACATTCGCGCCTCCAGGGCATGACCAGAATTGGAGCGCGATTATACTACTTTTTGCGATCGGCGTAAGTGGCAACCACCCTATATAGTGTGTGGAGTAACTGCTTCTCTTGGCTACTCCAGAGGCGGCAAGGCAATGGCCTCTGTGACGGGAACCATTGGGCTCATCCACCTGTCTATAGCAGCAACCCCGATCCCACGGCACCGCTATTCCATGTCACAACCTTTGCTGATTCTTCTCGAACTACTGTTGCTCGGCATCCTGTCGTGGTACTGCATCACCATCGAATCGGCGGATATCGAGGCTGATCTGAACCATCGCAGCGCCGCAGCGCTGGGTTATGCCGGGCTGGATCAGCTAAATATCAGCGTCGATGGTCAAGACATCACCCTACGTGGCACCATCACGAGCGACGATCAGCGCATACTGGCAGTCGAATCTATCGCCAACGTCTGGGGCATCCGACAGATTCACGACGAACTGCAACTACATAAGCCGAGCGCCCCGCCAACTGACGCCCGGTCCGACGCAACAGCCTCGCCGGAAGAAGCCACCGCAACCACCGATGAGGCTGCCACAGCCCAAACATCAGCACTGCATGAGCAATGCCAAAGCGAACTGGAGGCAATCACCGGTGACCGCAAGTTGCATTTCTCACTTGGCAGCGATGAACTCGCTCCTGGTTCGCTGTCACTATTGCACCAGATAGCCGATTTATTACAGCAATGCCCACAGCAAATACTACACATTGTCGGTCACACCGACAGCATTGGCCGCGCCAAGGACAATCTCGCGCTCAGCCAGGCACGTGCCACGGCTGTCGCCAAGCAACTCACCAAGCTCGGTATACCGCCCCGACGCCTGCAAGCGCTTGGTAAAGGGGAAAGCGAACCAATTGCCGACAACACTACTGCAGCTGGTCGCGAAGCCAATCGCAGAATCACATTCGAGTTCCAATCGGTACCCCGGAACGACCTCCAAGGAAAAGAGCCATGATCTATCTGGTGACGAAAATGCTGCTTTGCCTCGTCCTGGCGGCACTGATTGGACTGCTGATTGGCTGGCAGTTGCGAACACTGGTGCTTGGCAACCGCCATCGTTCACTGCAAATGGAGCTGGATAGCTGCCATGAGCATTTACGCCGTATTGAAAGAGAACGGGACGAGCTGTTCGTTCGGGCAGAGCAGCTCGAATCGGCCAACCACGACCTCAATGCACGCTTGATGGATAACAGTGAAGGCGTTATCACAACACATCCTGAGAGTGATCTCGATGCCATTTTACGGCGCCTGCAAATATTGGAACAAACCAACCAGCAGCTGCAATCGCGTATCGATAGCATCGATTCACGGGCTGGCAGCCATCCACTCGCAGACCTGGGAGATCTCAGCAACGAACAGCTCGCGATGTTTCAAAGACTCGGTATCGAAACAACGGCTCAGCTGCTCAGCCATATCGCAAGCAGCGATGGCAAAGCGTCACTGCTCGCACAGACCGGCTTGCAAGAAGCCGAATTGATCCGCCTCGGCGAAATTGCCGACTTACTACGCATTCCAGGCATCAGCAGCCCCGTCGCCAATCTGCTCCAAGCCAGCGGCGTCCACTCTGTCGCGGATATGGCGGCTAAACAGGCCTACCGGTTGGCACTTAAACTGAAGCGCATCAACGCCGAACGGCAACTTTTATCGACCACGCCGGGCGCATCGATTATCAGCCTGTGGATCAATGCTGCGACAATGATGGAAAGACCGATATCCAGCGATTGATCACCCCCCTCATTGGCTGCTTGCAGACCTGTATTGGAGAGATGTTGCAGTCTGACTGGCCCTGACTTGCGACCACTGTCACAGCTCATAAACGAATCGCTACACCGATCAACCATACATGCTTGATAGCCATACGCCGAAGGCTCAGAATAACCGCCTTCTCTCGCTGCAGGTATGCAATACAATGGGACTGTTCAGGCGCTCCAAACCGAAGAAGAATCCAGACACACCCATCGATCCCGCGACGCTGGTTGAAGGGAAGACAGTTTCGGTGCTGTTTGTCTGCATGGGTAACATTTGCCGATCACCTACCGCACAAGGCGTGTTTTCACGCTTGGTCAAGGAAGCCGGGCTAGAAGACAAAATTGGTATCGATTCAGCGGGTACAATCTCCTACCATGTTGGAAGACCACCTGATTCGCGCGCACAGACCGCTGCCAAAGAACGCGGCTATGATCTAAGTGAGTACAGGGCACGGTTAGTCGAAGCCATTGATTGTGAGCGCTTCGACTATATTCTGGTCATGGACGAAACCAATATGCTCGACGTCCGCAGTGTCGTGCCAAAATCCTGCTGGAGCAAACTCCGACTTTTTCTTGATTTCGACCCAGCAGGCCGCAAGGGAAGAGAAGTCCCCGATCCCTACTCTGGCGGAGCAAACGAATTCGAACGCGTACTTGATCTGGTTGAGAAAGCCGCTGGTGGGTTACTTGATCACTTGCGCACGGTTCACGACCTGTAGTGCATGGCAAACAAGCAAGACGCATACCGCCAAAACCAGGACGCGCTGCTTATCAGTGTAACCAGCAGCAAATCCGACCGGTTTTATCTGGAATCACCGAACTGCTACAATACGCCCACTTGGTCCCCGTGGCACAACTGGATAGCGCGACGCCCTCCTAAGGCGTAGGTTGCAGGTTCGATTCCTGCCGGGGACGCCATTCCTCATGTAAGCTGCTCGAGCAAAGGTAGTCAGCCGCTGACCACCGCCACAAACAACAATAATTGTGCTTGGGCAGGCGCACCAGAAACAGGGAGAAAACTACAGTGAAACAAATAAACAGTACGGGCAGCGGCTCTCGCCAACACCGACAACCATTGTTATCAACGATTCAGAGCTTCGAATAGCTATACTGGCTCCATCGCCCGACTTTCGCCAGTACGCTGCATGGATCGGCCTAATACCCCGCGCTCTGCAATTTCTTGCATCAATTTCAACTCGCGCAAAACTGTGAGGCATATGACGAAAGCATACAAACAAATTATTCTGTTATTCTCCATTGTCTCTATGCTCATTGCTTGCGACCCTGGACCGGGACTCTTGCCAAGCACCACCGACAGCAACACACCGGATACGCTTAGTACAGATCCGTTAGCATTGTCACCGTTACCAGTATCTTCTACATCAACCTCTGATGGCGCATCATCGGCCGTTCCCGACCCATATCATCAGTCTAGTCAAGTTCCACCAGGATTATTCTACACCGACGACGAACTGGCTGTATGGAACAACCGACGCTTGAATGGGGCTTACAAAGAGCACTGGGACACCAGGATCTTCGCCAATGCACAACTGTTCCTGGACGGCTCCAAAGACACTTTTCCTTGGGAAGGACAAACCAAGCGCTCATGCTGGGATACAACATCAGATAACCACCCAGACCTAAACGGCCCACAGGGCATGTGGGCCAACAGCGCAGGCTTCGTATTTCGTGTATTAGACTATGCTGAAAACGGCGATGCCAAACAATATCTCAACAAAGTGAAAGCATATTTACTCGCTCATACCAGAACCGCTGGGATAGATTTTTCTGACGGCTCCAGATGGTGCACCAAATCCATCCGAGAACAGGGATCTAAGCAATTTCTAGCTGCTTGGCTAAGACGTATTGCAATCACCTATTCGTGGATCAAAAACGATATGGCAGCAACCGACCGAACACGTTTTGAGGCGTGGTTGAATACAGCTGGAAACTATATCGTCAAACACATCGAGTGGTTTATCGAACAGTCCTTCTCTGACCGATACAACGACAAATATCTCTGTGATGGAAAGTACTGCCCGGGACAGATTAGCGTCCCAGAATTCTTGTACTCAGGAGGTCCTAGACATTTTCAGATACATGACACATGGAATAATCGCACATCCGTTGTAGCTTCCGCTGTTGGCATTATTGGGATTCTTACTAACGACCCCATCCTAACCGACAAAGGAGCAAGATTTTTCAGAGAGTCGCTGCGCTATTCAGTTTGGCCGGACGGCACGTATGTGGATATTATTCGCACAAGCCCAGGGGCAACAAACGCTTTCTCATACCCGATGGCATATCTCGGCTCTATGTGTACATTAGCCGATGCACTCGCTCGGATGGGTGACAGATCACTTTACGACTATTCAACGTCTGAAGGTATGGCAGGAACTGAATCGATAGGTGATCAACCACCCAAAAGTATCCGCGCGGTGATAAGGCATCTAGCAGGGCAAGTTGACGGAACCATCGTAAAATATGGAAGCGGGAAGGATCATGTGCCAGACAATATCATCAACACGACGAATACCGGGGGCTTTGGTGATGGCAATATCTCTGACGTATTCATGGCGCAATCTAATATCTATTATCAAGATCCATATATCACGTCGATTTATTCTAGAACAGCTCCTGGTGCACCACCCAGGCCCCAATATACGTCGAGCGGCTTCGACCAATTCACCGGGGACTGGGGGACCTATCCCGATATTATTTTCATGTTCGGAGGACTGGAAGGAAAAATCTGGCCATATCCCTCTGACGTTCAAGACAGAACAAGCGGTAATTGAGAATCACTTATCCGGGTAGCCAAGAAAAACCCGAGTAACTATTCAGCGTTCGCTCGAGTAGAACCATAACTGCTCAGATTGCCGCTGGAATACGCCAGATCAAGGCGGGAAATGTGAGTCTACAAGGGTAAATGAGCATTCCCCAAAGCTTCCCCTCCTGCACACACCCGTCACCTACATCCTTGTAGGTGACGGAGAGATGGTGCATTCCAGTGGTGAACTGAGCAGTTACAAACCCGATGGCCATCTAACACTTAGCGTACAATTCCGCGCTCGCTATTCTCGATAAAATCGACGAACACCTTCACGTCGGGAAACTCATCCACCAGCACACGCACTTCGGCCAGCGCATTGTTTCGGTCACGACCACGAATCAGCAGTTTGAACGCCTGTGACAGCGCCCGAATGGCATCTGCGGAAAATCCCCGACGCTTGAGTCCTTCCTTGTTGATTCCGATAGCGCGGGCGTAGTTGCCCGAGGCAATGGTGTAAGGTGGCAAATCACGGTTCAGCGCTGTACCCATGCCGGTAAAAGCGTGTGCGCCAATTTCGCTAAACTGATGCACAAGGGTGAAGCCTCCGAGGATCGCATAATCTCCAATCGTCACATGCCCGGCCAGTGATGCACCATTGGAAAATACGGTGTTGTTGCCGATAATGCAGTCGTGCGCGACGTGGACATACGCCATGATCAGGTTGTCATTGCCGATCACCGTTTCCCCATGGCCAGTGACTGTGCCCCGATTGATGGTGCAGTATTCACGGAATGTATTGCGCTCACCAATCCGCAGCCGCGTCGGCTCCCCATTGTATTTAAGATCCTGCGGTGCTTCGCCAATCGAACAGAATTGGTAGATGCGATTGTCCCGGCCAATGCTGGTGGGTCCATTGATGACAACATGGGGGCCAATCCAGCAGCCGGGGCCGATATCGACATCGGCCCCGATCACCGCATAAGGGCCAATCGTCACATCGTCGCTGATCCGTGCTGCCGGATCGATAATTGCACGCGAATCGATCAAGCCGGAGTCTCCTTCTTCGCGCACATCAGCACAGCCGAAGCAACGGTTTTTCCATCCACCGAGGCTATGGCCTCCACTTTGATCATATTGCGTTTTTTCGACAGGGGATTAATCGACAGGATCAGTTGATCGCCCGGAACCACCTGCTGACGGAAACGCACATTGTCGATGGATACCAGCAGAAACACGAAATCCGTCGACTCGCCAGCAGCAGCCCGGCAGGCGTAGTCGTATACGCCACAGGCCTGTGCCAGCGCTTCTATGATCAGTACGCCCGGAAAGATTGGCTCTTGCGGGAAATGTCCCTGAAAAAATGGCTCATTGACAGTGACGTTCTTCAGCGCGGTCAGTGACTCACCCGGCGTAAACTCGACAACCCGATCAACCAGCAGCATTGGAAATCGGTGTGGCAGGTAAGCCATGATTTCCGCAATCGTCATTCCAGTATATTCTTCGACACTATTCGTCATCGGCTTCCTGCAATTTTCCTTCCAGTTTTTTCAGACGTCGCGCAATATCGTCCAGCTCGCGATAGCGCAGATAGTTGCGGCGCCATTTCCCCGTAGGTTGCAGCGGCGTCTCAGAGGAATAGCTTCCCGCTTCGGGAATACTCTGTGCGACGAAGCTGCGTCCGGTCACCATCACCCCATCGGCGATCTCTATGTGGCCCGTTATACCAACACCGCCCCCAATCGCACAGCGTTCACCAACCACCGTGCTACCCGCGATACCGGTACATCCGGC
Source organism: Gammaproteobacteria bacterium (assembly GCA_026981985.1). GTDB lineage: Bacteria > Pseudomonadota > Gammaproteobacteria > UWMA-0217 > UWMA-0217 > JALSHZ01. The sequence continues at coordinate 47,589 of JALSHZ010000063.1, read as the reverse complement.
AATGGCGGTATCACGCCCGATTCTGACGTTGTGGGCAATCTGAATAAGGTTATCGAGCTTAACCCCATCGGATATTACAGTATCCTCGAGCGCACCGCGATCGATCGTGGTATTGGCGCCGATCTCGACATCATTGCCAATTCTCACACCACCGAGCTGCGGAATCTTGACCCACTCACCCTGATCATTGGCAAAACCGAAGCCATCCCCTCCGATAACTGCGCCCGAGTGCAACAGACAACCTTCGCCGACGACGACATTTGACATCAAGGTAACATTCGGTTCCAAAACTGTGCCAGCACCAATGCGCACGCCATCCTCGATGACACAACCAGGCAGCACGACGACGCTGTGTTCCAGCGCCACACCGGCGCCGATATAGCAGTGCGCACCGATATGTACCGACTCGTCAACGCTAGCGCTCGCATCAACCACAGCAGAAGCATGAATGCCCGGCGCATAGCGCCGTGGCGGGTACAACAACTGCGCCGCCCGTGCATAGCCGAGATAGGGGTCGCTGGTGATCAGCGCTGTTACACCCGGCGGACAATCCGCCAGCTGCGCTGTCCTCATGATCACCGCTGAAGCTGCCGTATCCCTCAGGAATGGCAAATACTTTGCCGATGCAAGAAAACTCAGCTCACCCGGTGATGCCTTGCGCAGATCATTGACGCCTTCCAGCATGACGTCACCATCACCCTGCAGGTCGAACTGTAATCGTTCAGCGAGCTGAGCAGCAGTAAACTTCACGCGCGTTACTTGGCCGTTTGCTTTTGCAGGCGGGCAATCACCTTGTCGGTAATATCGATGCGCTTACTCACGTAAAGCACGCTTTCGCTGACAATCAAATCATAGTGTTCAGCTTCAGCGATATCGACAATAGCCTTGTAGATATCGCTCTGCAAACCACCCAACGCCTGATTGCGCGCCTCACTGAAATCAGCAGCAAACGCATCGGACTTGCGCTTGAATTCCCGCACCCGTTCGCGCAAGGTGTTTTCTGCCTTTTCCCGCTCGGTCGCCGACATCACTTCACGATCCCGTCGATAATTTTCTTGCAGCTTCTTGATCTCCTCCTGCTCTTCGATCAGCTGCTTTTCGCGCTCGGCGAATTCGGCCTTGATCTTTTCACTGGCACGCTTGACCTGAGGTGCCGATTCCATCAAGCGCGCCATGCTGACCGCGCCGATCTTTGTTTCAGCTTGTGCCACGCTGGCAGCCACAGACATGATCACTGCCAATAGCAGCGACGCAAACAGCTTGGTTTTCATTATCAACTTCTCCTGAATTTCAACTGACAGTAATAGCAACTGTCAAAAAGATGCCCCAATACTGAACTGAAACTGCTGTGTAGAATCCCCATCCTCATCGTTCAGCGCATCAGCCAGACTGAACACCAGCGGCCCGACCGGTGACAGCCATTCAAACGACATACCTGCCGACAGTCTCAGCTCATTCTCATCGAAATCATCATAGTCGGTGAACACATTGCCGGCATCGACAAATGCCCCCATCCGTACCGATCGATTGTCCTTGGCGAAGGGCGCGGGGAAAAAGAACTCCAGACTCGCCAACGTTCTGAAATTGCCACCGAACGGGTCGTCTGTCGAAACCGAACGCGGGCCAAGGCTGTTGGCGCGATAACCGCGCACAGAACGTATTCCGCCCGCATAATACTTCTCGAAAAATGGCAGGTCGGTGGTTTCGTTGTAGCTGTCACCATAGGCCAGATCCATCATCCCCTGAAGTGTGAAGCGCTCGCCGAACGGGAACAGCAACACATTGCGATAGCTGAGTTTGTAGTAGTCGAGGTCGGATCCTGGCGCGGCCACTTCCAGGCGCAGGCGCTGAAGATTTCCGTCTGACGCAAATACCGTGCGATCCCTTGTGTCGTGGGTGAAGGTGGCATTGAGCGTGTATTCATCGTACTTGTCGCCGTTTACATCGACGAAATCCTTGATTTCAGCAGGAGAGCGATCGCTGGTCTTGATCACGATATTTTCATAGTTGAGGCTCAAACGCAGGCCATCGTATTCTGTCAGCGGAATACCATAACTCATGCCGAGTCCCCAGCGATCGGCAATGTAGTCGACGACGTCGAGCTTGCCAGCATCGGTCTTGCGATAGAAAGCATTGAAGCCGCGCGAAATGCCGTCGATCGTATAGTAGGGATTGGTATAGGAAACGCTGTAAATAGTGTTTGATGAGCTATTGTTGAAATTGACCGACAACCGCTTGCCGGAGCCAAAAGCATTTTCCTGACTGAACGCCAGATTGATGAGCAGGCCCTCAGCCTGGGAATAGCCCATGCCGGCGGAAAAGCTGCCCGCCAGCCGCTCGGTCACCGTCACCTCCAGATCAACGAGATCATCCCTGCCCGGCACACGCTTGCGTTCGATATTCACGGTTTCGACAAATGGCAGACGCTGGATGCGTACGCGTGATCGCTTGATCTTCGTCGACGAGTACCAGCTGCCTTCAAGCTGCCGCATCTCCCGGCGGAACACCTCATCCCGTGTTTTCGAATTGCCAAAAAACATGATCTTGCGTACATAGACGCGTTTGCCAGGATCAACGATGAAATCCAGCTCGACGCTATTGTTCTCTTCATCAATTCGGGGCAGCACGTTGATATCGGCAAAGGCGAATCCCTCGCTGCCAAGGTCATCTTTCATCTCGCGAATCGAATCAGCAATCTTGGCCCGCGAAAACGTCTCGCCTTCCGTCACCTTGACCGCATCGGCGAGTTCGCTCGCCTTGCCTGCCGTCTTGCCCTTGATCTCCACATCACGCACGGTATAGCGCTCTCCCTCACTGACGTTGATGGTGATATAGAGATCTTTCTTGTCGGGCGTCAATGTCACCTGTGTCGAATCGATATTGAAGTTGAGATAGCCACGATCCATGTAGAACGCGCGCAGTATCTCCAGGTCAGCTTCCAGCTTCTGTTTCGCATACTTGTCTTTGGAGCTGAGAAACGCCCACCATGACGGTACGCCGGAATTGAAGTTCTTCAGCAACTCCTCGTCGCTGAAGTGTTCGTTACCGAGAATTTCGACTCGCCGGATGCGTGTCACGACGCCTTCGGAAATGTCGATGGCCAGATCGACACGGTTGCCGTCCAGCGGCTTCTCCTTTGACGCGATCTTGACGTTGTATTTACCCTGCGCCAGATACTGCTCACGCAGCTCACGCTCTATACTGTCGAGAACAGAACGATTGAAGACACGCCCTTTGTCGATCCCCGCCTTGCGCAGTGCCTCTTGCAGCGTCTCGGTATCGATGCTCTTGTTGCCTTCGATCGTGATATTGGCAATGGCGGGGCGCTCGCGCACCTTGATCACCAGGGTATTGCCATCGAAGCCAAGCTTGATGTCGTCGAAGAAACCGCTCTTGTAGAGGGATTTGATGATCCGCGATGTTTCGATACCGGGCTTTACCCGATCACCGACATCGACTGGTAAATGGGCGAATACTGCACCTTTCGATACCCGCTCCAGGCCGACGATACGGATATCCTCTACCTTGCGCGCATCTGCCGCATACAAACTGCCGCAGCTAACCACCAGCAACAGCAACAAAGCCGTGAGACGTATCGACATTAACCAAACAACCTATTGAAATCATTGAAAAATGCGAGCCCCATCAGCATCGCCAGCAAGCCCAGACCGATGCGCTGACCAATCGCCTCAGCAGTCTCGGAAAGCGGTGAGCCTTTCACTGCCTCGATCAAATAGAACAGCAAATGGCCACCATCGAGCACCGGTATCGGCAGCAGATTGAGCACACCGAGGCTGACGCTGACAATGCCGAGAAAGCCAAGAAATGCCGAGACGCCAATGAGTGCGGACACCCCTGCGTACTGGGCGATGGTAATCGGCCCGCTGACGTTATCCAGCGAAGCCTGCCCAGTCAGCATCTTGCCCATAAAACGCAATGTGAGAATCGACATGTCCCAGGTTCGCTTCACGCCCTGAATGAACGCAGTCAACGGGTTGTAACGTACCTCGACGCGATGTGCGGCCAGCAGCTTTTCGTCGACCTGAGGGATGGCGCCGACCCGCCCGATACTGAGCTTGCCCTCGTCGACCGCTTCCAGTTGCACCGCAAACGCCAGCCGCGAACCGTCGCGCTCCACCTCAAATTCGACCCTTTCACCCGGACGGGACCGCACCGCCGCCACCAGGTCTTGCCAGACCGCCACAGGCTTACCAGCAATGCCGATCACCCGGTCTCCCGCCTGCAACCCGGCGCTGGCACCCGGCCCACCCTCGACCAGACGGCCCAACACTGCGGGCACCTGCGGTCTCCAAGGGCGAATGCCGATGTTCTCCAGAATTTCACCATCGGCAAACAACTCTCTGCTGTCAGCAAGATCCAGCGTACGTGACAGGGTAGCGCCATCGTCATCGACCAGCGTCAGCGTAACCACCCCCTTGTCCATTGCCTTGTTGATGATCGCCAGCGCGGCATTTTCCCAGGTGGGCGTTTGCTTGCCATCTACCGCAGCAATAGTCCAACCGGTTTCGATACCCGCATGGGCGGCTGGCGATTCGGGCAGCACTTCGCCGATCTCCGGTTTGAGCCCAGTGACGCCAACCATGAACATCAGCATGTAGGCAGCAATTGCAAACAGAAAGTTGAACACCGGCCCAGCGGCAACGATGGCGATGCGCTTGCCGACGCTCTGGCGATTGAAGGCGCGATCCCGCTCGGCCTCTGGCACCTCCCCCTCTCGTTCATCGAGCATCTTGACGTAACCGCCCAGGGGAATAGCGCCGATAACGTATTCCGTCTGATCGGCACCAGCGACCTTGCGCCACAGCGGCGCGCCGAAACCGACCGAGAAGCGCAGCACCTTGACGCCCATCTTCCTTGCCACCCAGTAGTGGCCGAACTCGTGTATCGCCACCAGGATGCCGATGGCGACGATAAATGCGATCAAACTGGTCAGAAACCCCATATCAGACTCCCCCCGCAGCGACAAAGGCGCTGGCATGCTTACGGGTCAATGCATCGATGTTGTAAATGACATCGAGGCTACTGGCCTCCTCGACTGGAATGTTCTCGAGACTGTCCTCGATGACCGCCGGGATACCGGTAAACGGCAGGCGACCATCGAGAAAGGCTTCGACAGCCACTTCATTGGCTGCATTGAGTACGGTCGTCGCTGTACCAGCCGCTGCACAGGCCTCACGTGCCAGACGCAGGGCCGGGAACCGATCGACATCTGGCATTTCGAAATCCAGCCTCGCGACCGCGTAAAGATCCAGCGGCTCGACTCCCGAGCCGATACGCTCCGGCCAAGCCATGGCATGCGCAATCGGTGTGCGCATGTCGGGATTGCCCATTTGCGCCAGTACCGAACCATCGCTATAGGCAACCATCGAATGCACGATGCTTTGCGGATGGATGACCACATCGATATTGTCAACACTGGTATCGAACAGCCAACAGGCCTCGATGATCTCCAGCCCCTTGTTCATCATGGTCGCCGAATCAACCGAAATCTTACGCCCCATCACCCAGTTGGGATGCGCACAGGCTTGCTTGGGCGTGACCCGAGCAAGCTCGCTGGGTGATGCTTGGCGAAACGGCCCACCGGAAGCGGTCAGCAAAATACGGGTCACACCCTTTTGCTGCAGCCCTTGCGAACCGTCGGCAGGCAGACATTGAAATACCGCGTTGTGCTCGCTATCGATTGGCAGCAGCTCCGCCCCGTGGCGGCGCACGGTATCCATGAACAACGCCCCGGACATCACCAGTGCTTCTTTGTTGGCGAGCAAAACGCGCTTGCCTGCCTCGGCTGCTGCGAGCGTCGGCGGCAGACCAGCGGCGCCAACGATGCCGGCCATCACCTGATCAGCCTCTTCCAGCCGACACACCTCACAGAGCCCCTCTTGTCCGCCAAGCACCTCGACGTCGAGTCCGCGCGCCTGAACCTCTCGGCTAAACGTCTCGGCCTTCTCTTCATCGGCCAGCGCAACCCAACGCGGCTGCCAGCGCATCGTCTGTTCCAGCAGCAATGCAACGTTGTTGTTGGCGGTCAACGCCACCACATGAAAACGGTCGGGGTTACGCTCGATCACATCCAGCGTGTTGACACCGATCGTTCCTGTCGAACCCAATATGGTAATACCCTGAGACATGGTCAGGATCTCTGTGTCCAGGCCAGCACGCCGTTGAGGCCGAGATAGAATACCGGAGACGCAGCGATATGGCTGTCGAAGCGATCCAGAATACCACCATGACCGGGCAGGATCCTGCCGCTGTCTTTCTCTCCGGCCTCGCGTTTGATCAGGCTTTCAAACAGATCACCCTCGATCGAGATCAAACCAACAAACAGGCTCAACGCAACGAAGGCGACGGTCTGCAGGCCGGAAAATCCTTGCCAGTAAAACGCCGCCAGTAGCGAGAAAACCAGCACGCTGAACAAGCCGCCAGCTGCACCCTCGATCGTCTTGCCGGGGCTGAGTTCAGGCGCCAGCTTGTTTTTTCCAAACATCTTGCCAAACAGGAAGGCAAAGGAATCCGCCAAGCCACAGAGCATCATGATATAGAGCACCCAGCCGGGATGAATCTCGTGCAAGGCGACAAACGCCGCCCACGCCGCGGGCAGCAGCAGCAGACCACTCGCCGACAAGGGACGCTGCCAGCGGGGGCTTTGGTCGAGCGCCTGGCGATAATGGCGCAGTGCAAAAAACACCACGACCCAGAACAACGCCGCCACGGCGATCCACCATTGCGTCAGCATGCCATCACGCGTCCACCAGAGCAGCACCACCGCGGCGACAAAACCGGCTAAAAAGGCCGTCTCAGCCATCGGTGTGTCCAGCGACGTCAGCCGCCCCCACTCCACTGCACCGATGCCAAACAGCACGGCAAAGGCAGCGGCAAACACAGAATGCGGTGCCAGCAACACAATACTAACGAGAACAATCGCGAGCAATACGCCAGATACCAGCCGTTGCCTAAGCATGGCGCACCTGCTCACTGATTTTGCCAAAACGACGCTCCCGGGCGGCGAAATCGGCAAACGCTTCATCGAGGCAGCGCGCACCGAAATCGGGCCAGAGAACATCGGTAAAGTAGAGTTCGGTGTAAGCGATCTGCCACAGTAGAAAGTTGCTAATGCGCTGTTCTCCCCCGGTGCGAATAAACAGGTCAGGATCAGGGATTCCCGCCGTGAAGGTGTGAGCCGCAATGGCCTCGTCATCGATGTCATCAAGTGTCAGCTTGCCCTCGAGCAGTTCCTGTCCGAGCTGACGCATCGCGAAGACCAGATCTGCACGGCCACCATAATTGGCTGCGATCTGGAACAGCATGCCACCACAGTGTTCCGTCACCGCTTCGGTTGCTGCCATCTCCTGCTGCAATTTTTCCGGAAAGCGGGAACGATCACCGATGATTCGCATACGGATATCCTTCTCCTTCATCCGTTTCGCCTCGCGGCGTAACGAGGAGAAGAACAGCTCCATCAGCGTCGACACTTCACCCTCGGGGCGGCGCCAGTTTTCACTGCTGAAAGCGAATACGGTCAATACCTCAACGCCGGCATTCGAGCAATATTCGACGGCCTTGCGCGTGGCATCGACCCCTTTCTTGTGGCCAGCCGTGCGCGGCAAATGGCGCGCCTTGGCCCATCTGCCGTTTCCATCCATGATAATGGCAACATGCCGGGGGATTCTTGTTTGCAATGTTTTGTCCCGAAGGCGCCTGACTGACGTCAGATCTCCATCAGCTCCTTTTCCTTGACCGCCAATACCGCTTCCATCTCTTTGATGGCCTTGTCAGTCAGCTTCTGTACCTGCTCCTGGGCCCGCCGTTCGTCGTCCTCGGAAATCTCTTTCTCTTTTTCCAACTCCTTGAGGTCACTGTTGGCATCGCGTCGAATATTACGCACCGCAACCTTGCCGGCTTCCAGCTCCTGACGCACCACCTTGACCAGATCGCGGCGACGCTCTTCCGTCAGCGCTGGCATGGGCACCCGAATCACGGTTCCCGCCGTCACCGGGTTCAGACCGAGGTCGGAAGTCATAATCGCCTTTTCCACCTTACCGACCATGTCTTTTTCCCAGGGGGTGACCGCCAGCGTGCGTGGGTCATCGACATTGACATTGGCGACCTGGCTGATGGGGACTTCCGAACCGTAGTAGTCGACCGTGACGTGATCCAGCAGGCTGGGGTGAGCCCGCCCGGTACGGATCTTGGCCAGTTCGTTCTGCAGCGCTGCGATGCTCTTGTTCATGCGCGCTTCGGCATCTTTCAGAATTTCATCAATCATCGTGGTTATCCTCTGTATACCAGCGTTCCGATGTCTTCGCCTTTGACGACCCGTACCAGATTGCCCGGATCGTAGATATTGAATATCCGCAGTGGCAGATCATTGTCCCGACACATGACGATAGCGGTCGCATCCATCACGCCCAGCTTTTTCTCCAGCGCCTCGTCGAAAGTGACCTTATCATACCGGGTCGCATTCGCGACCTTCACTGGATCGGCATTATATACGCCATCGACTTTGGTCGCCTTCAACAGCACATCTGCCTTGATCTCGATACCGCGCAGGCTGGCGGCTGAGTCGGTGGTAAAATATGGGTTGCCGGTTCCTGCGGCGAAAACGACGACGCGCCCTTTCTCCAAATGCCGAATTGCACGACGACGAATATAGTCCTCACAGACTTGATGAATTGATAGCGCCGACATGACCCGCACCTGGCGACCCTGGCGCTCCACCGCATCTTGCAATGCCAGCGCATTGATCACGGTAGCTAACATCCCCATGTGATCCCCGGTCACCCGATCCATACCGCCCTGGGCCAGACCAGCACCACGAAAGATGTTGCCGCCACCAACGACCATGGCGACCTGGACGCCCATATCGGCAAGCTCCACGACCTCTTTTGCGACTCGTTCGATCATCGCCGGCTCAATACCGTAGTCGGAATCGCCCATCAGCGCCTCACCACTGAGCTTGAGAAGAATGCGTTTGTAGGGTTGGCCTGTAGTTTCTGTCATGGACTCCGTACTCCTCAGAAATTCATTTCCGGCACAGCCGCCGGGCTGCCGGATATTGGACATCATGGCGAAGCGGTTAGCCCGCTGCCTGTACACAAAAAAGGGACACTCTCATGTCCCTTTCCATTACCCGCCCAGTTGGACAACCAGAACGGGTTCTGGTTGCATTCCTGCAAGAATCACTGTCCCGGGCAACCCACGACTGCCTCAGCCGCCCTTGACCTGGGCCATGACCTCAGCCGCGAAGTCTTCCTGCTTTTTCTCGATACCTTCGCCCACTTCCATACGCGTGAACTGCAACACCTTGGCGTCAGCGTCTTTCAGCAGGGCTTCGATGGTCTGATCGGGGTTCTTGACGAAAGGCTGCCCCAACAGCGTAATTTCCTTGAGATATTTCTTCATCCGCCCGCTTACCATCTTCTCGACGATATTGTCGGGCTTGCCGCTTTCCTTGGCTTGCGCAGCAAAAATCGCGCGTTCCTTCTCCAGCAGATCCGCCGGCACTTCCGACTCGTCGACGCAGACAGGCTTGATTGCGGCGATGTGCATTGCGATATCCCGTGCCAATGCTTCATCACCACCTGCTACTTCGACAACGACGCCAATGCGCACACCATGACGATAGGAACCAAACTCGCCTTCGCTTGCCGTCATTTTCTGGACACGGCGCACCTGGATGTTCTCACCGATCTTGGAGACCAGTTCCTGACGCGCCTCTTCGACCGTCTGGCCACTGGCCATGGTGGTTGCCGACAGTGCCGCTGCATCCTCTACAGCTTCACGCAAGGCAATGGCACCAAGCTCCTCGGCAAAACGGATAAAGTTCTCATCCTTGCCTACAAAGTCGGTTTCGCAGTTGACTTCGACCACTGCGGCATTTTTCTTGTCATCGGAAATATTGATGATGACCTGCCCTTCGGCGGCCACGCGGCCCGCTTTTTTCACGGCCTTGGCAGCACCGGATTTGCGCATTGCTTCGATGGCCTTTTCGATATCACCATCCGCTTCCGTCAGCGCCTTTTTGCATTCCATCATACCCGCGCCAGTACGCTCGCGCAGATCCTTAACCATTGCGGCTGTTATGCTCACTTTGACAAAACTCCAATTAAATTCAGGTATTCAGACATCATTGGAGAGGCGCAGTCCGCGCCCCTCATATCCTATCGTTTCGATCAGGCCTCTGAGGCTGCTTCGTCAGAAGCCGGCGCTTTGTCCGCCTCTGCGGCTGCTTCCGCTTCTACCGGTTGCGCCTGGGCAGTAGCAGCATTGGCGCTTGCGGCCTTGCCTTCGATGATGGCATCGGCGATCGCTGTGACATACAGCTGGATCGCGCGAATGGCATCGTCATTGCCAGGGATCACATAGTCGATACCTTCGGGAGAGTTATTGGTGTCGACGACCGCAACGATCGGGATACCCAGCTTCTGGGCCTCGGAAATCGCGATCCGCTCGTAACCCACATCGAGAACAAACATCGCATCCGGAATGGTGCGCATATCCTTGATGCCGCCCAGGGTCTTCTCGAGCTTTGCCAGCTCGCGCCGACGCATCAGCACTTCCTTTTTGCTCAGGCGATCGAAAGTGCCATCGTTCTCCATCGCCTCCAGCTCCTTGAGCCGATTGATGGATTGCTTGACAGTCTTGAAGTTGGTCAGCATGCCACCAAGCCAACGCTGGTCGACATAAGGCATGCCACAACGCTTTGCTTGCGCGTGTACCGCTTCACGCGCCGAACGCTTGGTGCCAACGATCAGGATATTGCCGCCCTTGGATGCCAGCTTGCCAACATAGTTCAGTGCATCCTCGAACATCGGCAACGTCTTTTCGAGGTTGATGATGTGAATCTTGTTACGGGACCCAAAGATGTAGGGGGCCATTTTGGGGCACCAGTAGCGCGTCTGGTGTCCGAAGTGAACACCAGCTTCCAGCATCTGGCGCATGGTTACTCTTGCCATTACATTTCTCCAATGCGAAACGGACGCCGCCCCAACCCGGGTTTCTCGCCGGACCATCTCACTACCCCGTGATGAGTCCGAGCCAGGAGCCTGTCTGTTTCAATAGGGTTAAACCTCCACATGCCCCGACTGACAACCGCTTTTGGTTGTGCGGCACCCAGCCAATCGTGACGACATGTGTGTGAATTTGCTCTCGCACAATGCGAGGGCGCGCTTTATACCATGAAAGATGCGAGCGCTCCAGAAAAACGCGCTCGCGGTCGATGACAACAGAGAAACCCTATTTGATGTCAATCATGTTCGGCACTTCCTGAACGAATTCTGGCGCCGCACGACCCAGTTCCTCACCCACATCGACCGGATTGGGGGTGCTGACCGTTGGAAATTCCCAGCCTCCTGGCATTGTTCCCATTTCAGCTGGTGCGTTAATCATGTCATCCCACATGTCGGCGAAACCGTCCTGAAAGTCTCCGCCCTTGAACCAGCGCGAAGGCCCACCACCGAGCCAGTCGCCACGGCTGAACTTGCCATTGTTCCACGGCCCTTCCGTCCAGCTACCGCCCATCCACGGCATATCACCCCAGCCGCTGGACTTTCGGGAAGGTCTTCGGTAACCATAGTACCCTTGGGTCGGCGCACCATAACCATAGCCATATCCCGGTTGCCCATAGCCATAGGGATACCCATAACCAGGATAGGATGAATAGCCGGGGTAGTAGCCCTGGTAGTTTTGATAATTCTGGTATCCGGGATATGCCTGGTAGCCCTGATAACCCTGGTAATAATTCTGTTGCGCTGGCACCTGCTGTGGCTGCGGCGCCGCCACCGGCGCTACGACCGCAGGCGCTGGCGTGGTTGCGACAACAGTCGGCGCCACCGCAGCGTCAGTCGCCACTGCGGCGCTTGCCGGCAGCTCGCCAGTAATCACCTCATCAGGCACCAGTGGCGGGAATTCGAGCTTTTCATCCTCACCCGCTGCCACTATCGATCCACTCGTCAAGGGCAATAGCAACGCCGCTCCGACAATCATGACGTTCATTTGTTTCATAACCAAGAACCTATTATTCACAGACACCGTTAATAATCGTTTTCATTGAAGCATTATTACTTGGCAGGCGCCATCATCTCATCAAGTTAGAATATGCCGTATTACTCAAGCAGCAAGTATTCGGCGGGCACTGCGAAACAAGGGCAACTGCGCGTTCTCCTGCCTCATCAGGCTATACTTGCTTCGATCAGAAGCCTCAACCGATAAACCGTCTCTGATGACAAATTCCTACAACACGACACTGATTGCCTGCCATGACTGCGATCTGCTGCAGCGGTTACCAGCCATTCGCAGCCCTGGCAAGGTCAACTGCGCCCGCTGCGGCGCCACGCTCCAGCGCTATAGCCGTAATAGTCTCGACCGCAGTCTGGCGCTGGCGGTTTCCGGTCTGCTACTGTTTTTCGTCAGCAACCTGCTCCCATTTCTCGCGCTCAATGCGCAAGGGCGGGTGCAGGACAGCAGCCTGTTGTCGAGCAGCATGATCCTATGGCAAGAGGGCAACATCTTTCTTGGACTGCTGGTGTTCGCCACGACATTTCTTTTCCCGCTGTTCAGCCTGCTGGCAATACTGTATTTGCTAGCCCCCCTGAAATTTGGTAAGCGGCCACGTTTCAGCATCCACGTATTTCGCTATCTGCAAAGCACCGAACCCTGGGGCATGCTGGAGATTTTCATGCTTGCCACACTCGTCGCCGTGGTGAAACTGGGGGACATCGCAACCGTTATTCCGGGCCCGGCGATGTACGCCTTCAGCCTGTTGATCGTCGTGCTGGCAGCACTCTCCATCTCCCTTGACCCACAGCTGATTTGGCATCGACTGGATCGACAATGCAAACGTTGACCGCAGCCGAGGCGGGGCTGATCTCCTGCCATGTTTGTCATGCGCTGGCATGCAGACCAACCAACTCGCATGGACGGATCGAATGCCCACGCTGTGGCGCGCATATCCATTCCCGCATTCCCGGCAGTATCCGCGATACTTGGTGCTATCTGATTGCCGCGATCGTGTTGTACATTCCCGCCAACGTCTATCCGATCATGAGTGTCGTCTGGCTTGGCAAGGGGGAGCCGGCGACCATTCTCGAAGGGGTTGTCCAGCTGATCGAGGAAGGCATGTGGCCACTGGCACTGATCGTTTTCGTGGCCAGTATCTTCATTCCACTATTGAAAATGGTGGTGCTCGCCTTTTTGCTGATCTCGGTACAGCGCAAATCGACTTGGCGCCTGGTCGATCGCACCCGCTTGTACCGCCTCACCGAGTTCGTTGGCCGCTGGTCGATGGTGGATATCTTCGTCATCGCCATTCTCGCGGCGCTGGTGCAATTCGGTTCTCTGGCAAGCATCGAACCGGGCATTGGTTCGCTGTCGTTTGCTGCCGTCGTCGTGCTGACGATGTTTGCTGCCCATCGCTTCGATCCACGCCTGATCTGGGATGCCTGCAATGACTGAACTCGGCCCCGAGCAACTGCCCGAAGCTATCATCAGCGAAAACAACCGTTTTTCACTGGTCTGGCTGGTTCCGATCATCGCCCTGCTGATCGGCGGTTGGCTGATCTGGAAATCCTTCAACGACAAGGGTTCGACCATTGTCATCAGCTTCACCGATGCCGAAGGGCTGGAGCCGGGCAAAACCCGGGTGCGTTACAAGGATGTCGAGGTTGGCAAGGTCAAGCGCATCGAACTCAACCACGACCTCAGCCGGGTCAAAGTCACGGTGGAACTGAAAAAGTCGATTGGCACTCACCTCAATGATGAGACTCGCTTCTGGATCGTTCGCCCGCGCATCAACCCGAAAGGCATCTCCGGGCTCAACACCCTGATCTCCGGTATCTACATCGCAATGGACCCCGGCAAGGGCGACGGATCGGCAATGAGCCATTACATGGGGCTCGACGAGGCTGTGGCCGTGCAGTCAGATGCCGACGGCAAACGCTATGTACTCACTGCCGATAGCCTTGGCTCCCTCGATATCGGCTCAGGTATCTACTATCGACAGATACAGGTCGGCGAGGTGACGGGGTATCACCTCGACAGCGACGGTCGCTCCGTGGTCATCAATATCTTCATCAACGCCCCATACGACAAGTTGATCCGCAAAAACAGCCGCTTCTGGAACGCCAGCGGCTTCGATCTCAAGCTCACCGCTGACGGTGTCAGTGCCAGACTGGAATCCCTCGCATCGCTACTGACCGGCGGCATTGCCGTCGATACACCGCTCAATCTCGAAGCCGGTGCACCGACCGAAGGCGGCGAACGATTTGCCCTGCTGCCAGACCGGGAAAGCATCGAGAACAAGGCCTGGGCGCTGACCGAATACTACGTACTTTATTTCGACAGCTCGATTCGCGGCCTGGCCATCAATGCACCAGTGGAGTTTCGCGGCATCAAAGTCGGTGAAGTGATCGACATCGACTTGCAGATGGATCACCGCAGCCTGGAAGTGAAGATCCCGGTACTGATCGCCCTGCACCCCGACCTGATCACCGTCACCGGTGAGATCGGCAGCACCGAGCTGGTGCTGGAAACACTGGTGCAACGCGGCCTGCGCGCCCAGCTTGCCCCCGGCAACCTACTGACCGGGCAACTCTACGTCGACCTCGATTTCCACGACAACGTACCCGCCGCCACCATCGCACAAAACGGCCCGTTCCGCGCTTTTCCCACCGTGCCAGGTGCGCTCGATAAAATCACCCGCAACATCACCGACCTGCTCGACAAGGCCGGCGAGATTCCCTTCGTGGAGATTGCCAACGACCTGAGCGTCACGATTCGAGAGCTAAAGCAGATGCTGGCATCGGGCGAATCCAAACAAGCCATGTCCGACCTGCGGCAATTGCTGGCCAATACCAACGAGATCAGCGACAAGCTCAACCGCAGCGTGCCGGAACTGTCACAGCAAGTGGCCAGTACGCTACAGCAACTTGAGAAGACCCTCGCCACCGCCGATACCACGTTGTCCGAGGATTCACCGCTGGTATATGACATTCGTCGCTTGATCGACCAGCTCTCTTCAGCCGTGAACTCCTTCGAAGCACTGACGGACTATCTCGAACGCCACCCCAATGCCTTGCTCTACGGCAAGAGCCTGGAAACACCATGAAAAGCCCACTGAAACGACTACTACCTGCCGCGCTGGCCGCCGTCGTCTCGGCGTGTGCCGTGCATGAAGCGCCAACGCATTTCTATGCACTCAACGCAACCATCGCTGACAACCCGAGCCAACGATTGCACCCGCCGGTGCGGGTGGGCATAGGCCCGCTCGACTTCCCGAAGGTGCTGCAACGCCCGCAAGTGGTGACACGGGAGCATGACAATAAAATCAACGTCGCTGATTTTCACCAATGGGCCGGGCGTTTCGATGACGACTTTTTGCGTATCCTCGCCGATAACCTCGTGGTGCTGCTCGGTTCCAACCAGATCTACACCTATCCCTGGGAAAGCCGCCTGCGCCCCGACTACCAAGTGCGTATCAGTATCTCACGCTTCGATGGCGAACTCGGCAAGCACGTGCTGTTGCGTGCCCGCTGGCAACTGCTCAGCCGCAAGGGGCGGAAGGAGCTGGCAGCTGAGCAAACACTGATTCGCGAGCCGGTCGAGGGGCAGGACTATAGCGCCTACGTCGCCGCCCAAAGTCGGGCGCTGGCACGCTTTTCCCGCCAGATCGCCCGTACGATCAGGCGCTTTGCAGACGGTGACACAGCCAAACCATAATCAGCCAGACTTATACCTTGATAAGCCCATTCATCTGGCAATAAAACGCCAAATCGTCCACAATCACGCGGGTTTTTTTTCTGCATACGGCACTTTTTGCGGCCGGCCGACAGGCTGTCGGAAAACGCCAAGCGTTTCCTTTTTCGCCATTTCTGATGGAGGTTGAACATGATCAAGCCACATGGCTCCGATACACTGAATCCACTTTACGTCGCCGACGATGCGGCTCGTGAGGCACTTGCCAAGGAGGCGGAATCACTGCCTTCAATCATCATCAGCTCGGCCGCTGCCGGCAACGCCGTCATGCTCGGTGGTGGTTATTTCAACCCACTGACTGGCTACATGAACCGCGCCGACGCGCTCAACGTCGCCGATAACATGCACACCACCTCCGGCGTGTTCTTCCCTACCCCGGTGCTGAACATGGTCGAGGACCCGTCTCCCATCGAAGGTGCCAAGCGCGTTGCATTGCGTGACCCCAACGTCGAAGGCCATCCTGTACTGGCCGTGATGGACGTGGAAGCCATCGAGGAATTTTCCGATGACGACATGAACGTCATTGCCGAAAAGGTCTACCGCACCACCGACATGGAGCACCCCGGTGTAGCCGCATTCATGTCCGTCGGTCGTTTTGCCATCTCCGGCCCGATCCAGGTATTGAACTACTCCTATTTCGAGAAAGATTTTCCCGATACCTTCCGCACCGCAGTGCAAATCCGTAACGAAATCGAGCAGCGTGGCTGGAACAAGGTCGTCGCCTTCCAGACCCGCAACCCGATGCACCTCGCCCACGAGGAACTCTGCCATATCGCCATGGATCGCATCGGCGCCGATGGCCTCGTCATTCACATGCTGCTCGGCAAGCTGAAGCCAGGCGACATCCCGGCCGATGTACGTGATGCCGCTATCCGCAAGATGGTCGAACTCTACTTCCCGCCCAACAGCGTCATCATCTCTGGTTACGGTTTCGACATGCTGTATGCCGGGCCGCGCGAAGCGGTTCTGCATGCCCTGTTCCGTCAGAACATGGGCGCAACCCATTTCATCATCGGTCGCGACCATGCCGGTGTTGGCGATTACTACGGCGCTTTCGATGCGCAGACAATCTTCGATGAAGAAGTTCCCGAAGGCGCACTCGATATCGAGATCTTCCGTGCCGACCACACAGCCTACTCGAAGAAGCTCAACAAGGTGGTGATGATGTGTGAAGCACCCGATCACACCAAGGAAGACTTCGTCCTGCTGTCCGGCACCAAGGTTCGCGAAATGCTCGGCCAGGGCATCGCCCCGCCAAAAGAGTTCTCCCGCCCAGAAGTGGCCAAGATCCTGATGGACTACTATCAGAGCCTCAACAGCTGATCATCAGCACAACCGGAGCCAGCGCATGGTGCTGGCTCCGTGCTGTTTGTTGCCATACACCCGAATTTCAGAGGTATCAATATGCCCAAGAATGCTTTCTATGCACAATCCGGCGGCGTCACCGCCGTTATCAATGCTTCCGCCTGCGGCGTTATCGAAACCGCGCGCAAGCACCCCGACAAGATCGGTACCGTCTACGCCGGTCTCAACGGTATCATCGGCGCGCTCACCGAAGAGATGATCGACACCAGTCAGGAGTCCGACGAGTCCATTGCCGCACTGCGCAGCACCCCCTCCGGCGCCTTTGGCTCCTGCCGCTTCAAGCTCAAGAGCCTGGAAGACAACAAGCGTGAATACGAACGCCTGATCGAAGTCTTCAAAGCCTATGACATCGGCTACTTCTTCTACAACGGCGGCGGCGATTCGGCCGATACCTGCTACAAGGTATCCCAGCTGTCTGAAAAGATGGGCTTCCCTGTCCAGGCGATCCATGTACCCAAAACGGTCGATAACGATCTGCCAATCACCGATAACTGCCCCGGCTTTGGTTCGGTCGCAAAATACATCGCTGTCTCCACACTGGAAGCCTCGTATGACGTGCGCTCAATGGCCAAGACATCTACCAAGATCTTCGTCATCGAGGTCATGGGACGTCACGCAGGCTGGATCGCTGCTGCCGGCGCGCTGGTAGAAGACTACGGTATTCCGGTCGTCACGCTGTTCCCGGAGATCGAGTTCGACCAAGAGAAGTTCCTCGCCACCGTCGATGCCAAGGTCAAAGAACACGGCTACTGCACGATCGTGCTGTCCGAAGGCTGTCACTGGCCCGACGGAAAATTCCTCGCTGAACAAGGCACACGCGATTCCTTTGGCCATGCCCAGCTCGGCGGCGCAGCACCCGTGGTCGCCAACATGATCAAGGACGCGCTCGGCTACAAATTCCACTGGGCCGTCGCTGACTACCTGCAACGCGCCGCACGCCATCTTGCGTCGAAGTCTGACGTCGAGCAGGCCTATGCACTGGGACAGGCTGCGGTCGAAAAAGCACTCGAAGGCAAGAATTCCATCATGCCCACCGTTGTGCGCGAATCATCGAGCCCGTACAAATGGAGCATTGGCGAAGCCCCGCTGTCCGAGGTCGCCAACGTCGAAAAAATGATGCCCAAGGACTTCATCACCGAAGATGGCTTTGGCATCACCGACGCCTGCAAGGAGTATCTCTACCCGCTGATTTCCGGCGAAGACTACCCTGCTTATGACGACAAAGGCATGCCTAAATACGCCACGATGAAAAACGAAACCATGCCCAAAAAGCTCGATCCTTTCGAGATCTAACCGATATTGGCGGCGGGCATCAGTCTGCCGCCATGCTGTTATCCCACCCCACTCGGGGTTCGAACCAATCCTTTGTAATTTGCTGACTGGAGCGCCTCCAGCCGGTAAGATGCGCCCTTTCCCAATCTGCCAGCCCGGCCGCCAAGACCATGAAGAGAAACCTCAAAATCGCCACTCGCAAAAGCCCGCTCGCCCTTTGGCAGGCAAACTACGTCAAGGATCGCCTGCTGGCCGAGCACAACGATCTCGATGTCGAGCTGGTAACAATGACAACGCAGGGCGATAAGATTCTTGATACGCCACTGGCCAAGATTGGCGGCAAAGGCCTGTTCGTCAAGGAGCTGGAACAAGGCATGCTGGCCGGCGATGCCGATATTGCCGTCCACTCGATGAAAGATGTGCCGATGGATCTGCCACCCGGGTTTGCACTGCCCGTCATCTGCGAGCGTGAAACGCCCTTCGACGCCTTTGTTTCCAACCAATACGAAACACTCGAAGCACTGCCACAAGGCGCCAGAGTCGGCACCTCCAGCCTCCGGCGTTCAAGCCAGCTGTTGCAGCAACGCCCTGATCTGGAGATTCGGAGCCTGCGCGGCAACGTGCAGACGCGTCTTTCCAAGCTCGACAGCGGCGAGTTCGACGCCATCATTCTTGCTGCCGCCGGCCTGGTTCGACTGAAACTGGAAGATCGTATTCGCCATACGATTGCGGCAGAGACCATTCTGCCCGCCGTCGGCCAGGGTGCCGTCGGCATCGAGTGCCGTGAGGACGATGCTGACACAATGGCATTGATCGCTTTCCTAAAAGACGAGCCAACCTTCATCCGTGTCAGCGCAGAACGTGCGTTCAACCATCGTCTCGAAGGCGGCTGCCAAGTACCGATCGCGGCCTATGCGGTGCTGGAGAACAACGAACTCTGGCTGCGCGGCCTGGTGGCCAGCCTCAATGGCCAGACAGTCATCAGCGGCGAACGCCGTGGCACAATGGACCAAGCTGAAGCGATGGGCGTATCCCTCGCCGAGGAGCTGCTTGTCAATGGCGCAGAAGCCATCTTGAGAAACCTTCCCGACGCGTAAGGTTCACGCGGACTCAGGCAACAAAATAAAAAAGCCACCAAATCATGGTGGCTTTTCACATCCATCGGCGCAGACCAGAGAAGGTATCAGGTTGCCTGATCGACCAGCTGTTGCTGGAAGATCGAGCGATGCACGTCGCCGATACTCACGATGCCAACCAGCTTTGTTCCTTCGGTCACTGGGATACGGCGAATCTTGCGTAACCACATCATCGACGCTGCTTTCAGACAGGGCATGTCTGCCGAGACGGTGGCCACGTTCTTCGTCATCAGTTCCGACACTTTCATGCCAAGCGTTTCGGCATAGCGCTTCTCCATTTCTTCGAAGTCCGGCTTCGAATCCATAGTCATTGCTTCGTCGATGTTTGGAAACATGTGCTGCAAGATGTCCTTTTCGGAAATGATGCCCACGAGATTATTGCCTTCGTCGACCACCGGCATCCCGCTAATTTTTTGCAGACACATGACCATCGCAACGTCGCGTACCATGCTATCCGGTTTGATGGATTTGATATCAGAATTCATGATTTCTTTGACTATCAATGTATTGCCCTCTCTTTACAGGTGTTGTGGTGGAAACCGGCTTCTTGCTGGATAGATCCGGTAAGGCGCTGACGGAACACGCCCAGTGCAGGCACGACTATAAAGTGACTGAATAAGGAATATTTCCCGAAATACAAAACCAGCCCCATAACAACACGGGAGCATTCCTGCTCCCGCAGTGATGTTGCCTTAACAACGCTTACAGCAGCGGCACCATCAGCAACGCAACGATATTGATGATCTTGATCAACGGGTTAATCGCCGGGCCAGCCGTATCCTTGTACGGATCGCCGACTGTGTCACCGGTGACGGCCGCTTTGTGGGCATCTGAACCTTTGCCACCGAGGTTGTCGTCCTCGATGTACTTCTTGGCGTTGTCCCATGCGCCACCACCCGTGGTCATCGAAATCGCCAGGAAGATACCGGTGATGATCGAACCCAGCAGCATGCCACCCAGCGCCTGAGGCCCCAGTAGCAAACCAACCGCGATGGGGGTCAGCACCGGCAGCAGTGACGGGATGATCATTTCCTTGATTGCTGCCTTGGTCAGCATATCGACTGCGCGCGAGTAATCAGGCTGGGCGGTGCGATCCATGATGCCGGGAATCTCGCGGAACTGGCGCCGAACCTCGACGACGACCGCTCCCGCTGCACGCCCCACCGCATCCATCGCGAAAGCACCAAACAGATAAGGCACCATGCCGCCAATAAACAGGCCGATGATGACGAGGTGGTTGGATAAATCGAAGGTGATCGCGCCACCATGGTATTTAATGTACTCGTGGGTAAAATCAGAAAACAGCACCAATGCCGCCAGTCCGGCTGAACCGATCGCATAGCCTTTGGTGACAGCCTTGGTCGTATTGCCGACCGCATCGAGTGCATCGGTACGATTACGAACCTCACCTTCGAGTTCCGCCATCTCGGCAATTCCACCGGCGTTGTCAGTAATGGGGCCATAGGCGTCCAGCGCAACAACAATCCCAGTCATCGACAACATTGCTGTTGCGGCAACGGCAATGCCATAGAGACCGGCGAAATAGTGAGCCTGATAGATACCCAGGCAGACGACCAGCACCGGTAGTGCGGTTGCCTTCATGGACAGCGCCAGACCCGCGATGACGTTGGTGCCATCACCCGTCGTAGAAGCTTGCGCAATATCACGAACTGGCTTGTATTCGGTCGAAGTGTAGTAATCGGTGAACATGACCAGCATGCCAGTGACGACCAATCCAACAAGTGCGGACATGTACAGCTGGAACACGGAGTAAGTGCCATTGTCACCCATGACAAACCAAGTCACTGGCAGGAATGCGATGGCAGAAAAGGCACCCGATACGATCAGGCCACGATAGAGCGCGTCCATGATTTTGCCGCCCTCTTCGACCTTGACGAACATCGAGCCGATAATCGAACCGATGATGGCCACACCGCCGAGCACCAGTGGGTAAACCATGCCAAGCCCCGATGCCAAGCTCGCGCCCAGAATCATCGTCGCAATAATGGTAACCGCATAGGTCTCGAACAGGTCAGCCGCCATGCCGGCACAGTCACCGACATTGTCACCCACGTTGTCGGCGATGACCGCCGGATTTCGCGGATCATCCTCGGGAATGCCTGCCTCGACCTTACCAACGATATCAGCACCGACGTCCGCACCTTTGGTGAAGATACCACCACCCAGACGAGCAAAGATGGAAATCAGTGAACCACCAAAAGCCAGTCCAACCAGGGGCGCCAGACTGACTGTTTCACCTTCCGGCGTCATCATCGACAGAATAGCAAAGTAACCGGCCACACCCAGCAGGCCCAGTCCTACGACCAACAACCCGGTGATCGCACCGCCACGGAATGCCACTTGCAGCGCCTCGTTCAATCCCGTGCGCGCTGCTTCGGCAGTACGAGCATTGGAATTGACCGACACATTCATGCCGATATAACCGGCAGCACCGGACAGCACCGCGCCCAGAAAGAAGCCGAAGGCCGATGCAAACCCGAGAAAGATCCATATCAGCAGAAACACACCCGCACCCACCATCGCGATGGTTTTGTACTGGCGATTCAGGTAGGCCTTGGCGCCCTCTTGCACGGCACGCGAGATCCGGATCATTTCGTCATTGCCTTCGGGCAAGACCATGATCTTCTTGATCGACGTGTAACCGTAGGCAATCGCGCCCAGGCTGCAGATAATCGCAAACATCAAACCCAGGGTCATCGTAACCTCCTATTCTTCATTGGAAAAAAATTGGCGCAAAAAAAACCCCGGTCCAGCGGACAGGGGTTTTTTTGCAGAATGTTGTGAGCAGCCCAGCAGGCTGCGGTATGCCTGACCATGCTGATCAAGCCGGTGCTCATACGTTTACACCTATACGCATGCGGAGGTGCAAACCGCCTGAAACAGTATCTGAAATCATCGTGATTGCTCTGGTCGGATCCGGATGGTGAACCACCGTCACCACAAATCGGTGCGTAGCCCTCCGGATAAAGTGGTCACATCATGCCACAAGGCCTGAACCCGCCCTATTCGTAACTTTTAATGGGGGAATTTGCCGTGCTTATAGCATTTCCACCGCTACGGAAATGATCGCCCTCACAAAACAAGCCGGTCGCATGAGAAACCAGTCTATCGTAATAGACGGTCAGAACATCAGTCTTGATCGATATCAAGCGCGATAAAGTGCCGACGATAGTACCGCAGTTCGTCGATGGAGTCCCGAATATCCTGCAATGCAAGATGCTGCGATTCCTTGAAGAACCCCTTTGCCACCGCTGGCTTCCAACGCTGGGCCAACTCCTTCAAGGTACTGACATCGAGATTGCGATAGTGAAAGAAGGCTTCCAGCTTTGGCATACAACGCGCCAGAAAACGCCGATCCTGGCAGATGCTGTTACCACACATGGGTGACTTGCCCGCAGGCACCCACTGGCGCAGGAAAGCCAGCGTCTGTTCTTCGGCCTCCGCTTCGTCGACCTCGCTGCTGCGCACCCGTTCAACCAGACCGGAGTCGCCATGCTGCTTGCGGTTCCAGTCATCCATGCCTTCGAGTAACGCGTCCGGCTGCCGAATGGCGAGTACCGGCCCCTCGGCGAGGATATTCAAATGCTTGTCGGTTACAATGGTGGCGATTTCAATGATCTGGTCGTTGACGGTATCCAGCCCGGTCATTTCCAGGTCGATCCAGATCAGGTTATCTTCATCAGGTGGCATATGCGCTACTCTCGTGTTTTCACAATTCGGAGATTCTAGCAAACTCGATGCTGTTCCTGACGCTTGTTACCGTTGTCACTGTCATCCGCCTCTGGTTGAACCAGCGCCAGATCCGTGCGGTGCAGCAGCACCGGGAGGCAGTACCTAGAGCTTTCCGTGATGCAATTTCTTTGCAGGCGCATCAGAAGGCGGCGGACTATACTTGCGCAAAAGCACGGCTGGCGCGCTGGGAAATCCTGTTCGATGCATTGCTGGTACTGGGCTGGAGCATTGGCGGCGGGCTACAACGGTTGAGCGAGCTGGTCAGTGGCCTTGGGCTCCCATCACTAACCGATGGCGTGGTTCTCATCCTGCTGTTTGGGCTGATTTCATCCTTATTGAGCGCCCCGTTCAGTCTCTACCGCCAGTTTGTCATTGAGGCACGCTTCGGCTTCAACCGCACCACCATTGCCACCCTGATCGCTGATACGCTCAAAGGGCTAGCCTTGACTTTGATTCTGGCCACACCACTGCTCTACGTGATCCTCTGGCTGCTTGAAGCGGCAGGCACTTACTGGTGGTTCTATGCCTGGCTCGCATTTTTTGGTTTCAGTATCCTGATCAGCTGGGTATATCCGACACTGATCGCCCCCCTATTCAATCGCTTCACGCCGCTGGAGGATGAGTCTCTAAAAACCGCCATTGAACAACTGCTCGACCACGCCGGATTCACCAGTAAGGGCATTTTCGTCATGGATGGTTCCCGTCGTTCCAGCCATGGCAATGCCTATTTCACCGGCCTGGGGAAAAACAAACGCATCGTGTTTTTCGATACGTTGCTCGACGGTCTCGCCAGGGAGCAGATCATCGCCGTACTGGCGCATGAACTGGGACATTTCAAACACCACCATGTTCTCAAGGGGTTGCTACTCAGCGCCATCACCAGCCTGGCCGGGTTCGCGCTACTGGCCTGGCTGCTGCCACAAACAGCGTTCTACCAGGCACTTGGTGTTACAACACCCTCGCCAGCCACCGGGCTGATTCTGTTTTCCATTGTCGTCCCGCTGGTGATGTTTTTTGTCAGCCCGCTATTTGCCTGGCTCTCGCGGCAACATGAGTTCGAAGCCGATGCATACGCGGCATCACAAGCCAGTGCCAAGGCGCTGATCACGGCACTGGTGACGATGTACAAGGACAATGCCAGCACACTCACACCCGATCGGCTGCATTCACTGTTCTATGATTCCCATCCGCCGGCGGCTATCCGCATTGCCCGGTTGCAGGAATTGCAACGCCGGACAGTGGATGAATCAACCAACAGGCAGGCGACGGCAGCATGAACAAGGGGGAAGGCCGGATCATCAGCCGCTTTGGCGCCGAGGCGTTGATCGAGCTGCCCTCCGGCGAGATTGTGCGTGCCACCAGCCGGCGCAAGTTGCAGGATCTCGTCTGCGGTGACTACGTGCGGTGGCAGCAAAATGGCTCGGACATCGTGATCACGAAAATGCTGCCCAGGCGCAACAGTCTGACGCGCAGCTATTTCCGCGGCACGCCACGCACCATCGCGGCCAATATTGACCAGATCATCATCGCCAGCGCTGTCGAACCAAGCCCCGACTGGTCGATGGTCGATCAGCTTTTCGTCATGGCTGCAATCATGGAAATTGCCGCCATCCTGCTGCACCACAAGGCGGACCAGCCCTGCCCCGACGAGATTGCCCGAATCTATCAAGACTACCGGGATATCGGCTACACCGTGCTCGACACATCGACCAGGCAGCCTGAAAGCCTGGAGCCACTACGCAAACATCTGAAAAAAAAGACCAATGTGCTGGTCGGGCAATCCGGCGTGGGCAAGTCATCATTGACCAACATATTGATCCCCAAGGCCGACATCCTCACGCAAACCCTGTCTGAAACCACCGGGTTTGGTCAGCACACCACCAGCAATGCGCGCCTATATCATCTTCCGGAAGGTGGCGAACTAATCGACTCGCCCGGCATCCGTGACTTCACACCACCACCTATTCCACCAGCCGATGTACAAAAAGGATTTCGCGAGATTGTTGCACTACGGGTGCATTGCCGCTTCCACAACTGCCTGCATGTCCGCGAACCCGGTTGCGCGGTCAAGGATGCGGTCGACAAGGGAGAAATCCTGCGGCGCCGATACCAGGCTTACCTCAACCTGCTACAACAAATGGAGGAAGTGGACAAACAGCTGTGATGTGACATCACCCCAATCACTACACTACTGATCGGCAGTTTCTGCCAGATCATCCACCGTGTCGGCAAACGGATCTTCGTTTTTCGGCCAGGCATTGATCACGGCCTGCACCAGCGTTGCCAGCGGTATCGCGAAAAACACACCCCATAGCCCCCACAAACCACCAAACAGCAGCACCGCTGCAATAATCGCGATTGGGTGAAGGTTGACGACTTCCGAGAACAGCAACGGCACCAGTACATTGCCATCGAGAAACTGAATGATGCCATAGGCCAGCAGCACCCAGCCAAATGGCGGCGAAATGCCCCATTGAAAATAGGCGATCATGGCGATTGGCACGGTCACGACCGCAGCACCAACATAGGGAACGATCACCGAAAGGCCGACGATGAAACTCAACAATAGCGCATAGTTGAGGCCGAGGATAAGAAAAGTGACGTAGGTGACGAACCAGACAAGGATAATTTCCAGCAGCTTGCCACGCGCATAGCTGGCAATCTTGGCGTTCATCTCCTGCCACACCTGCAGCGCCAATTGGCGGTCATGCGGCAGAAAGCCAGTAATCCATCGCAGCAGCTTGGGCTTGTCCTTCAACAGGAAAAAGATCAGTACCGGTACCAGCACCATGTAGACGAGTACCGTAATCAAGTTGATGACAGAGGCAACCGACACGGACAATACCGTCTGACCGACGTTAGCAAGTTCAGAACGAATCTGACTGATAACAGCCACGACATCGTCTTCGGTGATGATCGTCGGATACCGCTCCGGCAACTGCATCAGTAACTGCTGCCCCTTGTTTGCCATGTTCGGTACTTCGGTGAAGAACTGCGTGGCCTGCTTGAACAGCAATGGCACCATCCAGATCAGGATGGCGAGCATCACCCCAACGAATACCAGGAACACCAGTGTCGCCCCCAGCCAGCGTGGAATACCACGTCCTTCAGCCCAGGCGACGGCGCCATCGAGTAGGTAGGCAATGACAATGGCAGCCAGTAATGGCGCCAGAATCTGGCCGGCAAAGAACATCACCGCGAATCCCGTCAGCAGCAGCACGGCGAGCAATGCAACCTGCGGATCGGAAAAATGGCGGTAATACCAGGACTGAAGGAAACTGATCATCGATTGCTACTGCTATCTGTCTTCGGTCAACTTCTGATATTCACGCAAGAACAATGCTTCGAGGTCGTCAATCACCTCAGCCGCCGGACGCCCCTGCATGATATGCTCCGTCATCAAAGCGGATGCTTGGTGAAATATGGATGCACGATCAAGCATGAAATAACCAGCCGACAAACGCTTCATTGCCTTTACAACACTTTCATTTTCCGGCCGCGGTGACAATTCCGGCACAGGAACCCCGCTTTGAGGTTGCGCCAGGCCATGCCGCTCGACCAGAAAATCGGCATAATCCAGCAGCGAACGCTGCCGCTGCTCATCGAGGCGTTCAAACAACGCCAGCAACGCTGATTGCCGTTCACTACTCATTCGGCAGATTGCTTCTTCTGCCTGCAATATTCATGCGCGAAATCCAATAGCTTCTCGGTTGCCGTCTGACGGAATTTCTGCCGCTGCCGGACGAAGGAAAATGGCCGCTCCAGCGGTGGGTCGAGCGGAATCGCTACCAGTGTACCGAGCGCCAGCTCTTTGGCGATTGTCACCTTCGACAGAATGGCAATGCCCATGCCCGCCTCGACGGCGCCTTTGATCGACTCAGGACTACCCAGTTCCAGACAGACATTGAGGCTATCGGAGTCGAGCTTGCTCTGCGCCATATATTCCTTGATGACGTCCCGAGTGCCGGAGCCTTCCTCGCGGCAGATATAGGGGAATTCTATCAACTGCGCTGCGGTCAGGCTGTTGAGTTTCGCGGCTTCGTGATCAGGGTGTGCCACCACCACCAGCGCATCCACATCACAGACATCGACCAGCAGATGCTTGTTGCTGACCGGCGCCTCGACCACCGCCAGGTCGATGACATTGTCCTCCACCATCGCCACGACACTCTCGGTATTGGACACCTTCAGGCTCAGACGAATATCCGGAAACACCGCTTTGAACTTTCCCAACAGCGCCGGGAGCATATACTCCGCTACCGTGGTGCTGGCGCCGATGGTAAGCAAACCACTGACCTCGCCCGTGATCTCCCGGACGCTGTTTTCCATCTCCTCGTACTGCTCGAAGATCCGTTTGGCATAGACGAACACCGCTTCGCCCGCAGCCGTCAGCGTGACCCGATTATGCGTTCGATCGAACAGCCGCGTGTTGAAGTGCTCTTCCAGTTGGCGAACCTGAAACGTCACCGCTGGCTGCGTCATATGCAACACCTCGGCCGCCTTGGTGAAACTCAGATGCGTAGCAACCGTTTGAAAAACCTGGAGCCTTCTGTCAGCCATCCCTTTCTCCTGTTACCTGCCGCAGATCGTCCAAGGCTCGACCCAGCAAAAAATGCGGGTAGCCATAAAAGGGATTTATTGTAGTAGATAACGCGGCTTATATAAACAGCGCCTGACTTAGGGAATGTTTCGGCGAAAACGCCTGAGCTAGCGCGTATTTCTCACCGGGTCACGTAGCGAGGCAGCTCGAGGTAGAGAACTGGTGAGACATCCGGGCAAGAGCCAATGGCAGGCATCCATCGGCTCTTGCCATGACAGGTTGATCAGCCCGTCCCTAGGATCACCTTGTCCACGCGCTTGTAGACATAGGCGTAGTACAGCACCGGTATGACCAGTAATGTCAGTACTGTCGAGACCAGTAAACCAAAGATCAGTGCAATCGCAAGACCACTAAAGATCGGGTCATTGAGAATGAACATCGCACCGATCATTGCCGCCAGGCCTGTCAGCACAATGGGTTTTGCCCGCACCGCCCCCGCCTTGATGACTGCCTCTTGCAGATCCATGCCAGCGCGAACCTGTTCATTGATGAAATCCACCAGCAGGATCGAGTTGCGCACGATAATCCCAGCCAATGCAATCATGCCGATCATCGAGGTGGCGGTGAACTTGGCACCAAGCAACGCGTGACCCGGCATGACGCCGATGATTGTCAGTGGAATCGGTGCCATGATCACCAGCGGCACGGCGTAGGAGCGGAACTGAGCGACCACCAGCAGATAGATCATGATCATGCCAAAGGCATAGGCGATACCCATGTCACGAAAGGTCTCATAGGTCACCGTCCACTCGCCATCCCATTTGATGCTGTAGGTATAGGGACTGGCGGGCTGATTGATGAAGTATTGATCGATAATCCCCTCACCAGCCAGCTCCGTTTCATTCAGCGCGAATGAAATATCGAACATGCCATACAACGGACTGTCGAGATCGCCCACCATGTCACCCATCAGATAGACCACGGGCAGCAGATCCTTGTGGTGAATCGCATGCTCGCGGGTTGTCTCCTCGATACTGACGATTTCAGACATTGGCACCAACTGTCCGGACTTGCTGCGGATGCGCAGATCCAGCAATGACTCGATATCTGCTTTGTCAGCTTCGGAGAATTCCATCTTGACCGGAATCGCATACTTCACGTTATGACCATGAAGATAGGTTGGCGCGCTGCCTCCCAGTACAGTATTGACTGCGGTGGAGACTTGCTGCTGATGCAGACCAAGCAATGCCGCTTTCTCTCTATCGACATGCAGGATATAGCGCTTCTGCGGGTATTCGACACTATCGTCGATGTCGACAATATCCGCCGTACCGGCAAACACTCCTGCCAACGCTTCAGACACTTTGATCTGACCTTCATAATCCAGTCCGTAGATCTCGGCGACGATCGGCGCCAGCACCGGTGGCCCAGGCGGCACTTCGGCCAGCTTCACGATGGCATTGTGCTTCTGTGCAATTTCCTGCAATGGTGCCCGTACCGCCAGCGCGATGTCATGACTCTTGCGATCACGATGGTGCTTGTCGACCAGATTGACCTGGATATCGCCCAGATAGGAACCCTTGCGCAGGTAGTATTGCCGCACCAGGCCATTGAAGTTGATCGGTGCCGAAGTGCCGGCATAGACTTGCAGGTTTTCAACTTCCGGCACCGTCTCCAGATAACCGGCCAGCTCGTCGAGCACCCGCTTGGTCTGCTCGAGTGTCGTGCCTTCCGGCATATTGACGACGACCTGAAATTCCGATTTGTTGTCGAACGGCAGCATTTTCAATACTACTACCTTGAATACGGCCAGCGAGACCGACAGCGCAATCAGGACCATAATCACCACGAACAGGCTGCGGCGCTTTCCTTTACCCTTGTCGCCATTGAGGAAAATACCAACCCCTTTGTTAAACAGACTGCCAAGCCAGCCCGGGATGGATTCGCCATGATGCTGACTGAAATCCACCTTGCGCAGCACCTTGTAGGTCAGCCACGGCGTGACGACATAGGCCACCACCAGTGAGATCAACATACCCATGCTGGCGTTGATTGGAATTGGGCTCATGTATGGCCCCATCAAACCGGAAACGAAGGCCATCGGCATCAATGCAGCAATGACGGTAAAAGTCGCCAGAATCGTCGGCCCGCCAACTTCGTCGACGGCAGCCGGAATGACGTCGAGAATCTTCTTGCCGCCCATGCTGAGATGCCGATGGATGTTCTCCACCACCACAATGGCGTCATCCACCAGAATCCCGATAGAAAATATCAGTGCGAACAACGACACGCGGTTCAACGTGAACCCATAGGCCCAAGAGGCAAACAGGGTGATCATCAACGTGATGATCACCGCGATACCAACGATGCCCGCCTCGCGCCAGCCCATCGTCAGCCACACCAGCAATACGACCGAGGCCGTGGCGAACAGCAATTTCTGAATCAGTTTGTCCGCCTTGGCCTTCGCGGTAGCACCGTAGTTGCGCGTAATCTCGACATTGACACCGTCGGGAATGAAAATACCGTCGAGCTGCTCGAAACGTTCGATCACTTTATCGGCGATTTCGACCGCGTTCTTGCCTGGCTGTTTGGCCACTGCGATGGTCACCGCGGGGGTATTGCTGACCGTGCCTTTTTCGCTGTAGGCAACATACTGGCTTGGCTGATCCGGCCCGCGCTGGACCTGGGCCACCTCTTCCAGGTAAACCGGCTTGCCGCTGAATACGCCGACCACGAGGCTCCCGACCTCCTCGACAGTGGTCAGGAAAGCACCAGCCTGAACCTGAATCTCCTCATTGTCAGTGACGACGTTGACTGCATCACGCGAGCTGTTGGCGGCGCGCAGTGAAGCCGCGATATCATCGATCGACAGGCTATAACCCGCCAGCTTCTGGGGGTCGAGCCGAACCGAAACCACCTGTGGCGCACCGCCGATGGTGTAGATTTGCCGCGTGCCGGGCACACGCTTCAACTCGGTCTCCACCGCATGCGCCACCTGCAACAGGTCATAGGCACTCTTGCTCTGATCATCGGTCCACAGCGTCGCTGTCACGATCGGCACGTCATCGATGCCCTTCGGCTTGATGATTGGCTGCAGCACACCCAAGCCAGGAGGCAACCAGTCGATATTCGAGGCGATCTTGTTGTACAGCCGCACCAGTGCATCGGTGCGGTTCTCACCCACCTTGAACTGTACCGTGAGAATCGCGCGCCCCGGATAGGAAGACGAGTAGACGTGCTTGATGCCCGAAATTTCGGACAACACCTGCTCCGCCGGGCCGGCAACGAGATGCTCCACCTCTGATGCCGTGGCGCCAGGAAACGGGATCAAGACATTCGCGAACGTCACATTGATCTGCGGTTCTTCCTCCCGTGGCGTAATCATGACCGCGAACAGCCCCAGCAATAGCCCCACCAATGCCAGCAATGGCGTAATGGCGTTGTTCTGGAATTTCGCTGCGATGCGGCCGGAGATACCCATCGCTGAATCAGTCATGCTGCTTTGCCTCCCTGCCGATCTGTTTTTTCAAGTAGATGGCTGCGGCAACCGGATCCAGCGCGACACGCTCACCTTCACTCAAACCTGCCAGCACCACGATCTTGCCATCGCGAGTGGTCTTGCCCGCGCGGATCTGACGCAATGCCACACGACCATTGTCATCGACGACATAGACCCCTGTAACCTCGCCGCGATAGACAACAGCCTGTTCGGGAACAACCAGCTGCTTCTTCTCACCAACGACAAACGCCACCTTGACGAACATACCGGGAAACAGGCCCTCGACGCCTTCGGCAAGATTCGCCCGCACCTTGAACGTGTTGGTCACCGGATCGGCATAAGGAAAGAACGTCAGACCTTCGACGGGAATGCCACGATGATCCCCTTCGACCAACACCCGCGCCTTCTTCAGCTTCCTGACCTTGTTGATCAGGCTTTGGGGCACATTCACATTGACCCGGAGTTTCTCCAGCGAAACGCCGGTCATCAACGGTTGCCCCACATTGACGAACTCTCCGAGATGGACGTGACGAATCTTGACGATGCCGCTGTAAGGCGCCCGTACAACGGTGCTCTCGGTCTGCTCCTGTGCCTTGGCACGCGCTGCCAGTGCGGCATCCAGGCGGGCTTCAGCAGCACGCAAACTGGCGGTGGCACGATCCAGATCAGACTTCGATACCAGCTTGCGCTCGAAAATGTCCTTGACCCGCTTGTATTCCTGACGCGCCTCACTCAACCTTGCCCGTGCCTCGGAAACCGCAGCATTGGCCGCCTTGAGTCCCGCCTTCTGTTTTGTTGCCTTGATGCGGAGGATGACATCACCCTGCTTCACATAGTCGTCGACGTCATAATAGAGATCGGTGATGGTGCCGGAGGTCTCGGCAGACACCGTGGTTTCATTGACCGCATCGACGGTGCCGTTGAGAACCCGCTCGTAGTCAACCTTCTCAATGGCAGCCGCCGTCACATCGAAAGGCAATGGCGCCTCGTTTTCATCGCTCGCGACTGAATCTGCCAGCACCGGCCCGGCCAGCAGCGTCAGACATAGAATCAGATAGTTACGCATTGCTTTCCCTCACATCTCAAAATTTTGCGGATAGTATCAGGGAATATCAGCAATCGCTAATATTCCCTGTGATCCCGCCAGGTAATCAACAAATATCGTGAATTCGTCGGCATTCCATCGCCTGCCAGGATTCGAAACACTAAATATGGGGGCATGGTACTGACTTGCACCCCTTGAGGTTCACTATAATGCAAGGGTTTCCACTATCGAACCGGACAGCCGCGATGAACAGCAAACGGATCATCATCACCCTGACACTGGCGCTGTTGATGTCAGGACAATCAAGCGCACTGCTGGCGACCACCTACAAGTGGATGGATGCCGACGGCGGCATACACTACAGCCAGGTTCCCCCCACTGGAAAAGGCATCAAGATACTCGAAGTATCGGGCAAACCAGACAGTGCCAGCAAACCAACGCCAATACCACCCGGCAACATGGAAGATACAGCAGAGCAAGGCGACTCCGCCAAGCAATATAATGTCCTCATCCCTGAGCAACAAGACGCCGAGACCATCGCAAAGGAGGAGGCCGCCCGTCGCAAGCAACAGCAGGAAGCTTGCAATGCGCTGCGGAATAATCTTCGCATTCTGGAACAGAACACCCGTATCCGTGTACGCAGCAGCGACAGTGAGCAACCCAGGGTGCTGACGCCAGAAGAGCGCGAAGCGCGTATGCAGCAATACCGTGAGGATCTTGATAAGATGTGTCAGCCTTAACAATAGAATCTCAGACCATGCCGCTGCTCAAGATCGAGACCAACGTTGAAGTAACCGACCCAAACGAGATGCTGGCTGAGCTTTCCAGCGCCACAGCCACGTTGCTGGGAAAACCCGAAAACTACGTCATGGTGACAATGCGGCACAATCCCGAAATGCTGTTCGCCGGCACCACGGCACCGCTCGCCTATATCGAGCTGAAAAGCCTGGGTCTGCCAGAAGAGCGAACCGCCGAGTTTTCAGCGACACTCTGCGATCTGGTCACCCGGCACCTGGACGTTCCCGCCGCACGCACCTATATCGAATTCAGTAATCCAGCACGCCATATGTGGGGCTGGAATTCCACCACCTTCTGAGACAGAATGGCGCTCCATTATCTGCGGAGCAGTCATCACCATGCGCGTTTCCCGTTTCCCCCTTTCCACGCTGAAGGAAACCCCTGCCGACGCCGAGATCATCAGCCACAAGCTGATGCTCCGCGCCGGTCTCATCCGCCGCCTGGCAGCCGGGCTCTATATCTGGAAACCCCTCGGACTGAAGGTACTGCGCAACGTCGAACGCATCGTGCGCGAGGAGATGGATGGCAGCGGCGCGGTCGAATTGCTGATGCCCGTCGTCCAACCCGCCGAACTCTGGCAAGAGTCAGGCCGCTGGGAAAAATACGGTCCCGAACTGCTGCGCATGCATGACCGGCACGAGCGCGAATTCTGCCTCGGCCCGACCCATGAAGAAGTCATCACCGACTATGCCCGCAAGGAGATCCGCAGTTACAAGCAGCTGCCGGTCAACTATTACCAGATCCAGACCAAATTCCGCGATGAGATCCGGCCCCGCTTCGGCGTGATGCGTTCGCGAGAGTTCATCATGAAGGACGCCTACTCCTTCCACATCGGCAAGGACTCGCTGCAGCAAACCTATCGGGCCATGTACGACTGCTACAGTCGCATCTTCGCCAGAATGGGGCTGGAATTTCGCGCTGTGGCTGCCGACACCGGTTCCATCGGCGGCAATGCTTCCCACGAATTCCATGTGCTGGCCGATGCTGGCGAAGACGCCATCGCATTCTCCGATGGCAGCGATTACGCCGCCAATATCGAACTGGCACCCACCCAGCCAGTCCCTCCAGCCAGCGACGCAACCCAGACGATGACCGAAGTCGCGACACCCGGCGCAGAAAGCATCGAGGAAGTCAGTAAAGCCCTGGGCATGCCAGCCGAGCGCATCGTCAAGACGCTCATCGTCCGGGGCGACAGCGAGGAGCAACCCTTCATTGCGCTACTGCTGCGCGGCGATCATGAACTCAATGCTGTGAAGGCCGAGAAACTCCCCGGCGTGCAACAGCCGCTGGAGTTCGCCAGTGAAACCGATGTGATCAAAGCCACAGGCAGCAAACCTGGCTCGATTGGCCCGGTCGGGATCGACTTGCCCATGTTCGCCGATTTTGCGGTACTCGGTCTGAATGATTTCGTCTGTGGTGCCAACCGTGAAGGATTTCATCTGACCGGCGTCAATTTCGAGCGCGATCTGCCGAAGCCAACCGCAGTCGACATCCGCAACATTGTGACAGGCGACCCCAGCCCCGACGGCAAAGGCACCATCAAGATCGTTCGTGGCATCGAAGTTGGCCACATCTTCCAGCTCGGCACCACCTACAGCGAAGCCATGGACGTCAAGGTGCTGGACGAAAACGGCAAAGCCGCAGTACTCGAAATGGGCTGCTACGGCATCGGCATCACCCGCATCGTCGCCGCTGCCATCGAACAGAACCACGACGAACACGGCATCATCTGGCCGGAAGCCATTGCGCCGTTCACCGTCGCCCTCGCCCCGATCAATCTGCACAAATCGCAACGCCTGCGTGATGCCGTCGAGAAGCTCTACCAGGAAATGCAAGAGGCAGGGATCAATGTCCTGCTCGACGACCGAAAGATCAGGCCCGGCGTGATGTTTGCCGACCTGGAACTGATTGGCATTCCGCATCGCGTGGTCTTCAGTGAACGCGGGCTCGATGAAGGCATCGTCGAATACAAGTCACGCCGCAACAGCGAAGACGCCAGCAACATCGCCATCGGCGAGATCGTCGATTTTCTCAAGCAGCGACTGTCAGGCGAATAGGACGAACTCACCTGCGATGCCGTTAGCCGGCATCGCAGGCGCAGCTAGTTACTCGACCTTCAACAACTCGACATCGAAGATCAACGTCTCACTCGGCCCGATCGCCGCACCTGCTCCTCGGTGACCATAGCCCAGCTCCGGCGGGATAAAGAGCTGATACTTCGCGCCTTCCTTCATCAACTGCAAACCTTCGGTCCAGCCCTTGATGACGCGGTTCAAACCGAAGGTTATCGGCTTGTTACGCTGGTAAGAGCTATCGAACACCTCGCCATTGAGGTGCCGCCCCTCATAATTGACAGTCACCTTCGAAGTCGGCCCCGGACGCTTTCCCGTTCCCTCACGAATCACCTTGTATTGCAGCCCACTGTCAGTCACCTGAACACCATCGGCATGGCGATTCTTCTCCAGAAAAGCCTTGCCCGCCTTCTCGTTGGCTTCCATCAGGCTTTCCGCCTGCGTGGTGTTCAGGATGGCACCGGCCACAACAACAGCCAGCAATGATTTCCAAGCGACATTTTTCAGTTTCATGTTTTTCCTTGTTCAGTCGTCATTTCCCAGCACGCTGGAAACCCGCTCAATCTCTGAAATTATTGAACTGCAACGGTAACCCAAAATCCTGCTCCTTCAGCAGTGCTATCACACGTTGCAAATCGTCACGTTTCTTGCCGGTGACCCGCAGCTTGTCGCCCTGAATCGCAGCCTGGACTTTCATTTTCTGCTCTTTGATCAACTTGACGATCTTTTTTGCCGTGTCGGTATCAATTCCCTGGCGCAGCGTAACCGGCTGAGTCCGCATCTTGCCCTTCGGCTGTGAATCTCCCACGTCGAGACAGGCAATGTCGATACCGCGGCGATGCAGCTTGCTTTGCAGGATTTCAAGCATCTGCTTGAGCTGAAACTCGCCACTGCCTTGCATGGTGATGACATCGTCCTTGAGGCTGTAGCTGGCATCACTGCCGCGAAAATCGAAACGCGTCGATACTTCGCGATTGGCCTGATCGACGGCATTTTGCGCCTCATGGCGTTCAAACTCGGAAACAATATCAAAACTTGGCATCGCTTCTCCCCTTTAGTGCATTGATCTGTCACATTCTACAGCAACGACGCCGGCCGATCTTTACGAACAGCTGGATCTGTCATACTCTCCGCGCCACCTCTCCCAGCGACCGAGAACACCATGCAGATTTACGTCATCGACCAGACCCGTATCCGAATGGCGGCCTTCGAGGAAGAAGGCATGGACATTACGCTCGAATCGGAGGCGCTGTATTTCAGCGCCATGCACATGTTTGTCGCTGCGCTCGGGCGTTGTACTTTTGCCGTCATGGAAGACTACTCAATGCGCCTGGATGTCGATACCGACGACATTTCCATCGACCTCAGTTGGGAATATGCCAGCAAGCCCACCCGGATCAGCCAGATTAGAATGCTGATTCACTGGGCGGAGTTACCAGATTCACGCCTGAAGGCTGTACAGCGAGCCGCGCATTTGTGCACGCTGCACAGTACCCTGCAAGATTGCGTCGAGATAGAGACGCTAGTGCATAACGATTTGCCGCTTGATCAGTAACCAGTGATCTCAATAGCCGCTTCGGCAGTATCCGTTTCGACGACTTCACCGACCCGCGCCGCGTCGGGATAGTATTGCTGCAACTGTTGCAGGCAAGCCTCAGCACTGGCCGCTGGCACGAAGGCCATCAATCCGCCGGCCGTCTGTGGATCGAACAGTAGTTCGAACGCCGCATGACGATGCGCCTGTTCAAGGTTTGTGATCACATGGCGCGCCTTGCTATTGGCAGGAAACAGGCTGCTACGAATACCTTCGGCCGATAACGTCAGCGCCCCAGGCAACAGTGGTATCGCGGCAATATCGAGGCACAGGCTTTGGTTGGAGGGGCGCAGCATTTCCAGCAGATGACCGAGCAGGCCGAAGCCGGTCACGTCGGTACAGGCAGTTGCACCATGAGTCTGCAGAATTTCCGCCGCATGCCGGTAGCTGCGTGTCATGTTGGTGATCGCCTGCTCCAGCCAAACGCCCTGCGCCCGCGCCTGCTGGTGGCCTGCGAACAGCACGCCGGTTCCAATCGGCTGGGTCATCAGTAGTACATCACCAGGCTGCATGCCAGACTTGCGCAGCAGCTTCTCCGGGGTCACGAAACCATTCACGCTGAATCCCAGCGACAGCTCCGCCGCCTCGCTGGTGTGTCCACCAATCAGCGCAACCCCGGCATCTGAAAACAGAGACATCGCGCCTTCCAGCATCATGCGGAGCGTTTCCGCAAGTAACTGCTCATTCCCGTAAGGCAGACTGGCCAATGCCAATGCGGAGTGTGGCTGCCCACCCATCGCATAGATATCACCCAATGCGTGATTGGCGGCAATCCGGCCCAGCTCCCAGGGATCATCGACCAGCGCGGTGAAGTAGTCGATACTCTGAAGCAACAGCCGCCCTGGCGGCACGTCAATGACGGCGGCATCATCCCTACGCGCGATTTCACCGGCAACCGCACCGTTCAAACCCTGGTGCAAACTGTCCAGCACCCCCTGCAAGACATCCCCGCCCACTTTGGCACCGCATCCCGCACACCGCATGCCAAGATTCCTGACCAGCTTTTCATTGCCGGCGAGCAGCCCCTCAGCCAGATGCGGCCGCTCGGGCTGTGGCATATCGGGCAGGTCCTGGAACATCCGCATGAACTTGCGGTCGATGTGATCCTTCCAACGCCAGACCCAACGCCCACGGGCGAAAAAATGGCCGCGAGACGCAACCGCATATCGATCGCCGCAGGCAAGTAAGGCCAACCACTTCTTCTGTGCCCGGTAAGGTTTGAGTGGCCGTCCCGCAATCGTGCGACGCAGGTTTTCCGCCAGCGGCCGACCTTGACGCACGGCAAAGACCCCTGCTTTTTCAGTGGGCGAAGGCGTAAAGGCCGCGATGTCACCGGCGGCAAAAATCTCGGGGTGCGAACAGGACTGGAGGAACGCATTGACCTCGATAAAGCCGCGCTCATCCACCTGTAACCCCGCTCTTCCCGGCCAGGGCTGGGGCGCAGCCGAGGTGGTGAGGATGACTTCATCCACCGCGACGCGTTCACCGATTCGGGACAGCACATCCACCGATTCCAGCGCCACGACCTCGAAATTGTCGTGCACGACAATGCCTTCACGAGAAAGATGTTCGAGGAAAAAGCGGCGCACCCGCGAATTGTGGGTCGGCAAGATGCTATCGGCTGCATTGAAGAGATGGAATTCGAAGTCTGATGCCGATGATGTCGCACCACGCTGCCGCTCCAGCCGGTACTTCAGCGATAACAGTACTTCGACACCCGCCGCGCCAGCCCCAATCACACCCAGTCGCAGCGGCTGGCCAGCGTCCATGACACGGCGCTCGATACGGTCAAGCTGCTGCAAGAACTGATCGATTGGCTTAACCGGAATCAGGCGGTCCGTCTGGCCGGTGATATGGCGGCGATTCGGCGTCGAACCGATGTTGATCGATAGCCAGTCGTAATGGATATCACCGTGACGAGCCGTGGCGAGTTTGCGTGTCGTCGTTTCGAGCCCGACGACGCTGTCTTCGATAAACACCACACCCGCCCAGGCGCACAAACGGCGCAGATCAATATGCGTCTGGTCAAAAGTGTAGTGCCCAGCAATATACCCCGGCAGCATCCCCGAGTAGCCAGTCATGGTGTCCTTGCTGATGAGCACGGTGCGCAGCCCGGGAATCGGCTGCATTGCCAGTGACATCAGCACCTGCAATTGGCTATGGCCACCGCCGACGAGTACCAGCTGCTTGAGATCCGGAACGGGATGATGAGAATCGGGATGCATTGGCAGTCAGACCGTCAGGATAACCATCATTGGCATGCTGTCCGAAAACCGGCAGGTCGACGGATGAATAAATGGTCGGGACGGTAGGATTTGAACCTACGACCCCTTGCACCCCATGCAAGTGCGCTACCAAACTGCGCCACGCCCCGACAAAGACGTTGATTGATTGAGGCCCGAGCGGGCAAAAATCAGGAGAGCGGAATTGTAACTGCTCAGCTCACCACTGAAACGCGCCATCTCTGTGTTGGGAAATGGTCATTTACACCTGTAAACTCACATTTCCCGCCTTGATCTGACGCGCTTTAGCGGCAATCTGAGCAGTTACGGCTCTATTTTTCTACCGACTGAATAGCTAGGCGGAATATAGATGGTTACTTGAGTAATTTCAACAGATCTTCAAGCTCGGAACGAATCTGCTTGACGATCTGGTCACTCTGAATGGAATCTTCTTTGGTGTCTTCACCGGAAAGTTTCTGGCGCGCGCCACCAATGGTATACCCGTGCTCGTACAACAGGCTGCGAATCTGCCGAATCAGCAGCACATCCTGGCGCTGGTAGTAGCGCCGGTTGCCGCGCCGCTTCACCGGCTTGAGCTGAGGAAATTCCTGCTCCCAATAGCGCAACACATGCGGCTTGACGCCACACAGCTCGCTCACCTCTCCAATGGTGAAATAGCGTTTGCCGGGTATGGTCGGCAATTCGTTATTGTTCCCCGCTTCCAGCATAATTCTCGACTCTTTGTTTGAGTTTCTGTCCCGGTCTGAAAGTGACGACGCGGCGGGCCGAAATCGGGATCTCCTCTCCGGTTTTCGGATTGCGCCCGGGCCTTTGGCTTTTATCCCGCAGCACAAAATTGCCATAGCCTGACAACTTCACATTCGATCCGCTCTCCAGCGCGAGACGGATCTCCTCGAAAAACAGTTCAACCAGCTCCTTGGCTTCGCGTTTGTTCAAACCAAGCTGTTCATAGAGCATCTCGGCCATGTCTGCTTTTGTTAGTGCCATCGTTAGTCTCGCAAGGACGCTCCAACATCCGATTCCAGTTTTTGCAGCACCATCGTCACTGCACGCTCCACAACCTCGTCCTCTAGAGTGCGCGATAAGTCCTGTAAAATCAAGCTTAAAGCGATGCTTTTTCGACCTGATGCTACGCCTTCCCCTTTATATACATCAAAAATCTCAAAGCCGCGAATCAAATCGAGGTCGAGCGACTCGATACTCTGTGAAATTTGGCCAAAGCTCACAGTTTCGTCGACAACAACAGCAATATCACGGCGCATCGCCGGGTAACGACTGAGTGGTTGAAACTGGGGTAAATCCCGATGTCGCAGCACAGCCTGATCGAAGTCGAACAGGAATACTGGTTCATCGATATCGAGTTTGGCCTGTAATTCAGGATGCAATGCGCCGACGATGCCGATCTCCTTGCCGTCGAGACGGACCGAGGCACACTGACCAGGATGCAGCGCCGGATGTTCGCCCGGGAGCCAGGTCACTTTACTATCCAGATGGCAGAGTTGCAGCAGGTTTTCCGCATCCCCCTTGATGTCGAAATAGTCAGGGGTACGCGCTGGCACGGACCATTGCTCCGAAAATGCGGTGGCGGTGATTGCACCCGCCAGCCGTGAAGTCTGCTCCAGCCCAGAGGCCTGTGGCAGAAACACCAGTCCTGTTTCGAAGATACGCACAGACGGCTGCTGGCGTCGCAGGTTGTAACGGACGACCTGCAGCAACCCACCCCAGAGCGTGGTGCGCATGTTAGCCAGCTCAGATGATATCGGGTTCGCCAGCCCCAACGCCTGGATGCCGGGGTTGACCAGGCTTTCGGTCTTGTCATCGATGAAGCTGTAGGTGATGACTTCCTGATAACCCAGATCCGTCAGTCGCTGCCGCAACATGGCAACGGGAACCTCGTTCTCAGGAATGGGACGAACCTCAGGCGACCAGCTGCGGCTATGCGACGGGATATTGTTGTAACCATAAACCCGCGCCAGCTCCTCGATCAGATCCTCTTCGATGCGCAGATCGAAGCGGTAGCTGGGCGGAGTGACGCTCCAGCCCGCCTCGGTGGCTTCGACCTCACAGCCGAGGCCTTCGAGGATAGTGACAATTCGCGCCGCGTCCATCTCGATCCCCAACATCCTGGCGGGACGCTCCTGGCGCAACAGAATCGCCGGCAGCTGTGGCAGATCGGCTTCGCTGACGGCTTCGACCACAGGGCCCGGCTCGCCACCGCAAATATCGAGTATCAGCGCCGTAGCGCGCTCGATCGCCTTGCGCTGCAAGCAGAAATCGACGCCCCGCTCAAAACGATGCGATGATTCCGTATGCAGCCCATATTTCCTCGCCTTGCCAGCAATCTGCTGCAGCGTGAAAAAGGCGCTTTCAAGGAAAATACTGCGCGTCTGCTCATCGACTGCCGAATCACTGCCCCCCATCACCCCAGCCATGGCCAACGCCCGATCATGATCCGCGATCACCAGCGTGTCATCGTCGAGTTCGACCTCCTTGCCGTCGAGCAAGGTCAGCTTTTCACCGCTGGTGGCGTGGCGAACACGAATGCCCCCGTGCAGCTTATCCAGATCGAAGGCATGCATCGGTTGGCCCAGCTCCAGCATGACAAAGTTGGTTACATCCACTACCGGCGAGAGGCTTCTGATGCCGCAGCGACGCAGCTTTTCCTGCATCCACAGCGGCGTTTCCGCACTGGTATCGACCGCAGTGATCACACGACCGGCGTAACGCGGACAAGCCGACGCAGCGTCGAGATCGACGGCCAGCGACGCTTGTGTTGCAGCAGCGACATCCTCAACCACGGGCAGCGTCAACGGCGCGCCGGTCAATACCGATACCTCACGCGCGATGCCTTGTAGCGACAGGCAGTCGGCCCGATTGGGCGTGAGATCAATATCGAACACAATATCGTCGAGGTTAAGCCAGTCACGAAAATCGGTGCCTGGCACCGCATCATCTGGCAACTCCATGATGCCATCGGCGCTGTCGGCCAGTCCCAGCTCGGCCTCGGAACACAGCATGCCGAACGATTCGACACCCCGCAGCTTCGCCTTCTTGATGCGGAAATCTCCCGGCAGCACCGCACCAACGGTTGCCATGGCGACCGTCAGCCCCTGGCGCGCATTGGCGGCACCACAGATCACCTGCGTCAGGATATCGCCACCAGTATCAACCTGGCAGACACGTAGCTTGTCAGCATTGGGGTGTTGCTCGATCTCGGCAATCCTCGCGACGACAACGCCCGAAAACGGTGGCGCCGCCGGTTCCATGCCATCCAGTTCCAGCCCGGCCATCGTCAGCAGCTCACCGAGTTCGCTTGCGTCCAGCGATGGATCAACCAGCTCTCTCAACCATGATTCGTTAATTTTCATAACCTTGCCATCAAAAATTGAAGTTATGCATCAATATCAGATGCATAGCGAATGGACTGCGGATCAGGCGAACTGTTTGAGAAACCGCAGATCATTCTCGAAGAAAAGCCGCAGATCATTGACGCCGTAACGCAGCATCGCCAGCCGCTCTACGCCCATACCGAAGGCATAGCCGGTATAGCGATCCGTGTCGATATCCACATGGCGGAACACCTCTGGATGCACCATGCCGCAGCCCATAACCTCAAGCCAACCGGTATGACTACAGACACGGCAACCTTCACCCTCACACATCACGCACTGGATATCCACTTCAGCCGAGGGCTCGGTGAACGGAAAGTAGGACGGACGAAAGCGGGTTTGCAGCGCATCGTTTTCGAAAAATGACTTCAGAAACTGATCGACCACGCCCTTGAGATCGGCAAAGGTCACATCGGTATCGACCAGCAACCCTTCCACCTGGTGAAACATCGGCGTATGCGTCAAATCCGAATCGCAGCGATAGACTCGCCCTGGCGCGATCACCCGTAGCGGCGGCGCCTTTGATTCCATCACCCGCACCTGAACTGGTGAGGTATGGGTACGCAGCAGGCGTCCATCCGGGAAATAGAAGGTGTCATGCATCGCCCTGGCCGGGTGATGCGAAGGGATATTGAGCGCTTCGAAGTTGTGGTAGTCATCCTCGATCTCGGGGCCTTCTTCCACGCTGAAGCC
Organism: Gammaproteobacteria bacterium; assembly: GCA_026981985.1. Classification (GTDB taxonomy): domain Bacteria; phylum Pseudomonadota; class Gammaproteobacteria; order UWMA-0217; family UWMA-0217; genus JALSHZ01. The sequence goes on along the minus strand of JALSHZ010000063.1, from coordinate 4,422 downwards.
CACTTCGGACAGCAGATCGACAATACGCTCGATGGTCCGGGTGACAGGATGCAATGCCCCGGCTGTGATGCGGCGCCCCGGCAGGGAGACATCGACGGCTTCGGCAGCGAGTTTTGCTGCCAGTGCCTGCTGTTCCAGCACTTGCTTGCGTGCCTGCAACCGTTCATTGAGGGCTTTCTTGGCCTGATTGATCGCCTGCCCCGCCTCGCGACGCTGCTCGGGTGGCAGTTTGCCCAGCGATTTGAGCTGTTCGGTAAGGCTGCCCTTCTTGCCCAGATAGCTGACCCTGAGATCATCCAGCGCCTTCAGATCGGCCGCTGCGTCGATCTGTGCACTGGCTTCTTCGACGATGTGCTGCAAGCTGTTATCAGACATGGAACCACCATTGGAGTTGACGGAATTGTTGCCTGGCCACCGCACACTGAAAAGTCCGGTTCAACAGGCTGTCACACGGGACAAATAAAAAAGGGAAGGTCGCCCTTCCCTTTTTTCGCGCTTGATAAACCGCCCGATCGGGGGCGGCTCCACCCAGGAGAGCTACTGCGCCAGGGCAGCTTTCGCCTTTTCAGCAATCTTGCCGAATGTATCGATGTCATGCACCGCAAGGTCAGCCAGCACCTTGCGATCGAGGCCGATATTGGCCTTCTTCATACCATTGATCATTCGACTGTACGAAATACCGAACATGCGCGCTCCCGCGTTGATACGGGCTATCCACAAGGCGCGGAACTGGCGCTTGCGCTGGCGACGGTCACGGTAGGCATACTGGCCGGCTTTCGTAACTGCTTGAGTGGCAACCCGATACACACGACTTCTGGCTCCATAGTAGCCTTTGGCCTTTTTTAGTACTTTCTTGTGCCGGGCGCGGGCGGTAACACCTCTTTTTACTCTAGGCATGGTTTACTCGTCCTCGTTCAACTGTAAGGTAACATGCGACGCACCATGGCCGAGTCGCAGGAAGCGATCATGGCAGGCTCGCGCAGATGACGCTTGCGCTTGGTGCTCTTCTTGGTCAGGATGTGGCGGCGAAAGCTCTGGCTTCGCTTGAATGCGCCCGACGCTGTCTTGCGAAAGCGTTTGGCGGCGCCACGGTTGGTCTTGATCTTGGGCATCTTCAGCTCCAACTCCGTATCAACTAAAAAATGCTTCATTAGCAGAAGCACTCGCCATGCCGGCGACACAGTGTGCAACCGGACATCATTCTCCACGCCGGCAGGGCGCGAAGACGCGCGATTCTACCGATGCTGGCGCGCTGTTTCAATCAATAAAAGAAACCGGGTCTGAGAAAGCCCTCGCGAACGGGACTACTTACCCTTTTTGGGCCCCATGATCATGATCATCTGCCGGCCTTCCATCTTCGGGAACTGCTCGACGACGGCGATATCGGCCAGATCGGCTTCGATCCGCTTCAGCAGCTCGGCACCCAGCTCCTTGTGCGCCATTTCACGGCCCCGATAGCGGATGGTGATCTTGGCCTTGTTGCCGTCGGTGAGAAAGCGGGTGAGATTCCGCAACTTGATATTGTAGTCGCCGATATCAGTACCAGGACGAAACTTGACTTCCTTGAGCTGGATCTGTTTCTGCTTCTTGCGGTTGGCCTGAGACTTCTTGCCTTCCTCGAAGCGAAAGCGCCCATAGTCCATGATCTTGCAGACCGGCGGAGAAACATTGGGGGAAATCTCGACCAGATCAAGCTTGGCTTCCTGGGCTTTTGCCAACGCCTCCTGAGTAGGGAGAACACCCTTGTTTTCTCCGTCGGCGTCGATCAACCTCACCTGTGGAGAGGTAATGTCACCGTTGATACGGTGCTTCAGTTTTTTTGCTGCGGCGATTTCTCAGCCCTCCAATTGTGTTTGTTCGCGACCAAATTGCGCGATGTCTGCAGCCAGCAGTTCCATGAACGCGTCCAGCGTCATGCTGCCCAGATCTTCGCCACTTCGTGTGCGAACAGCTACAGTACCCGATTCCCGTTCCTTGTCACCCGTTACAACCATGTATGGAATTCGCTGTAACGTGCGCTCGCGGATTCTAAAGCCTATTTTTTCGTTTCTCAAGTCGGGAAAAGCCCGAAAGCCCTGTTTTTCCAAGGCTTCAGCGACACTGGTCGCATACTCGGCCTGCTTGTCGGTGATATTGATCACCACTGCCTGATACGGCGCCAGCCAGGCCGGAAACTTGCCTTCATAGTGCTCAATCAGAATACCGATGAAACGCTCGAACGAACCGAGTATCGCACGGTGCAGCATGACCGGCACCTGGCGCGACCCATCAGGCGCAACATATTCTGCCCCCAGCCGACCCGGCATCGAGAAATCCACCTGGATCGTGCCACACTGCCAGACGCGATCAAGGCAGTCTTTCAGGGAGAACTCGATCTTGGGCCCGTAGAAGGCACCCTCGCCAGGCAGCTCCTCCCACGGTAGCGATTTGGCATCGAGTGCATCGGCCAGCGCCTTTTCCGCCCGATCCCAGACCTCGTCGCTGCCAACACGCTGCTCCGGCCGTGTCGAGAGGCGGTAGATCACGTCGGTGAAACCAAAGTCCTCATACACCTCGTGGAGGAAATCGATGAACTCGGAAACCTCTTCCTGAATCTGATCTTCGGTGCAGAAAATATGCGCATCGTCCTGGGTAAAACCCCGCACGCGCATCAGCCCATGCAGCGCCCCCGATGGCTCGTTGCGATGACAGGAACCAAATTCGGCCAGCCGCAGCGGCAGCTCGCGGTGACTGCGCAAACCCTGATTGAACACCTGCACATGGCAGGGACAGTTCATCGGCTTGATGGCAAAATCACGCCCTTCGGAGTGGACGGTAAACATGTCGTCGCCGAACTTAGCGGCATGGCCCGACTTTTCCCACAGTGAAAAATCGACGACCTGGGGCGTGTTGATCTCGTGATAGCCGCGAGCGCGCTGCTGCTTGCGCATGTAACTGGCGATCGTCTGATAGATCGTCCAGCCCTTGTCGTGCCAGAACACCATGCCCGGCGCTTCTTCCTGCATGTGGAACAGATCGAGCTGCTTGCCGATACGGCGATGGTCACGCTTCTCCGCCTCTGCCAGGCGATGCAGGTAAGACTTGAGCTGTTTCTTGTCCGGCCAGGCCGTGCCATAGATGCGTTGCAGCATCTCGTTGTTCGAGTCACCCCGCCAATAGGCACCGGCCACCTTCATCAGCTTGAACGGCCCCAGTTTTCCGGTGCTGGGCACATGGGGGCCACGACACAGGTCGATAAAATCACCTTGCCGGTAAAGCGATAGCGTCTCGCCCTCGGGAATGGAATCGATGATCTCGGCCTTGTATTCCTCCCCCATGTCACGGAAGAACGGAATAGCCTCTTCCCGGCTCATGACGGAACGTTCCACCGGAATGTCCTGCTTGACCAGCTCCGCCATCTTCTTTTCGATCTGCTCCAGATCTTCCGGCGTAAACGGTCTTTCATAGGCGAAATCGTAGTAGAAGCCGTTCTCGATGACCGGCCCAATCGTCACCTGCGCCTCGGGAAACAACTCCTTCACCGCCTGCGCCAGCAGATGCGCCGACGAGTGACGCAGAACCTCCAGCCCCTCCTCGTCTCGCGAGGTCACGATACTCAGCGAAGCATCGTCATCCATGACATGGCTGGCATCGACCAGCTCGCCATTCACCTTGCCGGCCAGGGTCGCCTTGGCCAGGCCCGGACCAATATCGTTCGCCACATCCATCACCGTTACCGGGTGATCATAGCTTCGAGTAGAACCATCAGGGAGCGTGATTACAGGCATGAAATCCTCCAGTGGTGGCCACTACCACAGGCCACATGAACAAACAAAAGCGGCTGACGTGATCGGGATGCATCCTGACACCCGCCAACGCCATGGGAACCAGCACCAGAAACAAAAAGGCACCGCCATGGCAGTGCCTTGTCAATATGGTACGCGCGTAAAAACGCGGACAGTATAACAAACATCAGCCAGTAACAAGGCTCCGCTGCACGCACAAACGCTAAAGTGGACTAAAGTGGGTTGCATCTAGGTGAGTGCAGGATATGATGGAATAAAAGCATCAAACAGACGTCCAGACTCAGTAACTTTAAGACAATCCCCTTCTTCCCAGCCCCCCCCACGTAAAAGCAACGCGATAGAGAGAAACTCGTCATGATGAAACGAGCCGCAGCCGTGTCGGCATTCCTGTTATGGAGCGTCAGCCATCAAGAAGCCGCTGCCCTGACCGATCACGCCAATGAGGCAGACGAAGAGGTAATGATGACAGACATCCCGATTGTGATGACCGCATCGAGGATTCCCCAATCTGCCTTTCGATCCCCGGTCTCCGTCACGATACTGACTAGGGACATGATCGAAAGATCCGGCGCCGTAGAGATCCCCGAGTTATTCCGAATGGTGCCAGGATTTCATGTCGCGCATTCTGCCGGATCCC
>JALSHZ010000062.1 GCA_026981985.1 Gammaproteobacteria bacterium | reverse complement strand
ATGTTTTGTCGTATTCGGGGCTATTTATCCACTTGTCGAAAACAAGGGCTGAGTGCATCCGATGCGTTGGCGTTGGTTTTTGCGGGAAAATTACCCCATTTTGATTTAATGGGCTGAGTAGTTACTATTACTTTAACATTGCGCACAACCGGACCAGGCATCCCGTTTTTCCCCGGCTTACGAGGCAACGCACGGAGCCGATCACGTTGTTGTTTTTCCGCTAGCGTCAAATCCCGTTTTTCTTTTCTAGCAGCTTGTTCGATGTTTTTCGCTTCTTTCTCCCTTGTACTTTTGCTCTCCACCCATCGACGGATCTCGGCATACAGCTTTTTGTTCCTATCAGGGTCTACAAGTTTATCGAGGTCGCTGGGTTTGAGCTTATCAACGGATATCCGCTGTACCACGGCATCCTGATCTTTCAGGTGTGGAGGCTGTCCGTAGATGGTTTCCTTGTGTGCGGCTCCGCTATTGCGGCGTTTGGGTGCTCGCGAGACGAAGAGTGGACGTACTGACTCGAGATCATCCTTGCTGTAAGTGCCAAAGGAAAGCATCTGTTCCCTGAGTATGTGCGGATTATCCTCGTTGACCCGGGCGAGTAATTCCTGGCGAAAATGTGCCCATGGCAAAGGAAACTCTTCCTCCAGACGCGCATACATCTTCGGATCAACAACCTCCCCCGTTTCAATATCCACAAAACCTTCACGAACCTGCCCCAGTTCCCGCCTTCGACTGTAATCGGCCATACGTTTAATAAAGCCTTGCGTACAGGCTGCTACCACAGCGGCATCCAGTGCGTGATGGCGATCGTTGACCTCTCGCCGTTTTAGCAGTCCCCATCGCGCCCTCAGCAAGGAAGTCAGTTGTCCACTCACGACAATACAACGTTTGGCATCGCTCTCTTCATGAAGCAGCAAGTAGCGTTCGACGTAGTTCTTGAAGAAACGACAGATATAGCGGGTATCATTGAGGTTGCGTTCACGAAAATCTTCAGCTTCCTCTTGACCAAAATGTTTGCGTAACAGCCTCGCTTTTTTGGCAGGGCGCCATGCCTTGTTGGACTCGACGAATGCCACAAACCGGCGCCATCGCTCGGAATCATTGGCACCATCGAGATATTCATAAGGTGTTTTGTTCCCCTTGTTGCGGTTTTCTGCTGTTAGACAAAGCATCTTATTGTTCTTGCTATCGTCGTAGCTGCGTGAATAGGGAAGTGCATGGTCAATTTCGACATAACCATCGTCCAGTAGACGACGAAGATCCAGGGCCTGCAACGAATAGGCGCATTTTCCTTGTTGTTCCCGGTATAGCTGCCATTTCGCAAACTCTTTTCCCTTGGGCAAACGGCCAAAGTGCTCGCTGAAACGTTGCCTGTCTTCGTCATTGCGTTCCCGGTACTGAGTTTGCTCGCGCTCGATTTGCTTGCGTTCTTTGAATGGTCGAGACAGGTCACGCGCCATCTCGATATGAACAGCCATAGGCGATCCATATCGGTCCATAATGGCATTGACTACCTTTCGAGCCTGGTTGAGTGCCCGCATGACAACAGGGTTGCGCGGCAAATCCATTTCACTGTTCAGGCTCAATTTGCCATTCTCAAGCACATAGAAGGGAGGCAGGCGAAACTGTTTCCCTGTGGCATTGCTGTCAGGCAAGGCGTGGTGATAGCCGGCTTCCCGACAGACCTCATCGTAACGCAAGCCCTCCTCCATGTATGGCAGAATACGGGCAAGGGCTTTTAGAGACAGACGACCGAAATTATCGAAACGTATGTTGAGCAACGCTTCGATCGTTTGATCGCCACCGGGTAAATCCAGTTTCGCCAGCGCGTTCCTTGCTTCATCATCTTCCTTGTACACTGAGAGCGCCCAGGCGATACCATCCAATAACTCGGGTTTACCAGTCAGCGCTGTATCAGCCAGTTGTTGCCATACTTCGTTGAGTCCATCGCTTTCCAGACACTTGCGGATTTTGTGCCACCCTTCGAGCGGTGCAATTTTCTCGGCAGTCTCAGGGTTCTTTTGTTTGTTATCCTGTGGGGAGGGGTAGCGCAACCCGGCAAAGACAAAATCGTCGTCGATCAACCCACTTTTCTTCCATGCGTCTTTGAGCTGCTTATAGCTGACGGGGCTTTTTCTCTTATACGGCAGATCCATGGCGATACGGCGCTCCCCTGGCCGTAAGCCGCGGGTCTCACCATTCTCGATGACACGCATGTTGTTGATTCGGGTAAGCAGCACATGCCGTTCTGCGGTAAAACTTGCCTTCGGTGCACGATACTCGTCTTTTTCGAAGGTGCAATGACCAAGCATTGCCAATAGTGCATCGCCCGATAGCGCCGGTTTCTGTTCCCAGAGAATGCCACTTTTTTTATCGCCTGATCCAAGTATCGCCCGTTCCAGTGTTTCAGTGGCATAGGGGTTGCCAAATTGACGTTGCCGATCGAAAAGCATGGCCATTTCTTCTGCCAGTAGCGAACGTGACAGCGCTTTGCGGTATTCACCTTGCTTGTTTCGGTACGCATCGGGAAATTCACTAACGACCATCTCGGCAGCTGTTCGATAGTGCCGTTTTTCCATCAACTCATGCGTTGCGTTCAGCCCTGCCTTGACTCGACCTGTTTCCTTCGCTTTGTCTTCCACAGCTTCTTCGGCTTTGCTGCGCCAATGGAAGCCACGGTGCTTGCAAATGTGGTAGATGATACGTGCCCACGCTTCGGGTGATAGGGCCTCATCCAGGGCGGACACACGTAGCCGCCAAAGATCGGGAGTCGGAAAACCTTTTTTCGGTGGCTTGGTGAATATTCCCTTTCCGGGTATCAAACCCTCGCCCACCAAGAGCTTTATTAGTTTGTCCAGGCGTTCACGTCGATGCCCGAGACGCCGCCGGGGCAGACGCGCCATTCGACGGTTTAGGTTTAGGGGGTCACCATCCTTGTCAGTCTCAGCTTTGTCAAAGCAACGTACGCCGAGGTCAATGATGTGTTGATTGGTGGTATCGAGCAGTGCCCAGCCTACCGAAGCAATGCCAATATCCAGACCCAATTGATAGGAAAATGTTTTGTTGACCATTTTGTAACGACTACTTAGAATGAATCGACTGTGGCTATCCGGGGTGAGAACCGTTGCTACAATAAGGCTCCTGCATTTTGCAGGAGAACCGTATCCGCCCGGCAGATTCCTGCCGGGCTTTTTAATTTTTGCGTATCAAGTCTCACTTTCTATATTCCCATTCTTCCCGTGTGCTGTCGACGAAAAGTCAAGTGCCTCGATCTTCTAGTTGCGTTATTTGTGAGCTTTGCACGCTAAATGGCGGGAAATGGGGTAGGTTCGGCGTAAAAAATGGAGCATTCGATCAATCAAGGCCACAGGGAGTTTGGCAAGTGATTGTGGGATTCGGAGTATCGGTGGGTATTGGAATGTTGGGGGGGGCAGGGGGGAGTGCAAGCTGATACCAGCTTGTAGCGGGTATCAGCTATAAGCTAAAAACGGGGCGGTCCCAGGGGTTAGTTGGCTATTTCTCGGCGTTTGTGCCCGGCTTCTTCGAGCCGTCTCAAATAGTCGGCCCATTTTTCTTCGTATTTGTCGCCGAGTTCGTAGAGTAGGTCCCAGTCGTAGATGCCGGTGTCGTGGGTGTCGGAGAAGACGAGTTTGATGGCGTAGTTGCCGACGGGTTCGATGGCTTCGATTTCGACTTCTTCCTTGCCGATCTGGAGGGTTTCCTGGCCGGGGCCGTGGCCTTGCACTTCTGCCGATGGGGAGTAGACGCGGAGGTATTCGCAGGGCAGTTTGTGGCGGGTGCCGTCTTCGTAGGCGAGTTCCAGTATCCGTGATTTCTTGTGCAGCTGAATTTCGGTTGGTCTCATGTCTGTTTGGTTTCCGTTGGCTGAATGCGTCGAATGTTGCGGCGTGGTGGATGTGGCTGTCAATTAACCCGGATTGGGCTGGCTCTATCCATCAGGAAGGTATCGTCAAATGTAGGGTGGATAAGCGCAGCGCCATCCACCACAGCGATTTGGTTGTCACCCCTCTTCCTGGCCGTCGAGAAGGCGAAAATAGCATTACAAAATGTAGCGGCTGAGGTCTTCGTCTTCAACCAGTTCGCCGAGGTGGTCGCTGACGTAGTTTTCATCGACGATGAAGGTTTCGCCGCTGTGGTCGGGTGCTTCGAAGGAGATGGTGTCCAGCAGCCGTTCCATCACGGTGTGCAGTCTTCTCGCGCCGATGTTTTCGGTGCGCTGGTTGACCTGGAAGGCGGCGTTGGCGATTTTGCGAATGCCGTCGTCGCTGAATTGCAGGGTGACGCCTTCGGTGGCCATCAGCGCGGTGTATTGCTCGGTCAGCGAGGCGTCCGGTTCGGTGAGGATGCGGATGAAGTCCTCAGCCTGTAGCGCGTCGAGTTCGACGCGGATCGGCAGCCGGCCTTGCAGTTCGGGGATGAGGTCGGAAGGTTTGGAGACGTGGAAGGCGCCGGAGGCGATGAACAGGATGTGGTCGGTCTTGACCATGCCGTATTTGGTGTTGACGGTGCAGCCTTCGACCAGCGGCAGCAGGTCGCGCTGCACGCCTTCGCGGGAGACATCGGTGCCGCTGGTTTCGCCGCGTTTGGCGACTTTGTCGATTTCGTCGATAAATACGATACCGGTCTGTTCGACGCGTTCGACGGCCTTCTGCTTCAACTCCTCCTCGTTGACCAGCTTGTGCGCCTCTTCTTCGGCGAGCACAACCAGCGCGTCCTTGATCTTCAGCTTGCGCTTCTTGGTCTTGTTGCCACCGAGGTTCTGAAACATGCTTTGCAGCTGGCTGGCCATGTCTTCCATGCCGGGCGGGGTCATGATCTCGACGCCTAGCGCCGTTGCGGCCACTTCGATTTCGATCTCGCGGTCGTCGAGGTCACCTTCGCGCAGCTTCTTGCGCAATTTCTGCCGCGTGGCCTGGTCTTTGGGTTCTTCATCGACTTCGGTCATGAAGCCGTTGCTGGCCGGGCGCGGCAGCAGGACGTCGAGCACCCGTTCTTCGGCGGCCTCTTCGGCGCGATGGCGGTGGCGGATCACCTCCTGCTCGCGGATCATTTTCACCGACGAATCCATCAGATCGCGGATGATCGAGTCGACTTCGCGGCCAACATAGCCTACTTCGGTGAATTTGGTGGCTTCCACCTTGATGAAGGGCGCATTGGCAAGCCGCGCCAGTCGCCGCGCGATTTCAGTTTTGCCGACGCCGGTGGGCCCGATCATCAGAATATTCTTCGGCGTGACTTCCTGGCGCAGGCTCTCATCGAGCTGTTGCCGCCGCCAGCGGTTGCGCAGTGCATTGGCCACGGCGCGTTTGGCGTTCTGCTGGCCGACGATGTGTTTGTCCAGCTCCTGCACGATTTCTCTGGGGGTCATTTCGGACATGGGGAGTTCCTAACCAAGTGTCTCAATGGTCGTGTTGTGGTTCGTGTAGATGCAGATATCGGCGGCGATGTTCAGCGCCTTGTCTACGATCTCGCGGGGCGACAGGTCGGTGTTGTCGAGCAGTGCCCGTGCTGCCGCCTGTGCGTAAGGGCCGCCGGAGCCAATGGCGATCAGGCCGTTCTCCGGCTCGATGACATCGCCATTGCCGGAGATGATCAGCGAAGTGGCGTCGTCGGCCACTGCCAGCAGTGCTTCGAGCCGCCGCAGGGCGCGATCGGTGCGCCAGTCTTTCGCTATCTCGACGGCGGCGCGGGTGAGATTGCCGTTATGTTCCTGCAATTTGGCCTCGAAGCGCTCGTTGAGCGTAAAGGCGTCCGCCGTGCCGCCAGCGAAGCCGGTCAGCACCTTGCCGCCGAGCAACGTGCGTACCTTGCGGGCGTTGCCTTTCATGATGGTGTCGCCAAGCGTTACCTGACCATCGCCGCCGAGCGCGACCTGATCGTCGCGGCGAACCGAGACGATCGTTGTACCTCTGTATTGTTCCACGATGCGCCGTTTCCTGGATGTCGCAAAAGGGAGGGCTATTCTACACGATCAGCGTTTGCGCTTCGCTCTTGGGTGCGCCTGGTCGTAGGCGCGGGCAAGGTACTGGAAGTCGAGATGGGTGTAGATCTGCGTCGTGCTGATGTTGGCGTGACCCAAAAGCTCCTGCACTGCGCGGATGTCGCCGGAGGATTGCAGCAGATGCGTGGCGAAGGCGTGGCGCAGCCGGTGTGGGTGAACATGCTGGTCCAGCCCCTGCCGTTTTGCCCAGTGGTCGAGGCGGCGCTGGATGCTGCGGTGACTGAGCCGTGAGCCCTTGTTGTTGACGAATGCCGCCGTCTCGCCATCGGCGGCGAGCGGTTGGCGCTGCTTGAGCCAGTGCCGGAGCGCCTCGACTGCCTTGCGGCCGACGGGAACGACGCGCTGACGCGAGCCCTTGCCGATGACGCGCACCAGGGCGCTGGCCAGGTCGAGATCGTCCAGGTTGAGGCCGGCGATTTCGGCCAGCCGTAGCCCCGAAGAGTAGAACAGCTCCATCATGGCGAGATCGCGTGCGGCCAGTGGGGTGTCGGTGGGGATCGCCAGCAGGCGTTCGACCTGTTCGATTTCCAGCGATTTTGGCAGCCGCTTGTCGGCCTTCGGCGCACTGATATCGCGGGCGGGATTGCTGTCCACCTTGCCGTCGCGCAGCAGCAGGCGATACAGCCCGCGTAGCGATGACAGCAGCCGTTGCAGGCTCTTGCTGCCGAGTCCGTCGGCGTGTGTCTGGGTGATGAAGTGACGAATCTGCGCCGGTGTGACGCTGGCGAAGTCGTCGATCTGCTGTGTCTTGAGAAAGGCGACGAAGCGTTCCAGATCCCGGCGGTAGCCGGAGATCGTGTGCGGTGAATAGCGTTTTTCGTAGCTGAGGTAGTCGATGAAGCTGGAGAAATCCAGGCTCATTGCGGCTCCGCTGCCGGATGGTTCTGACGATGCACGATGGCGCGGGTGACCAGTTCGCCAAGCTGCCCGAGAAACAAGGTGCCCATGCCTTGGTGGAAGCGGGCGATGTCGCGGCTGCCAAGGGCGAGAAAGCCGATGGTCTGGGTGGTGTAGAGCGGCACGAAGGCGACGGATTCGACTTCCCCGGCGTGCTCGCCGAACAGGTATTGATTTTGCTCGTCGGCCAGCGAGCCGCAGAAATTACGCTTGGCTTTGATCAGGCTGCCGAACAGGGTTTCGGCATCGTCGCGTGATACCGCGTGCACGCTGTCGGGCGCATCGTCGTCGAACAATCCGATCTTGACGAAATCGGCCTTGAAGGCTTCGATCAGCTGGTTGCGGCTCACGGCCAGCACATCGTCCAGCGTGTCGGCTTCGAGCAGGTTGAGCGAAAATTCGTGCAGCTGGGTGGCGAGGTTCTCGTTTTCACGGGCGATCGCAACCAGATCGAGCAACTTCTTTTCCAGCTCCTGATTGCGCTGCCGCAGGCCGGTGATCTGCCGCCGCACCAGCGAAACCGCCCCATTGGGTGCATGCGGAATTTCCAGCGTATCGAGCAGCTCGGCCCGATTGAGAAAGAAGTCGGGATTGTTGCGCAGCCAGGTTTCAATGGTTTCGTCGGTAACGGGGCTGCTGGATGGGGTGGGGCTGGTTGCGTTCATAAGTCGATGGTGCCTTCAAAAACGGTGGTGGCCGGGCCGCTCATCAGTACATGCGCCTCTGGCCCTTGCCGCGCAATCATAAGCTGCCCCCCGGGAAGGTCAACTGTCACCGTTGCATCGAGCAGCCCCCAGCGCTGGCCGATGACCACCGCAGCACAAGCGCCGCTGCCGCAGGCCAGGGTTTCTCCGGCACCGCGCTCGTACACGCGCAGGCGGATGTGGGTCGGCGAGATGATCTGCATGAAGCCGACATTCACCCGTTCGGGAAAGCGGGGATGCCGCTCCAGTGGCGGGCCCAGCCGCTCCACTGGCGCGGCAGTGATATCGTCCACCTGCAACACCGCATGCGGGTTGCCCATCGACACCGCGCCGATCTCGACCGTCTCGCCATCGACATCGAGCGAATAGCGTGGCGCTTCAGCGTCGGCGATAAAGGGGATGTCGGCCGGTGCGAACCGTGGCAGCCCCATGTCCACCTGCACCGAACCGTCGTCGAGGATCTTCGGCACGATCACGCCACTGGCCGTCTCCACCGCAAACTCGTCACGCTCGATCAACCCCTTGTCGCGCACATAGCGGGCAAAGCAGCGCGCGCCGTTGCCACACTGCCCCACCTCCGAACCATCGGCATTGAGAATGCGGTAGCGAAACGCCGCCGCGTCGGATGCCGGTGGCTCCACCAGCAGAATCTGGTCACAGCCGATACCGTAGCGCCGATCCGCCAGCCGCCGCGCCAGCTCTGGCGTCATCTCCACCGCCTGGTTGATCGCATCGATGACGACGAAATCGTTGCCGATGCCCTGCATTTTAGTGAATTCGAGTCTCATGGGAGCAGTATATCGTCATTGAGCGTCATCATGGGGGTGCGACAATTTGTCACTGTTGTAAACCCGTGCTGAGCCATAAGCTACCAGTCGTTGCTAGGGTATTGGTCATTCCGGCAGGACGCCGGAATCCAGTGCCCGGGAAGGCTTCCAGCTTGGGTGGTTCACATCCCTGTGACTGGATCCCCGTGTCCAGCGGGGATGACACAATCACTAACTATTAGTGCCATTCAATCAGCCTGCTACTATCCGCCCATGATCAACAACGATGCGGAAACTGGCGACAAGGCCCGGCGGCGGGTACTCGAAGGGCTGTTCTGGCTGCGGAATGTGGCGGTGGTGGCGCAGTTGGCAGTGCTGGTGCTGGTGGTTGTTGTGTTCGAAATCCAGCTGCAGACGCTGCCATTCGTGGTGATCATCGGTGCGCTGTGGGTATGGAATCTGATACTGGGCTGGCGTCTCGGCAGGCCGACTCGGGTGATGGCGCTGGAGATTAGCGCCAATCTGTGGATCGATATGCTGGCGCTGACGGCGTTGTTGTATTGGTCGGGCGGATCGACCAACCCGTTCGTGTCGCTGTATTTGTTGCCAGTGGCGCTGGCGGCGGCGTTTCTGCCGGTGCGCTACATCGTGCTGACGTTGCTGTTGGCGTCGGCGCTCTACACTTGGCTGCTGTGGTACTACGTGCCGCTGGCGCCAGTGGGGTCGCGTTTTGGGGGTGATTTCAACCTGCATGTCTGGGGCATGTGGGCGAGTTTTATCCTCAGCGCAGCGATTGCGGCTGTGTTCGTGCATCAGTTGGCGCGTGCTGGCCAGCGTCGCGAAACAGAACTGGCTGAGGCACGTGAAAAGCTGATGCGCAATGAACACATCGTCTCTGCCGGGGCGCTGGCCGCCGGGGTGGCGCATGAGATGAATACGCCGCTGGCGACCATTGGCTTGCTGGCGCAGGAGATGCGGGAGCTGGCTGCCGAGCGTGCGCAGGTCGAAGCCGATGCGGATGAAATTCTGCGTCAGGTAGCGCATTGCCAGACGCGCCTGCAACGGCTGCAACACAAGGCTGGTGGTGCTTCCGAGGAACTGGGCGGGCAAGCCCTGCAGGAAACGCTGCAAGACTGGGCGGCGTTGCGGCCGGATGTGGCAGTCGAGTTCGACCTCCAGCTCGATGACATGCCGGCGTATGCGGAGATGGAGCGGTTTTCGATGGCGCTGGTCAATCTGCTCGACAATGCGGCCGATGCGTCGCTGGACCAGGGTGAGACGAGTGTTCGCGTGCAGGCCCGCTACCGGGCGGACGAGCTGATTGTCGATATCGATGATCAGGGTAAAGGGCTGTCAGCCGAGCAGATGAAGCGCGCAGGGCGTGTGGCGTTTTCCTCCAAGGCGCAGGGGCTGGGCTTGGGGCTGGTGCTGTCGCATGCGACGCTGGAGCGCATCGGCGGCAGCCTGACGATGATGAATCTCGAAGGGGGTGGCATGCGCACACGGGTTGTCGTTCCTGTCGTGCTGGAGCGTCATGATGGCTGAGGGGACGATCCTCATTGTCGATGACGACGAAGTTTTCTGCCGAACCTTGCAGCGGGCGTTGGAGCGGCGGGGCTATGCAGCATGCTGCGCCGCAAACGGCGCGCAGGCACTTGCGTTGGCGCAGCAGGAGCAGCCGGCCTATGCCGTGCTGGATCTGCGCCTCGACCGGGAGTCGGGGTTGCAGCTGATCGAACCGCTGTTGCGGCTTCTGCCTGAGTTGCGGATTGTCGTATTGACGGGCTACGCCAGCCTGGCAACCGCGGTGCGAGCGGTGAAGCTGGGTGCGGTGGACTATCTTGCCAAGCCGGTGGATGCTGCGGCGATCTTGCGGGCATTGACCGCCTCGACCACAGATGACCGGGCTGACGAGCCGGCCAAGCTGGCACCTACGCCGCTGAAGCAGCTGGAGTGGGAACACCTCCAGCGGGTGCTGGCCGAAAACAACGGCAATATTTCCGCGACGGCACGCCAGCTTGGCATGCACCGCCGCACCTTGCAGCGAAAACTACAGAAACGACCGGACTTGAAACGTGGACTCGACTAAACGCATTGCTCTGATCGCCATTGGCCTGTTTCTCGGCACCGTCATGGTGGTGCTACTCGTGTTGCGTGGAGGCAGCTTGTGGACGTCGGATGAAGCGGCGACCCGTCTCGCGCTGTCTGACTGTGACTTGCAGCAGCGCGCCTGCTCTGCCTCGTTGCCGGGTGGCGGCAGTATTAGCCTGGCTTTCGAGCCGCGACCGGTACACCCCATGCAGGATTTCTCGCTGCGCCTGGAGACCGACGGGGTGATGGTGGAGAAGGCCATCATCAGTTTTACCGGCGTTGACATGAACATGGGCCTGAACCGTTTCGCGCTCAAGCCGGAGGGCGAGTCGCTGTCGGGTCAGGCCATCCTGCCCATTTGTGTGCGCAACCGCATGGAGTGGGAGGCATTGTTGCGAGTGTCGACACCGCAAGGCGTGTTCGACGCACCGTTTCGTTTTGTAACGTCCAAACAGTAACCAGGAGAACCAACCATGAACAGCAACGCAGTACGGCTGATTTTGATGGCCTTTGGCCTGCTAATGTCGGGTGTCAGCAGCGCCGATGTCGCCGTGGTCGATCCCTATGTCCGCGCAGTGCCGCCGGGGGCGCCAGCGACGGCGGCCTTTATGGGGTTGCAAGCTGACAAAGGTGATGTGGCGCTGGTCAAGGCGTCCAGTGATGTCGCCCGTTCGGTCGAGCTGCACACGCATATCCACGACAATGGCGTCATGCGCATGCGCCCGGTCGACAAGATCGAACTGAAAAAGGGTGAGACGGTCACGCTGCAACCCGGCGGGCTGCATGTGATGCTGATCGGTTTGACCCGACCGGTGAAGCCAGGCGATAGCGTCGATATCGAACTGTCGTTCAGTGATGGCACGAAACAGCAGATCAGCGCGCCGGTGCGCAAGATCGAGATGAAGATGCCAATGAAACATGGCGGCCACATGCCGGCGAAGCATTAAACGATGTCTCGATCGAAGCTGATACTGCTGCTGGCGCTGCCGATACTGGCCGGGCTGGGCGTCGGTTTGTGGCTGAACCAGGTGATGGCGCCAGCCACTGACCTGGCGCCTGAAACCCGCGTCGGCGGTGATTTTACGCTGCAATCGGCCGACGGGCCGGTGTCACTGGCAGACTATCGCGGCAAGGTGGGCATGGTCTATTTTGGTTACACCTCCTGCCCGGATATTTGCCCGACTTCGCTCACCATGATGGCCTCGGCAATGAAACTGCTGTCGCCTCAGGAGCAGGCCCAGGTGTACGGGATTTTTATCAGTGTCGACCCGGAGCGTGATACCCCCGCGAACATGAAGGAATACGCTGGCTACTTCCACCCGAATTTCATCGGCGTGACCGGTACACCGCCACAGATCGCCGAGATTGCGGCGAAATACGGTGCCTACTACAAGAAAGCCGAGATCGAGGGTTCGATGGGGTATGCCGTCGATCATTCGTCGACAATCTACATTATCGACAAGAATGGCAAGGTGGAGGACCAGATCATCCACGGTGCCAGTCCCGAGTCGATCGCGGCATCGATTCGCAGGCTGTTGTGATCCTGTTCTGAGGCGCAATGCCGTCGATTGTTTGCCATACTCTTTAGACTAAGCACGAGGGTAATGGCATGAACAACTCGGGAACAGCCGCCAGCGACGCTGCGAACCAGCCGCTGAAATGGTCTTGGAAGCTTGTTCGCGTGGCTGGCATCGATGTTTATGTCCATGCCACCTTCGTGATCTTGATCGTTTGGTTGGCACTCAGCTACTGGGCCACGGCGGGTCTGCCAGCGGTGATCTCCGGGGTTGGCTTTATTCTGCTGCTGTTTGGCTGCGTCGTACTGCACGAATTCGGACATGCATTGACGGCGCGTCGCTACGGTATCCGCACCCGGCATATCACGCTGTTGCCAATCGGTGGTGTGGCCGATCTGGAAAAGATGCCGGATGACCCGCACCAGGAAATCCTCGTTGCCCTGGCTGGCCCGGCAGTCAATCTGGTGATTGCGGCTGTGCTGTGGTCTTGGCTGGCGATGACCGGGGCGCTGATCCCGGGCGAGACGCTCAGTGTCACCAGCGGGCCGTTACTGCAACAGCTGGTCGTGTTGAACATCATTCTTGCCGTATTCAACCTGTTACCGGCTTTTCCGATGGATGGTGGCCGTGTACTGCGTGCTGCATTGGCAATGCGCATGGGGCGGGTGCAGGCAACCCAGACGGCCGCGAAGATTGGCCAGGGGCTGGCGCTGTGGCTGGGGCTGATCGGCTTGTTGTACAACCCGTTTCTGATCTTTATCGCGCTGTTCGTCTGGATTGGCGCCGCGGCCGAAGCCGAAATGGAAACTGTCCGCTCCAGCCTCGATCACGTCACCACCGGCGAGGCAATGCTGACCGAGTTCCACAGTTTGTCGCCGCAGGACTCACTGGCGCGGGTCATCGAGCTGACGCTGGAAGGCAGCCAGAAGGATTTTCCGGTCATGGCCAATGAAGAGATGGTTGGCGTACTGACACAGGATGATCTGCTGCGCGGGCTCCAGGCCGACGGTGAGCATGGCCGGGTTGCCGACTGGATGCGGCGGGATGTGCAGACCGCAGATATCGCTGAGCCGCTCAATGGTGTGCTGGAACGGCTGCGTGAAAGCCGCAGTCCGCTGCTGGCGGTACTGCAGGATGGCCGTGTCGTCGGTGTCATCAATCTGGACAACATCATGGAGTTGATCCGCATCCAGACCATGCTCGAAGCGCGCCACGAGGCACGGCGCAGCTTCGGTGCCTGAGTGGCAGAATTTGCGGTGAGAAATCTGGGTTGGCAACAGGGAAGCGCGCTGGATACGACAACCGTGACAGGGTGCATTGGCTTGCTTATTGTTTCCGGTGCTTATTGTTTCCGGTGGCTGATACACATTGTTTCATGGTATCTTTGCTCGCCACACGACCTTTCAACAACACTGACATAGGAGTTCTCCATGACAGACGTAGCTGCAACTCTGGATGCCCGTGGTCTCAACTGCCCACTGCCAATCCTCAAAGCAAAGAAGGAAATCAACAAGATTGGTTCCGGTGAGGTACTGAAGATCATTGCCACCGATCCTGGTTCGGTAAAGGATTTCGAAGCCTTCACCAAGCAGACTGGCCATGATTTGCTTGAATCATCCGAGAGTGGTGGAGAGTTCACCTTCCTGATCAAGAAGTCGTAAGCCGACTTTTTGCAAGGCAATAAAAAAGGGGCCGTCTGGCCCCTTTTTTATTGCCTGTATTGGTAGCTCAAGTTTCGGTGTTCATCCGGGCGAATGTTGCGCCATTGGCAGAAACATCGCTACGGCCTCCCCCTTTTTCAAAGGGGGATTGAGGGGGATTTTCAGGAGCTTGCTGCCAACCCAAGGCCTTTCCAATCCCCCCTAACCTCCCTTTGCGAAAGGGGGGGACTGCTAAGCCTGCTTGCCTGAACTCCGAAACTTGAGTTATTGCCTGTACCGGTTCTCGATGCGGCTACTCGGGCAGTAGTTTCTCCCCAGCCACCAGCTGTTCGATGGTTTCGCGTTCGCGAATGACATGCACTTGATCACCGTCCACCATCAGTTCGACCGCGCGTGGGCGGGTGTTGTACTGGGAACTCATCGAAAAGCCATAGGCACCGGCCGAGCGCATCGCCAGCAGGTCGCCGGCTTGAAGTGACAGCTCGCGTCCCTTGCCGAGAAAATCCCCGGTTTCACAAATGGGGCCAACGATGTCGTAGCGGGCCGTGACCCCCTGGCGGTTGGCGTCGACCGGCACGATCTCCTGCCATGCCTGGTACAGCGCCGGGCGCATGTTGTCGTTCATGGCTGCGTCAACGATGGCGAAATGGTGTTCGCCGTTGTCTTTCAGGTATTCCACGCGGGTCAGCAGAATGCCGGCATTGCCCATGATGGCGCGCCCCGGTTCGAGAATGATTTCGTAGTCGGTGTCGCGCAGCTTTGCCAGCACGGCGTCGCCGTAGTCGGCCGGGAGCGGTGGCTCCTCGTCGCGATAGGGGATGCCAAGACCGCCGCCGAGGTCGAGATGCTTTATTGCGATGCCGCTGTCCCGTAGCCTTTCCGCCAGCAGCAGGACGCGGTCGAGCGCGGCAAGAAATGGCGATAATTCGGTCAGCTGTGAGCCGATATGGCAGTCGATGCCGACCGGGACAACGTGGGGCAGTTCGGCTGCGCGCGCGTAGACCACTTCGGCGCGGGTGATGTCGATGCCGAACTTGTTCTCCTTCAGGCCGGTGGAGATGTAGGGGTGGGTTTTCGCATCGACATCGGGGTTGACGCGCAGCGACACCGGCGCGGTTTTTCCCATCTCCCCGGCGACGGCATTGAGCCGTTCCAGCTCCGCTGCGGATTCGACATTGAAACAGTGGATGCCGACCTCCAGCGCCCGCTGCATTTCGTCAACCCGTTTGCCGACGCCGGAGAAGACGACCTTGGCCGGGTCGCCACCAGCGAGCAGGACGCGCTCCAGCTCACCCACCGATACGATGTCGAACCCCGACCCCATACGCGCCATCAGGTTGAGAATGGCGAGGTTTGAATTGGCCTTGACGGCGTAGCAGATGAGGTGCGGATGATCGCCCAGTGCATTGTCGAACGCGTGCCAGTGCCGCTCGATGGTGGCGCGTGAGTAGACGTAAGCGGGCGTGCCCCAGGTATCGGCGATATCGGCCAGAGCGCAATCTTCGGCATGGAGCTGGCCGTTACGGTAATTGAAGTGGTCCATGTTCAGTCCTGTTTCTTCTTCTGCTTTTGCATGTCGGTTTGTGGTGCATCGTCCGGCAGGTACAGCGCACCCTTCTGGCCACAGGCGGAAAGAATGTTGCCAAGGCCGAGTATAATGACGATTACGATGAACAGGCTCTGGGCCCAGCAGATTTTCATGGGGGATGAATCCGGTGAGATGGGGTAGATGGTGATGCGGCAATATCTGCCGACAGGTCTCGAAGGCAGAATTATATGAAGCTACGCAACCACTTGCTACTGTGGTTCACCATTATTGGCCTGTTGCCGCTGGCTGCGGTGCTGTTTTTCGCTAATCAGTATTACCGTGGTGTCTATCTGGCCGAGATCGATGACGAGATGCAGGGGGAGCTGCGACGGCTTTCTGCCAGCATCGACCAGCAGTTTCAGCATCAGCGCAATTTGTTGCGGACGCTGGGCAGCGCCAGCCTGATGCAGCGTTTCATCGATGAGCTCGAACAGGTGATTGAGCTTGGTCATGTTACACGCGAATACCGCATCGCCAAGGCGCAGTTGAAGGCTTTCTTGCTCAATCTTGAGCCGGTGGTGGGTGAACCTGCGGTGATTCGAGTGCTCGACCCCGAAGGAAATACCGTGGTGCAGGTGACCTACGGTGGGCTCAGCAAACCGGAGCTGGAAAGCTTGCTGCCCTACCCATTGCTGGAGGTCGAGGTCAGCCCCGCGTTCAGCGTGCAGCTGGGCAGCCTGCCCGATGGCGAGATTGCCTATCTGCGGCTGCCGCAGCCAACGCCGTTGCCGCAGGAGATTCGACCACCCATTCTCGATGCCGTCTGGCCGTTGCGGCTGGATGGACAGCGGGCCTATCTGGTTTACAGCAGTACGGGACGGCGTTTCGATCGTCTGCTGGCGCTGACGCCACGCTTGCGTGATGCGAAAATCGGCATCATAGAAAATGCCGCAGAGGATGGGGGGCCACCGAAGTGGATCTTCAGCGATCAGCCGCCACTGTTCTTTTCCGGCAAGCGGCGTGATGATCTCCCGCTTCCAGGCGCTGTGCGACGTTATATCGCCGGCGCTGGCAGCGACAGCGTCATCAGTGGCGCGCGATATCGCTGGCTCTTCACCGAATATTTTCCCTATCCAGACCGGCTGGTTTCCTGGGTGTTGTCGCAGCGGCTGGACAATGACCAGATTGGTGGCCAGTTTCGTGTCATCAGCTATGGTTTGCTGGCACTGACGCTGGTGATGGCATTGTTCAGCATTCTGCTGGCCAGCCTGGCGGCGCGGCGGCTGGCGCGGCCGGTGACGCAGCTGGCGCGCAATATGCGGAACTACGCCAGCGGTGTGCCGGTGGGTGATACGCCGCGCTCCTGGTCCTCCGAGGTCAATGCATTGGAGTCGGAATTCAAGCAGATGATCGCCGGCCTGGAAAAAGCACGGGAAGCCCGAAAGCGTGCCGAGCGCAAGCTGGTCAAGTCAGCCCGTCTCGCGTCGATTGGCGAGATGGCGGCCGGTATCGGTCATGAATTGAACAACCCGTTGACGAATATTCTGTCCCTGGCGAAGTTGATCGCACGCGATACCGAGCGTTGCCCCGAGGTCGCTGAGGATGCTGAAGCGATCATCGCCGAAACGCGCCGTGCCGCGCATATTGTCAAGGGTATCCTCAACTTCGCCCGGCAAATCGAACCGGTTTACGAGCCGGTGAATGTGCGCGACTGGATCGAGACCTCCATCCGGCGTGCAGCCAGCGCCCTGGAGGGCAAGGATATCGCGCTGGAGGTTGAAGTCGATGAGGTGTTGACGATGGAGGCCGATCGCTATCAGATGGAACAGGTGCTGTTGAATCTGTTGCAGAATGCCATTTACGCTTCGCCGCAGGGTGGCGAAATCAGAATCACGGCACAGGAGGATGACGGCTGGTTGCGGGTACTTGTGATCGATCATGGCACGGGTATCGATCCACAGATCGAGGAGCGGCTGTTCGAGCCGTTTGCGACCAGCAAGCCTGTGGGCGATGGTTCCGGGCTGGGGTTGTCGATTAGTCTCGGTATTGTCGAGATGCATGGCGGACAGCTGCGGCTGGTCAACAATGAAGCGGGCGGATGCACGGCAGAGATCCGCATACCAAGGGTGAGAGCGTGAACGGACACAGAGTCTTTTTTGTTGATGATGATCCGGTAGCGGGGCGGTTGTTCAAGCGTTTCGCTGCCAATGCAGGCTGCGATGTCACTGCCTTTCGTGATCCCGCCAAGGCATTGGCGGCGTTTCGCGAGCAGCCAGTCGATGCCGTCATCACCGATCTGAAAATGCCGGGCATGAGCGGGATCGAGCTGCTGGCCGAACTGAAGACGGTTGATCCGCAGGTGCCGGTCATCATCATCACCGGCTATTCCAGCGTCGAGAATGCCATCGAGGCACTGCGCCTGGGTGCGGCCGATTTTATCAAGAAGCCTTATGAAGCCGAGGAGTTGCTGCATCAGCTGAGGCTGGTGCTGGAAGCATCGACGCTGATCAAGGAGAACCAGGCGTTGCGTCAGGAATTGGCGCGCGAGCGCGAAGCCTCCTCGATTCTGGGGCAATCGCCGCCGATTCAGGCATTGCGTGAGCTGGTCCTGAAACTGGCACAGATCCGCTGCAATGTGATCGTCACGGGGGAATCGGGTACCGGCAAGGAGCTGGTGGCGCGTGATCTGCATCAGCTCAGCCCGTGGGCGGACAAGCCGTTTGTCGTCATCGACTGCGGCGCCGTCAGCGACACCTTGCTGGAGAGCGAGCTGTTCGGCCACGAAAAGGGCGCATTCACCGGTGCCGACAAGCAGCGCATCGGGCGCCTGGAGAGCGCCCGCGGCGGCACCGTGTTCCTCGATGAGATCTGCAATATCTCCGATGCGATGCAGACGAAGTTGCTGCGCGTCGTGCAGGAGCAGAAAGTGACACGGGTTGGTGGGGTCGAGCAGATCGATATCGATGTGCGCTTCGTCGCCGCCACCAATCGGGATCTGGCCGCCATGGTCAAGGCAGGCGAGTTCCGCGAGGATCTTTATCATCGGCTCAACGTCGTGCGTATCGAGGTGCCACCCCTGCGCGAGCGCGAAGGTGATATCGCGCTACTGATCGAGCATTTCATCCATCAGTTCAATCTCCGTTATCAGCGGCATGTTTGCGGCTTCGACGAGGCGTCGATGCGCCGCTTGCAGGCGCATGCCTGGCCCGGCAACGTGCGCGAACTGAAGAATCTGGTCGAGCGCCATGTGGTGCTGGCCGAAGATGCTGTCATGGTGTTCGATGACGACAATACCGATACAGCTCCGGCATCCTGTGCCACGCGCGACAGTATCGATCACGATCTGCCTGATCTGAAAACGCTGGAGCAACGCTACATCGACAAGATGTTGCGCCGGTTCGACGGCAACCGTGAAGAGACGGCGCAGGCGTTGGGAATCAACAAGTCGACACTTTGGCGCAAACTCCAGCAAAGAGATACCTGAACTCGTCTGTACGAAGCAAGAAAAACAGCCGTTTATTCGCTGATCTACACCTTTTGTCTCACATGATTGTGACGCCTATGCTCGTCACGTCGTCAAAAAATGCGCGCTCGTTCACCTTGTCATGGATTTGCCACACTTAGTCCCTGAAAACTGAGAACTGCGTCACGTCCTGATTTCTCCGCCCCAACTAACATCAGTCCCATAACAACGAATAAACAAAATTCTCTAAATGGGGCTGGGCTTAAGATGGGTAAACTAGACCGGATTTTTATCAGCGTGATCATCTTTTCACTCGCGATCACTGCGGGCGTCATTTCACAGGCAGGTCAGTCGGCTGACCAAACCGTTGCGGTAATGGATCAAGCAGCGAATGTCGCAAATGTTGAACTGGTCGAAGCCAGATACCGTGAAGCGGCTGCACCCGCAAGCAAAGCTGAGCGGAACTTTTACCCCACCACGCTTTGGCTACTGGGATCGGCATTGCTGGCAATGGTTGGATACAAGCGGATGCGTAACACATCGACAGGCACGAACTGAGTCATAACGCCAGAAAGCAGACACAAAAAAGCCCACCTCGTGCGGTGGGCTTTTTTGTGTCTGCTTTTCGCTGAATCGTGTTTCCGATCGGACGGATGGCATTGCATCTTGCAATCTTTTGGGGTTGCGGATTGCAATCCGCACCAGCTTCGGATGTTTGGGGTGTTTTTTAAGTGTCTGATATATAGGTGTTTTGTGTGTTGGCATGCAACTTGTAGGTATAACTGCTCCATACAAAGCTGGATTTTGGAGTTACCAACACATGCAACGCAGACTATTTTTGAGAGGCAGCCTGGCTGCCGGCGCAGCGGGCGTCGCTGCATCCGCTGGCCTGTTGACCCCCAGCGCTGTCCTGGCCGCTTGGCCCAAGGCTGCTTTCGAGAGCAAGA
>JALSHZ010000061.1 GCA_026981985.1 Gammaproteobacteria bacterium | reverse complement strand
GCATGAACCTGTTTGAGCGGGAGCCATCTGCGTTGAGCCTGGCAAAAAAGCGCCGCAAAGCTGCATGGGATGATAACTACCGCGCTAAGGTATTATTTTCACGTTGATTTATATGCGCTCGCCCTGATTGTTTTTCTGATCGTGGCCCAGCCCTGCATCTATCACCAGGCAGAATTGCTCGACAACGACTGGAAGATCGCCACTTATATCTTCCAGGCCGGACTGCTGGTTGCCCTGACACTGCTTTCACTGGCCGAGGGGGCTCGCAGCCGAGACTTGAGAATACGGGCGGAACGGATCACCGCCAGCAACGAGGCGAAGGACCGCTTCCTGGCAACGATGAGCCACGAACTGCGCACACCGATGAATGCCATCATGGGCTACAACCAGCTATTGCAGAAGTCTGTCGCCAGTGCCGCCGAACAACGCTATCTCGCCCATCAGCGGTCGGCATCGCAACACATAATGACGCTGATCGACGAAATGCTCGACATGTCACGGCTGAAGCACGATACGCTGACATTGCATGAAAAAGTGTTCGACTTGCGGGAAGTCGTCCAGAACATTGATGATTTGTTCAGGCTCGAAGCAGCCGAGAAAAACATCGAGTTAATCATCGATATACCAGCACAGTGCGACTACAAGGTGGTTGGAGATGCTACCCGGCTGCAGCAGGTGCTAATCAATCTGGTAGGCAATGCCATCAAGTTCAGTACGGAAGGACGGGTGTCCCTGCTGCTGGATTGCGTTCCCGATGCCGATGCTTCAGCGCTGGAAGTCACTTTCAACGTCACCGATAATGGGCCAGGTATCCCCGCGGAACAACGGAGCAGAATATTCGAACCCTTCACCCAGCTCAATGCCTCGAACACGCGTCAACACGGCGGCGCAGGTCTCGGACTGACCATCAGCCAGCAGATCATCTCTCTGATGGGGGGATCTCTGGCACTCAGAGACGGTGAGCATGGCGGCTGTCACTTTCACTTCACGGTGACTTTTCCAATCATGGCAACAGAAGAAAGCGACATCCCGGCGGCAGAACAGTCACCATCATCAACCGACCTCTCAATGGTACGAACGCTGCTGGTCGATGACGACAGCCTGAACCTGCTGCTGGGTCATACGTTGCTGGAAACGTTGGGGGTAATCAGCACGCAGGCAAGCAGCGCGGCCGAGGCGCTGAAACTGCTCGAATCGAACGATTTCGACCTGGTGCTGATGGACATCAGCATGCCGGAAATGGATGGCTACGAGGCAACCCGGATCATTCGCCAGGCGATGAACAAAGACCAGCTTCCGATCATCGCACTGACCGCTCATGCCTTCGACGATGTGCGTGAACGCTGTTTCGAGGCTGGGATGAACGACTATCTGAGCAAACCATTCGAGCTGGAAGCGCTGGCAGACATTATCCGAAAGTGGACAGGACCCGATCGATCCGTCCGAACTCCCGGTTCAGTTCATTGATGAGGTCGCTGTCGACACACGCCACCTCGGGAGAAACGTTGCATAGCTTGTCCAGCAGCGATTCGAGCTTGGTATTGCCATAGATCAACATCGCGCCCCTGACCTTGTGTGCCTCAGATGCGAGGCTTTCCCAATCGGCGGCATCGATATTCGACAACAATAACTTCCGTGCCTTGAGCAGATATTCACGCGCTTCTCGAAGTAACAGCTGCAGCCGCTCATCACTGAGCTGACCCAACAGACGGTTCAGGTTCTGCTCTATCTCAATGTCGGCGCTTTCTTTCATTTTGCGATGGCAATACTCACATCTGTTGCGTCAGAGCAGATTCACGAGCAAGCCAAGCGCTCCCATTGCAATAAAAAACGCAACCATTGCTTCACCAGTCCACGGTTCCATGCAAATCACTCTCCCACCTATAGCGAAAGCTCGCCGGCATTCAGGCCGTCAATCTCCCGATCACAAATTATTAGCTTCCCTGCCGTACCATCCGTGGTACGAGCACACAAGGTGCCCCTGTATCATCCCTGAACCCTCCCTGAATTGACCCAATCGAGTCAATATACCTTCGCGCCCCTTCGTTCTTGGAATCGGCGACGACGATGGAGACAGAGTCTATTGGGTCGAGTAGAATTGTCGCCATCGGGGATTCCCCTAATCTCCCCTAAACAGACAATTCAAATCGGGCGCCATGACATCAGAACCCGCAAGAATCCTTGTGATCGACGATCACCCTCTGATCCGACTGATGCTATCGGAGCTGATCGATGCCACCGGGGATCTCGAAGTTTGTAGCAGCGCCGGCACCATTGCCGAAGGTATTGAGCAAATCACCCAGCTCAGACCCGACCTGGCGATCATCGACTTGTCCCTGGACGATGGCAACGGCCTGACACTCGCGCGGCAGATACTCGACAGCGTTGCCGACCTGAAAGTCATTATCTTCACCGCCCACGACAACGCGGTATTCGCCCGCCAGGCGCGCGACCTGGGGGCGCACGGCTTCATTGGCAAAAAGGCCGAGCCGGTAGCGATACTCACGGCCATTCGTGACGTACTCAGCGGCAGATTTTCTTTCGCCAACGATTCAGCTGACACCGCCACTGACGAACTGAGTGCGAGAGAACTGGAAATTCTCGAACTGATCGGCAAGGGACTGGGCAACAGCACCATTGCACAGCGGCTCAACCGCAGTGTCAAAACCATCGAAAGTCATCGCAACAATCTGAAACGCAAGCTCAACTTGGCATCATCCAGTGAGCTGAACCTCTATGCGATGCAATGGCTACTTGAACACGGTTGAATCGTTGCTGACTATCGGGCTCTACCCTCGGAATCCTGGTGCTGATGCGCTGTCGCAGTGGCCTTGCCCCACACTGTTCACCAGTTGATTGATTCAGGCATAATGACCGAAAAAGCAACGATTGATCAGCCGGGGATCACACCACTCATTACCCTACCGATTGACTACCTGTTGATCGCAGGTACGCAGATCAGGCCAGGGCCCAACCGGAGAAACTACCCATGACCAAACGCATCGGCATTCTCACCGCTGGCGGCGACAGCCCCGGACTCAACGCCGCCATCCGCGGCGTCGGCAAGGCAGCGCAGGGCAACTACGGCATGCAGGTGATCGGTTTCAGGGATGGGTTTCGTGGTCTGGTCGAAAACCGCAGCGTCGATCTCGG
>JALSHZ010000060.1 GCA_026981985.1 Gammaproteobacteria bacterium | reverse complement strand
CGCCGCGCACCACTTCGCTGATCGATTGCCAGGCATCATCGACGACGACGGCGAGCTGGTAGGCGAAAAAGCCATCAGCGCGTTTGATGACGAAATCCCCGAGTTCTGATGCCAGCCGTTGTGCATAGTGGCCACGGCGCAAGTCATCGAAAGCAGTGGGCTCGTCGTGGGTGATTACGCGCCAGGCAGGATTGCGGCCAGCACAAGGGCGAGGGTCATGACGGCATCGGCCGTTGTAGATCATGCCCAGCTCGCCCCGTTTTCCACTCTCCATCACCTGCTTGCGCGAGCAGCAACAGGGGTAGGCCAGCCCGGCATCGATCAGCCGCTCCAGCGCAGCCTGGTAGGCATCGAGCCGGCTGCTTTGGTAAAGCACCGGGCCGTCCCAGGTCAGGCCGTGAATCTCCAGCGTGCGCAGGATGTCATCCGCCACGCCGGGGACTTCGCGTGGCGGGTCGAGATCTTCCATCCTCAGCAACCAGCGTCCGCCCTGCTGCCGTGCGCGCAGCCAGCTGCCCACCGCGGCAACCAGAGAACCCAGGTGGAGCTGGCCGGTGGGGGAGGGGGCAAATCGCCCGACATATTGGTATACACTGCGCGCCATGATTAGCTTAAAGAATATCAGCCTGCAACGTGGCAGCAAGCCGTTGTTCAGCGATGTGGATGTCACGCTGCATCCCGGCCAGCATGTTGGCCTGACCGGGGCCAATGGCAGTGGGAAATCGAGTCTGCTTGGCCTGTTGTTGGGCGAGTTCGGCCCCGACAGTGGTGAGCTGTCGATGCCGCCCGGCATCGAAATCGCCCACGTTCGCCAGGAGACAGAGGCGGTGGCGCAGGCAGCGATCGACTACGTCATCGATGGCGATCGTCCGTTGCGCTTGCTGGAGGCGAAAATGGCCACCGCCGAAGGTGAAGCGCTGGCCGCGCTGCATGCCGAGTATGAGGCCATCGATGGTTACACCGCGCGCAGCCGTGCCGGGCGCTTGCTCCATGGTCTGGGGTTCCGCAACGATCAACTCGAGCAGCCGGTGGTCACCTTCTCCGGTGGTTGGCGGATGCGGCTCAATCTCGCGCAGGCGCTGATGTGCCGCTCCGACCTGCTGCTGCTCGACGAGCCGACCAACCACCTCGATATCGAGGCGGTGATCTGGCTGGAGCAGTGGTTGCGTGGCTATCAGGGCACGTTGCTGCTGATCTCGCATGATCGCGAGTTTCTCGACAGCGTGATCAATGTCATCCTCCATATCGAACATGGCCGAATCATGCGCTACAGCGGCAACTACAGCGATTTCGAACGCCAGCGCGCCGAGCAACTCGCCCAGCAACAGGCGGCCCATGAACGCCAGCAAAAAGAGATTGCTCACCTGCAATCGTTCATCACCCGCTTCAAGGCCAAGGCGACCAAGGCACGCCAGGCGCAGTCGCGGGTGAAGGCGTTGGAGCGGATGGAGGTCATCACCGCGGCCCATGTCGATACGCCGTTTCATTTTGAATTTTTGCCGATCGAACGTTGTGGTGACCCGCTGCTGGACGTGGATAATGTGCGTATCGGCTATGGCGAGACCACCATTTTGCGTGACGTCTCGCTGCAAATTCGGCCCGGCTCACGGGTCGGTCTGCTCGGTCCCAATGGCGCCGGCAAATCGACGCTGATCAAATTGCTCGCCGGTGAACTGCAATCCCTATCGGGTGAGCTGCGCGCAGGCAACGGATTGAAAATCGGCTATTTCGCCCAGCATCAGCTCGAACAGCTCGATCCAGACGCCTCAGCGCTACTGCATTTTCAGCGCATCGACCCGAAAGCCACCGAGCAGGCGCTACGCAATCACCTCGGTGGCTTCGGCTTTCATGGTGACCGTGTCGATGAACCGATTGCGCCATTTTCCGGTGGCGAGAAATCGCGGCTGGTACTCGCCATGCTGATCTGGCAACGCCCCAATCTGCTATTGCTCGATGAACCCACCAACCATCTCGACCTGGAAATGCGTCATGCACTGACGATGGCGCTACAGGGCTACGAAGGCGCGATGGTTGTCGTCTCCCACGACCGCCACCTGTTGCGCACCTGTACCGATGAACTCTATTTCGTCCACGACGGCGGCTGTGAACGCTATGAAGGTGACCTCGACGATTACCGCCGCTACCTGGCGGACAAGGAAGCCGCGCTCGCGGTCGATGAAAGCAATGCACCAAGCGACGATAAAACCGATCGCAAGCAGCAACGCCGCGACGCCGCCGAAAAACGCAAGCGCCTGCAACCAGTTACCCGCGAAGTCAGAAAGTTGGAAAAGCAGCTCGAAAAACAACAGCAGCGACAAGCCGCAATAGAAACGCAACTGGCCGACCCCGACATCTACCAGAACGACAGCCGCAAAACCGAACTGAAAAATTTGATGCAGGAGAAATCTCAGCTCGATAGCGAAATTGACGCCCTGGAAGAACGCTGGATGGAATTACAGGAAACGCTGGAGCAGATGGGGGTGGGGTAGCCGAAGGCGGATCGAGATAGATGAGGTACCCAGATCAGTATGATTTCTGCCACCAGTCAGGCGAGTCCTCATCTGCAAGTTCGATGCTGAGTCCTCGTGCCAATGCCGCGCTGTCGGCCAGATGAGCCTCGTCGCTGCGCATGGCCTCAAGTGCTTTGGCCATCTCTGCTCGCTGTAACTCTGCCTTGATATGTTCGAGTTCATGTTGTATTGCCTGACGGATCAATTCTGAGCGGCTGATACCAGTCTTTTCCGCCGGCTCCTCGCTTTCGCGGATTATCTCATCGGGCAGTTTGAGGGAGATTGCTATCTCAAGTTTCGGAGTTCATGTCGCATCCAAATTAGTTAGCAACCCATTGATGCAAAACAAATAATACGTTGCAATAGGTGGTATTGTTGATTCCGGGTCGCCACATCAGAACCCATGAATCAGTGGTCACGCGCTCAAAACCGGCACCGTCCCTGGAAACAGGGCTACTACCTCTGACAACTTCCCCCTTTGCCAAAGGGGGATTGAGGGGGATTTATACCACCTTACCAGACCAAAACTCCGCAGCACCAATCCCTCCAAACCTCCCTTTGCGAAAGGGAGGCTTTTGGTGGTTCCTCCGCGACGTAGCTACATTCCAGCCTCCCCCATTCCTGGAGCAACTGGCTGATGTGCATATCTGAACTCCGAAACTTGATCATTTACTAACTCGGCAAAAACGCACCCGACATCCTGTGCTATAATTCAGCACCATGAACAAACAAGATGGAAGAGCACTCTCACACTCTGTTCGGGAAGAAATTCGCAAGCGCGCCGTGGCACGCG
>JALSHZ010000059.1 GCA_026981985.1 Gammaproteobacteria bacterium | reverse complement strand
TGTTTTGTCGTATTCGGGGCTATTTATCCACTTGTCGAAAACAAGGGCTGAGTGCATCCGATGCGTTGGCGTTGGTTTTTGCGGGAAAATTACCCCATTTTGATTTAATGGGCTGAGTAGTTACAAAATCTTTTCCCCCAAGGGGCGACATCAGGATGGTGGGCTAAAACTGTTCAACTTGACCTTGAGGCTAAAGGTATTGTAGCCCGAGAGCAAACCAAACCATTAAGATGGCATAAACAAAACGCATAACAATTAGCTCCAGCGGACAGTTTAAAGCGTCACTTTTTTTGCATACGCAAAAACGTGCCACTTTAAACTGCCGCTGAGCAAGGCGTTAGCCGTGAAAGGTGTGATGCATGGAAACTAATTCGGCGTATATCTCTGTAAGGAATCGGTGGCCAGTGTTATCCCAAGCGGCGTTGGAAGATGTCGCCGAGTCGTTCGACGTTTTTTGACAAGTCATAGTCTTCTACCACCCGTTTGCGGCCGTTTTCGCCGAGCGTTCGGCGCAGGTCGGGGTCGTCCATCAGGCGTTCCAGCGCGGCGGCGAGTTCTTCGACCGACGAGGGGGCAACCAGCAGGCCGTCGATACCGTCGCAGATGAGCTCGGGGATGCCGGTGATTCTGGTGGTGACGCAGGGGATCTCCATTGCCATCGATTCCATCAGTACCACGGGTATGCCTTCGGCGAAGCTGGGCATCGAGAAGATATGAGCGCGGGCGTAGAGGTCGCGAATCCGGTCCTGGTTGACTGCGCCTTCGAAGATGATGTCTCGCTGACGGCCAAGACGATGAACATGACGTTCCAGTGAGGCACGGTCGGGACCATCGCCGACAATGCGCAGGCGAATATTGCGCCCGGCTTGTAGCAGCCGCTCCATTGCGTCGATGAGGATATGTTGCCCCTTTGCGGGCGTCAGCCGGCCCACGCAGATGACTTCGAACACTGCGGGCTCTATTTCGAAGGGGCGCGGCGTGAAGACTTCAGGATCAACCCCTAGACGCGAGACTTCGAGCTTGTGCCAGTGTTCATAGGCTGACAGTTTCATCAACTGGCTGCGGGCAAAATTGCTGATGCAGCAGATGAAATCGGCGCTTTCCACCTTGCGCGTCAGATATTGCCCCGGCGCATCGTAGAATTCATCCGGGCCATGCACGGTGATCGAAAAGCCAAAGCCGAACACCTCTTTTACATACATTGCAACTGTTGCTGCCTGAGCGCCCAGGTGGGCGTGCAGGTGCCGCTGTCCTTTTGCCTGCATCCACACGCCAACCATCAGCGCCTCGGTAAAATACATCAGGTTGTAGAACAGGTCTCGCAGGTCGGTTTTGCCCAGCTCAACGATGAGCTTGAGGCCACGCAGGTAACCAGCGGGATTACTCGTCAGTGTTTTCCAGTGGGCACGCACCGCGCCCTTCGCGCCCTGAGGTTTGATGTAGTAGGTCAGCGCCGATTCGTTGGCTTCGTCTTGCGTCAGCCCTTCGCTGGCGCGGTCAGCCGCATTGATTGAAGCTGCGTCGATGTGAAAACCGCGCGCCCGCAGTTGCACGACTTCGCGAATAATGAAGATCATCGACAGCATCGGGTACTGGCTGACGAGGTAGGCGAGCGAGACGGTTTTCTGGCTGGACATGTTCCTGTTCCTAGTCCTGAGGGTAACGCAAGCCCCAGCTTGCGCGCATTTCATCCATGGCTTCCATGATGGCGAGAGTGTCGTCCAGCGGCATGATGCTGCTCTCGGTTTCACCGCGCTGCAGACAGCTGGTCACCTCTTCGATTTCGAACTGGTAGCCATTGCCGGGGAATGGTTTGTTGATGACCCCGCCCCGCAGCCTGTCGAGCAACGGCGTTGCCATGCGATAGAGCTTTGCAACCAGTGAGCTATCCTTCAATTTCTGTTTCAGCCCCCCGCTGCCAATGACGGGCGCTGGCGCGGTCGGCTGTTCGAATCGCGTGAGCGTGATGCGGCTGGGCCGATAGAATGGGTCATGAATCCGGATCTGGCCCCGCGTACCCATGATGACGGCTTCGTTGGTGCCGTAGCTGGTGAGTGTGGAGGACAGATCGGCAATGGCGCCATTCGGGTATTCCAACAGGCAGGCAGACTGATGATCGACGCCGGTCGGGCCAATGGTAGCGCTCGACTTGAGGTTTTCATGTTCGCCCAGCAGCATCTGTGCCAGCGATAGGGTGTAAATACCACGATCCATCAGGCTCCCGCCGCCCTTGTTGAGGTCGAAGAAGCGGTTTTCGGGGTCGTACCAGGTGGGGTAGCCGAAGTCGGCCTTGATCATCTGCACGTGACCGATCTCACCCGTATCGACGAGTTGATGCACCTTACGCACCAGCGGGATAAAGCGCATCCACATCGCCTCCATGCAGAACAGGCCCTTTTCGCGGGCAGTCGCGACCACCTCCAGGGCTTGCTCCGCATTCAGCGTGAATGGTTTTTCGCACAACACCGCCTTGCCGGCATCGAAGCTGCGCAGACAGTCATCACGATGACGGTGATGCGGGGTGGCGATATAGACCACATCGACCTCATCATCCGCCAGCAGCTCATCGTAGCTGGCATAGGCTTTCGGAATATTGAACTGGCTGGCAAATGCCTGCGCCGTGTCACTGCTGCGGGAAGCCACAGCCACCAAGGAGGCATCGGTAACGTGAGCGAAACTCTGCGCCACGTCCCGGGCAACCGTGCCGGTGCCGAGAATTCCCCATCGAATTGTTTTGCTCATTGCGTTTTCCACCTCACTCAGTCCCACGGGCGCTAACGCGCCCAGTCCATTGGCTCGACCGGGTCGAATGTGGTCGTCATATGATAGGTCGCGCCCTGTTCGCGCGCATAGTGTATGGCCAATGCCATTTCATTGGTATGCAACGAGAATCGTGGCGACAAGCGGCTGGGACGATTTTCCCGCACCGCGGCCGCCACTTCGGCAACGCCACGGGCAAAGTCCATCTGCTGCGAACCCTTGCCAGGCACTTTGCCAGTGTCGGCTTTGAGCAGTTTGTGCCGCGTCTTGATCGGGTTGAGAAAGGTTTTACGCCGAATCTTCATCATCTTGCGGCTGTAGACCGGCGAGTAGTAGTGCCAGCTGTCGTCTGTATAGAGCACGCCCTTGTCGCCAACGACTTTCAACTGGTGGTCGTGCGGTGCCAGGATGCTGCAGGTCAGACGTGCCACCACACCCGATTCAAACTGGATGCAGGCGACTGAGAAATCAGGCGACTCCAGGTTCAGTTCGACGCCTGGCATTTTTTCCGGCACCTGTACTGAGGCGAACGACGTCACCGTCTTCGCCGGGCCAAACCAGGCAGCCAGCCAAGTCAGATAATAGCCGGCATGTTCCAGCGTACAGCCGATCTCGAACTCATCCTTGGCGGGCCAGGGAATACCGGAGTCACTGACCCATTTGTCATAGGGCATCAGGTGCACCATGCCATCGTCCATTTCCGCATAAACAACCCGCACCTTGCCGACGACCTCTTCTCGAAGCGCCTTCCACAGGGTTTGCGCTGTCTCGCCGAGCAGGCTGCATGGTGCCGAGGCGGCTTGCAGCCCTTTGCTTTCAGCCAGCTCGACCAGCTCGGTCGCCTCCTGCATGTTCATGCCGAAAGGCTTTTCCGAGTAGACGTGCTTGCCCGCCTCCAGTGCTGCTTTCGAGATCTCGTAGTGGTCGCGGGGATTGGTGAGGTTGAGCACCATTTCCACCTTGGGATCATCCAGCAATTCCTGCAATGACTCATAGCGCGGTACCTTGTGAACACTGGAAAGCAGTCGTGCGCGTTCCTGGTCACGATCCATGACGCCGGTCAGTTTCAGTTCGGGATGAAGTGGCAACGTGGCCAGATAGTAATCAGCAACGAAACCGCAGCCTACGATCGCAATATGCATGTGAGGACAATCCCTTGAAGAACAGTTGACGTTCCGCTGCTGCGGAGAGTCAGCGACGCAGCAGGCGTTTTGAGATCAGTTCGCCGGCCAGGGTCAGCAGAAACTGGCTGTTGGTGACGAGATAGCGCTTCCACATCTTGCGCGGCTCCATCAGCAGCCGCCAGAACCACTCCATGCCGATGTTCTGCATCCACAGCGGCGCACGCTGCACATAACCACCGATGACATCGAAGCTGCCACCCACGCCGAAGATCACCTTGGCGCCCAATGCCTCGCGGTGCTTCTCGCCCCACAGCTCCTTGAAGGGGGTCGGCATGCCGATGAACAGAATATCGGGTTTGCTGGCTGCGATCTCGGCGATCACGGCATCATAATCGCTCTCGCCGAAATAGCCATTGCGCGCTCCCGCAATCTTCAGGCCCGGATAACGTTCCTTGCAGATCGCCAGCAGGGTGTCGATGACCTCCTGCTTCGCACCGAGAAAATAAACGCTGATGCCCTGCTGCGAACCCTCTTCGAGCAGTTTTTGCATCAGATCGACACCAGCGACACGATCCACCAATGGCGTGCCAAGCAACCGCGTTGACCACACAATCGGCATGCCGTCGGCAACAATGATGTCCCCAGCATTGCAGGCCTGCGCCAGCTCGGGGTTCGATTTCATCATCATCAACAATGCGGCGTTGAGTGTGATGAGCGTACGCGGCGGAGCACCTTCCTCCTGACACCAGGCCAATACCTGTTGCAGCGTATCTTCGCGGGTCATCGAGTCGATGTCGCAACCCATGAAGTGGATGCGCTTGCTGCCGGGTGCAGTCACGGGCAATGCCTCAGACGATATGGCGATCGGGGTCGATTCCACGCTCGATGGCTCCTGCATAGATGCACCAGGCCCATTCGTAGGGGCGAGTCTCGAAATTCACGCGTAGCTGCGGCGGCGATTTGCGCGACTGATCACCAGCGAGGCCGAGCAGCGATTTCGCCTTGCGGGTGACATCACCCAGCTTGCCCTGATCGTATTCAATGCTGCGCCACAACGTTGGCGTGTCGTGATCGACCATATTGACGCCCAGCTCGTTGTCGTCCATCCAGCTGCGGCTCATCACCACCGCCTCTTCGAAGGATTTGCCACCGGCCTGTTCGCAGGCGCGCAGCGCCATCGGTGCCATCCCATGCTGATGCACGCTGTAGACGGAATAGGGCTGGGGTGAACCGCCGCGCTTGGCGTCGTAGTGCCACCACCATTGTCCTTTGGCGCCTTGCATCTCGACCATCTTGGACGCCAGGTCGGTCGAAATTTTGGCAGCGCGTTCGTCACCAGTGAGCTTGGCGTAGAAAGCCAGCGCCTGAATGGTATAAACCTGATCGGCAAAGTTGGCGATCCAGCGACGGATGCCGTGACCCGACTCGGCGCTGTCGCCAGCGTGGGTGACGATCTGATGTTTTGGCTGATAGCGAACATCCATCAGCTCGCCTACCGTGGCGTCGAGCAGCGATTTCACGGCTTCGTCGTTGTGGCGATGGTATTCATGCGCTAAACCGCTGGCCAGCCAGGAAGTTTCCATCGTGGTCAATGCCTGCACATGTTTGCCGATGTCGTCGATCGTGATGCCACAACGTTGTTTGAGTGTGTTGAAATCGACGCCATCGCAAACGGCATTGGCCCAGAGCACGAGCCCGAAACCGCCCGGGTAGTTGCGTTTTTTCGCCAGATCGTACATCGCCTCCAGCGTTTGCTTGAGGTCCATGCCGAGTTCAGCCGGATCGGCCTTGGCGCGGGTGATGCCGATCAGACAGATGGCGGTGCTGGTGAGATCCTCGGTTGGATAGAACTCATAGGTGTTGACCCATTTCTTGTCCATGATCTGCAGGTCATAGACATGGGTATCCGGGTTCAATGAACGGGTCAAGCCCGTAATGCAGATCGGGTCGACATCGTCATAGAATGCCTTGGCCGACTGCTGTTTGATTGGTTGCGTCATTAATGCAGTTCTCCCTTCCATCTTTCCTCACCAAAAACGTTGATTGTTATTACATCACTCGCCACC
Organism: Gammaproteobacteria bacterium; assembly: GCA_026981985.1. Taxonomy (GTDB): domain Bacteria; phylum Pseudomonadota; class Gammaproteobacteria; order UWMA-0217; family UWMA-0217; genus JALSHZ01. The sequence goes on along the minus strand of JALSHZ010000059.1, from coordinate 14,587 downwards.
GGGTGGTGGCGAGTGCGTTTATTGTTTTGCCCGTTGCGCTCTGGCTGGCCCGGCTTTTTCTGCCACGGCGATGATCGCTCAGAAGCATAGTCCCCAAATCATGAATGCGGCAGATCATAAAGAAAGCGTTTTGGGCGAACAATATGACTCGGCCACCCACTTGCCAAAAGCGGTTTCCGAGTCACAGTTTCCGCTGGAATTTATCCGAAATGCGGCAACAGGCACCCTTTCGGGCTAACGTGCGAGGCCCTGTTCGACTTCATCACGCTTTTGTCGGCCAGCCAGTTTTTCGATCAGCTCGAGGGTGAAATCCATTGCCGTGCCGGGGCCACGCGAAGTGATGATCCTGTTATCGACCTCGACGGGTTTGCCGGTGTACTCGCCAGCAGGAATCTGAATCGCGTCCAGTGCGCCCGGGTAGGCAGTGAGCTTGCGGCCATCGAGCAAGCCGGCCTTGGCCAGCACTTTTGGCGCCGCACAGATCGCAGCGGTGTATTTGCCGGCATCCGCCATCTTCTTCAACAGGGAGATGATGCGCTCATCGTCGCGCAGATGATCCGCACCCGGCAGACCGCCAGGTAGTGCAATCATGTCGAAATCCTGATCGAGCACCTCGTCGAGGATGGTATCAGGCACCAGTACGACGCCGCGGGAGGCGGTGACAGGACCGGGTTCGAGGCCGGCGGTGATTACCTCAATACCGGCTCGTCGCAGCAGGTCGATGATGGTGACTGCTTCGAGTTCTTCACAAGCTTGAGCGAGGGGGACAAGCACGCGGGGCATGGTGATGACTCCTTTGCTTTGATGTATTGACTCACCTGAACAATAGTATGCCCTTGGGCACGAAGCCAGGGGATAGCTTCCTTCAGCACGCCCAAGGTCACCCGGTTGGGGTGCCCGATCGCCAACGCAAAGCCGTTGCGGTCAGCCAGCTTTTCCAGGCGTTTGACTTCAGCCCAAACGGAAGCGCGCGTGAAATCGCCGTTGTCTAGAAAGACGTCCCGGCGTGTGACCGCTAGCTGGTGACGACGTGCCACCTGTTCAGCCACGGTACGACGGTCGGTGCGGCTATCGACGAAATACATGCCGTCAAGCGCGCGCAGCACCTGCATCAGCCAACCCATTGGCTCAGGCTGACGTGTAAGGGCACTGCCCATGTGGTTATTCACGCCTTTGACCCAGGGAAGCTTTCTCAGGGCAACCAGCACGGCGCGTTGGAAAACCAGGCGATCCATCCGGCTATTGAGTACGACCGGTTCCAGTGCGCCTTCCCTGTTTTGCGCCTCCATAGGTAGATGAAGCATCAGCTCCCGATCCATGTCGTAGAGCGCCTGCCCCAATCGCTCGGCTTCGGGTGCATCGGGAAGAATGGAGAGTGTAATGGCCGGATCTAGCCGGGCGGCCTTCATGCCGGCAGCATAGCTGTAGCCGATGTCGTCGATGATCAAAGCAATCTTGCCTGCCTGCACCGGCGAAGCGGTCAGCAGGAACATCACGGCGATGTGATAGAGCTGTTTCACGAATGATTCCCGCCAGTGTCCATGGCGCCCTGGTTGTTGTTTTGTCAGTCCGTTGAAAATCTGGATCTGGCCATTATGTAATGGCCAGATCCAGCAACAGGTCAGGAACCCGGCTGAACCAGCGTGATTCCCTTCAGCAGGTTCAAGGCCTCGTAAAGCTCGAAATCGGTCTGTGCCAGCGATTCGCTGTCGGTGACCTTCTCGGATTTCTTGTCTTTCGACTTGGCATCCTTGGTGTCGTCTTTCTTCTCTTCCTTACTGCCATTGCTCAGGTGGCGCGAAAGGTTCGCTTCCTTGAGTGGGTCGATGCCGTTGCTCTCTTTCTTTTTCAATTCCAGCGATTCGAGCATGATGTCGGGCGTAATGCCGTCGGCCTGGATAGAGCGCCCTGACGGGGTGTAGTACCTCGCCGTGGTGAGTTTCAACGCATCGCCATCCTTCAGTGGCAGGATGGTCTGCACCGAGCCCTTGCCAAAGGTCTTGCTGGAACCAACGATAATTGCTCGCTTGTGATCCTGCAGCGCCCCGGCGACGATTTCGGATGCCGATGCCGAACCGGCATTGACCAGCACCACCAGTGGTTTGCCATCGAGCACATCGTCCGGTGCGGCGTCATAACGCAGCTGGGAATCTTTGACCCTGCCTTCGGTATAGACGATCAAGCCTTCTTTCAGGAAGGCATCGGAGACACCGACTGCACCGGTCAGCACTCCGCCCGGGTTGTTGCGCAGGTCGAGAATCGCACCAGCGAATTCGTCGCCCAGCTCCTTCTTGATCTTGCGCACTGCTTCAAGCAGGTTCTGCGTCGTTTTCGACTGGAAGTTGCTGATGCGGAAGTAACCATACTTGTCGTCAAGCACCTTGGATTTGACGCTCTTGACCTGGATGATGTCGCGCACGACGGTAATTTTCAGTGGCTTGCTTTCACCTTCGCGGATAATGGTCAGCACGATCGGCGTACCCCGCTTGCCTCGCATGACCTTGACCGCATCGTTCAGCGTCATCCCCTTGACCGGCGTGTCGTCGAGCCGAATGATGAGGTCGCCTGCCTTGATGCCAGCACGCTGCGCCGGTGTATCGTCGATTGGCGCGATGACCTTGACGAAGCCGTCTTCCATGCCTACTTCGATGCCGAGACCGCCAAACTCACCAGAGGTGCCGATCTGGAGATCCTTGAACTCGTCCTGATCGAGATAGCTGGAATGCGGGTCGAGCCCGGAGAGCATGCCGCGAATGGCGTGCCGGATCAGCTCTTTGTCGTCTACCGACTCGACATAGTCATTCTTGATGCGCGCATAGACATCTGAGAAAGCGCGCAACTCTTCCAGAGACAGCGGCTGAACCTGCGTGCTCTTGTCGGCCACCACGTTGTAGACGGTTCCCAACGGCAATCCCAGCGCGACGCCAAGCAGCAGACCAAAACCGATTCTAGATCTGGACTTCATTCAGTACTCCTAACCATATAAATCTAATGAGCGATAGTATAACGGCAATCCGCTGGACGTGGACGCCGAAGCGCAAAATTCTGGACCGCCGTGCCCGGTTTTATGACCCCTTACACCATTTGCGGGGGTCCAGCGGCTTGGCGTCCTTGCGTATCTCGAAATAGACGCCCGTCTGCGAGGCACCCCCACTATTGCCCGCCGTGGCGATAACTGCTCCCAGCTCAACGTTATCACCGGGTGACTTGAACAGGCTCTGATTGCGTCCATACAGGCTCATATAGCCGCCACCATGGTCAACAATGACCAGTAGGCCAAAACCCCGCATCCAGTCGGCGAATACAACTGTGCCACTGGCCACGGCATGAACTTTTTCCCCAGCCGGTGCGATGATCATCACCCCTGGTGCTGAACCTGTTTTGCGCACGATCCCTTGCAGTGGCCAGTTCAAGTTACCGCGTAGTGCGGCGAAGCCCTGTTTATCCTTGTCGAGCATTGTGGGATTGGTTGCAGCAAATCGCAGGCGTTCGAGCAGCTCGTTGAGTTGGGCGCGATCGGCCGCGAGGCTTTTCAGTTTCTCCTGCGAAGACTTGAGCTGTTTGTTGATGCGGGCAATGGTTCGGCTGCGCGTCAATTTATCTTTTTTCAGGGCCTTGCGAGTCGCTTCAGCCTTGGTTTTGAGCTGTTTGAGTTTAGCCAGCTGCTGTTTGAGGTCGCGCTGTGTGTCATCGAGTTTCGTCAACCGTTCACGAATCACCTTCAGGCGTGCAGACCGTGCCTCCCGCAGGTAACGGTAGTAGGCCTGCTCCAGTTGCGCAGCAGTAGTGCTGCCCGGGCGCATCAAGGCCTGTAATCGAAGCTGGTCGGGCGTGCGGTACATGGCGCGCAGATGTTGTGCCAGCAGGTTCTGGTGATGTTTGAGTTCGGCCGACTCCAGGTGCAGGCGCTCGCGTAGGCTCGACAGTTTGTCATTGGCCGTCGCGATACGCTGATTGAGCTCCTTTAGCGCGCGGAGGTTACGTGCGACTTGCTTGTCGAGCGCCTTCAGCTTGAGCTTGAGCTTGCCCGCCTCACCTTCCTGTTCCAGTTTCTTGCGATTGAGTGCCTGAATCCGGCTATTGATGCGCTCCAGCTCTTGCGTCACGGCCTCGGGTGAACTATCGGCCAGGATGTTGTCCGAAGGGGTGAACAACAGCAACAGGCAGAAAGCCCAGGCTGCGATAACGCCTGGGATTTTTTCCTGTAAGTGGTGAAGTGGGGCTTGTTTCAGCGGCGGCATGGTCAATAACAATTGTATATCAGCAGTTTAGTATTTCATTAACTACCTATTTAGCGTTAATATTACGCCATAAATCCCAATGATAGTGAGGACATACCATTGTCTATGTCTGACAGTCTGTGTGGCAACACAACGCCTTCTGAACTGATGAAAAAGGAGGAAGACATCGAAAGAGCTTCCCGCTCGCTCAAAGCGATGTCACATCCGCTGCGGCTCCGAATTCTGTGTACCCTGGGGGAAAAGGAAGTCAGTGTACAGGAGATCGTGGAGTGCGTTGGCACCTCGCAAAGCAATATATCCCAGCACTTGGCGATTCTCAGGGATAAAGGTATTCTTGCCTCGCGCAAGGATGCCAACCGGGTCTATTATCGCGTTGGTGATGCAAGAACCCTGCGCTTGATCGACATGATGCAGGAAGTCTTCTGCTCCTGACATTCAATCCTTTCCCTTCAACAAACAACAACCTGATATCGCCATGTCTGAAATTCTGGACTTCGTCCAGCGCCACCCCCTACTGGTAGGCGCATTTGTAGCCACCCTTGGTCTTTTGCTGTGGACTGAGATCCAGCGGCTCACCCGCAACTTCAGCGATATCACACCGCAAGAAGCTGTGTTGATGATTAACCACGATGATGCGCTCATCGTCGATGTGCGCGAGGCCAACGAGCTTGGCAGTGGCAAGATCCCTGATGCCAAACACATCCCGCTGAGCAGTTTCGGCAAACGCATCAACGAGCTGGATAAGTTCAAAGACCGCAAGACGCTGGTTTATTGCCGCTCCGGACAGCGTTCTTTGAGTGCTTGCAAACAACTCAAGGCACACGGTTTTGAAGAGGTCGCCAATCTCAAGGGCGGTATCGTTGCCTGGGAGTCGGCCAACCTGCCTGTCACCAAGAAATGAGCGGCGCGGCTAGAGTCACCATCTACACCTCGGCCTTCTGCCCCTACTGTGTCTGGGCCAAGCGCCTGCTGGAACAGAAGGACAACGTGGTCATCGACGAGATCCGCATCGACCAGGAACCCGCCCAGGCTGATGTCATGGTCGAGCGCGCTGGCGGAAGGACGACCGTCCCCCAGATCTTCATCGGTGATCATCACATCGGCGGCTATGACGACATGGCCGCGCTGGATCGCGCAGGCCGTCTCGACCCGCTATTGACCCAGGTTGCCAGTGCCGATGGCTGAGGCCATCGCGACGCTTTGTCCCCACTGCGGGCGACGCAACAAGCTTACTGGCTCACCCGCCAGCCACGATCAGGCCCACTGCCTCCAATGCCATAAACGGCTGTTTCCCGATCGCGCACTGGCGCTCGACGACGATGAGCTCAGACAGTTTCTGCGGCATGATCAGTTGCCACTGCTGCTGGACTTCTGGGCGCCGGGCTGCCGCCCCTGTAAAATGCTCATGCCGCTGCTGGATCAGGCGGCCAGAAAATATGCCGGGGCGCTGCGGGTTATCAAGATCAACACCGCTGAATTCCCCACGACCATCAAGAAACATCGAATTCGAGCCGTTCCGACCTTGCTGCTGCTGCGCAAGGGAAAGGAACTCGATCGTGTCACCGGTGCGCTCGATGCCGCTCGCCTCGAACGATGGCTCAACAAGACTCTCTAAAGGAAACCGACTGCCATGGCTGAAGAACAAGCAAACCAACCCGAACAACAATTTGAAATCCAGCGCATCTATCTGAAAGACCTCTCGTTCGAATCACCGAGCGCCCCCGAGGTCTTTACCAAGGAATTCAATCCGGCCGTCAATGTTGAGCTGAACACCGCCCACCGCACCCTCTCCGAAGGGGTTTACGAGGTTGAGTTGAATATCACCGTCACAGTGAAATCCAACGATGAGGTTGCGTATCTCATCGAGGTCAAGGAGGCGGGAATTTTCGTTGCCAGTGGCTATCCAGATGAACAGCTGGCGCATCTACTGGCCAGTTATTGCCCGAATATCATCTACCCCTTCGCCCGCGAGCTGATCAGTGAGATGTCGGTGCGTGGCGGTTTCCCGCAGCAATTGCTGGCGCCGATCAATTTCGATGCGCTCTATGCCCAGCATTTGCAAGAGCAGGCCGCACAGCAGGCAGAGGCCGCTAGCGAGCCGGCTGCTGACGAACCCAAGCACTGATCGTTGGCGATGATTGGCCAGTCGGTATCAGTTTATGGCGGCGGCTCCTGGGGCACCGCGCTCGCGATCCATCTTGCCCGCATCGGGCATGAGGTTCATCTTTGGGATCGTGATCCCGAGCATGTTGCCGCCATGCGACGCCAGCGGGAGAACCGCCACTATCTTCCTGGTATCGAGCTGCCAGAAAAACTGATCCCCGAGGATGACCTCGCCGCCACGGCGCAGGCTTCCTACTATCATCTGGTCGTCATCCCTAGCGAATTCTTCCGCGGTTTTTTGTCACGGCTGCAGGGCGAGCTGCCCGAAGTCTATCGCCTCATCTGGGCCACCAAGGGCATCGAGCAGCAGAGCGGCCAGCTTCTGCATGAGGTGGTGGAAGAGGAGCTGGGCGAAGACACCGCCTATGCCATCGTCTCCGGGCCCACCTTTGCCACCGAAGTTGCCCGCGAAATGCCGACCGCCATGGCGGTCGCCGCCCATGACGCCTCGCTGCGCCAGGACGTCGCCGCGCTGTTCCATGGTCTCAATCTGCGCATGTACACTAGCGACGACGTTACCGGCGTTGAACTGGGCGGTGCGGTCAAGAACGTGCTCGCCATCGCCGCTGGCATTTCGGACGGGCTGCGGTTTGGCGCCAATGCACGGGCAGCCCTCATTACCCGTGGCCTGGCTGAGATCATCCGACTTGGCGCGGCAATGGGCGCCAGTCAGGCAACATTGATGGGGCTGGCCGGTCTCGGCGATCTGGTACTCACCTGCACCGATGATCAATCGCGCAACCGTCGCTTCGGTCTGGCACTGGGGCAGGGGAAAGCAGCCGAGCGAGCGATGCAGGAGATCGGGCAAGTGGTCGAAGGCGCAGTCACTGCGAAGAGTGTGATGAAACTGATGGCAACCGCCGAGGTGGAGATGCCGATCTGCACCCTCGTCTACAAGATTCTCTACGAAGACCTGTCGCCGGAAGCGGCGGTGCCTGCGCTGCTGAACCGCAGCTTGAAAGCCGAATACTGAGCGCCAGCCAGCGGATGTTCCAAATCGCCCTGTTCGAGCCCCGCATTGCCCCCAATACTGGCAATATCATCCGTCTGGCCGCCAATACGGGTTTTTCCCTGCACCTGATCGAACCACTCGGTTTTACTTTCGAAGACAAGCTGCTGCGCCGTGCAGGACTGGACTACCACGAATTTGCCCGTGTGCAGCGGCATGCTGACTACGCTGGCTTCCTCGACGCTGTGCATGGGCAGCGCATCTTCGCCTGCACCACCCATGGCAGGGTTCCCTATACCGATATCGACTACCAGGCTGGCGACGTATTGCTGTTTGGCCCCGAGACCACCGGCCTGCCGGAGTCGATCAGAAACGGAAACACCGTCGACACAGCCATCCGGATTCCGATGCAGGCGGACAGCCGCAGCCTGAACCTTGCCAATGCAGTAGCGATCATCGGCTACGAAGCATGGCGTCAGCAGGGGTTTAGCGGCGGCTGTTGACGGCTATTCGAACTCCGTCAGTCCCAGTTCGCGAATCTTTCGTGTCAGCGTATTGCGGCCCCAGCCCAACAGTCGGGCCGCTTCCTTCTTGTAACCCTGGGTATGTGCCAGTGCCGCCCGAATTAGGATCTCCTCGACTTGAGCGACGGTGTCGGTCAGCAGATTGTCAGCACCAGCTTCCAGTTTGCGCGTGGCCCACTGCGACAGTGTCTCCTGCCAGTCTCCGCTCGCGGCGCTGCTCATCTGTTCTGATGTGGCCTGTTGCAGATCTGGCGGCAAATCACTGAGCATGATCTCCTTACCCGCAGCCATGACAGCCAGCCAGCGGCAGGTGTTTTCAAGCTGGCGTACATTCCCGGGCCAGTCGAGCCCAGCCAGGTAGTCCACGACTTCTGGGCGGATGAATTTAGGCTTCTCGTTGGTCTCTTGCGCCGCCTTTTTCAGAAAGTGCTGAACCAATGCGGGAATATCTTCGCGGCGTTCGCGCAGGCTGGGCACCTGAATGCGAATGACGTTGAGGCGGTGGTAGAGGTCGTCACGAAATTTGCCCTGATGCACGAGCTGCTCGAGGTTCTGGTGGGTTGCAGCAACAATACGCACATCGACTGTGACTGGATCGCGCCCGCCTACCCGGTAGAATGTGCCATCGGCAAGCACGCGCAGCAACCTGGTCTGCAGCTCCGCCGGCATATCGCCGATCTCATCGAGAAACAGCGTGCCGCCATGGGCCTGCTCGAAGCGCCCCTGGCGCCGCGCCTGGGCGCCGGTAAAGGCGCCTTTTTCATGACCGAACAACTCCGATTCGAGTAGATCACGAGGAATCGCCGCCGTATTGATGGCGATAAACGGCTTGCTGGCTCTGGGTCCATGTTTGTGTAACGCCTGTGCCACCAACTCCTTTCCCGTGCCGGATTCTCCTGTGACCAGGACGTTGATTGGCGAGGCGCTCAGACGGCCAATGATGCGGAACACCTCCTGCATTGCAGGCGATTCACCGAGAAAGTCAGAAGAGGGGGCAACCCCATTGGCCGGTCGCGTGCTTTGTTGTTCTTTGCGGGTAGCAAATGCGCGCTTAACGAGATCGACCGCTTCTCCGATATCGAATGGCTTGGGCAGGTATTCGAAAGCCCCTCCCTTGTAGGCGCCAACCGTGCTGTCGAGATCAGAATGTGCCGTAATCACGATCACTGGCAGCTCAGCATCTACTTCATGCACCCGATCGAGTAGCGTCAACCCATCCATGCCAGGCATTCTGATGTCAGTGATGAGCGCAGCCGGGGCGTCTCGTTGCAAAGCGTCCAGTACCGATTCCGCATCGCTGAAGGTGCGTGCTTCGATACCACCTTTCTGCATGGCCTTTTCCAGCACCCAGCGGATCGAATCGTCGTCATCGACAATCCAGACAATCTCTGATGGCTCGCTCATATCGGTATCAAAATATCGAAGAAAGTTGCATCGCTGCCCGACTCGAACTTGATGATGCCACCATGGGAGGTGACAATCGCCTGGGCCACAGACAGCCCCAAGCCAGATCCATTCGCCTTGCCGGAAATCATCGGAAAGAACACCTGATTGCGCAGTTTTGCCGGAATGCCTGGTCCGGTATCACTGATGCGCAGGCGAACAACCAGATTCTGCTGCTTGCCGCCGATGGTGTAGTTTCTCAGAATACGCGTGGTAAAGCGGATGATGCCGCCATTGCCACAGTCGCGCAGTGCCTCTAACGCATTCCGTGCGATATTGAGCGCGGCCTGAATCAGCTGATCCGCATCCCCACGAAATTCCGGAATGCTGGGATCGTAGTCGCGCTCTACCTGCACATCGGCACCAGCCTCGGCCGAAATCAGGTGAACAACCCGTTCAGCAATTTCGTGGATATTGACCTTGCGCCCAGCAGGCAGCTGGCGTGGGCCGATCATCCGGTCGATCAACCGCTTCAGCCGGTCTGTCTCGTTGATGATGATGGCGGTGTAGGACGTTAGCTCGCTGTCATCGAATTCGGCCTCCAGCAGCTGCGCCGCGCCACGAATACCCCCCAGCGGGTTCTTGATCTCATGTGCCAGCCCCCGCAGCAAAGAGCGCGTTGCGGCGTATTCCTCCTGGCGTACGGTTTCCTGGGCGATGGCATAGAGCTGGCCGATGGGGTGGATTTCCAGCAGCACACCACGATCATCACCCAGCGGCGTGATGGTCAGATTGACGACGACCTCCCGGTCGCCTTCCATGGCCAGCGTCAGCTCCCGGCGGGTAATCGTCTGACCACTGGACAATGCTTTGCGGGCCAGCGATTTGAGTTCGCACTCGCTGCCGCAGTAGTCCTCGACCGTGCGCCCGAGCAATTGGTTGTCGCTGGTATCGAGCAGCATTTCGGCGGCCGGATTGAGGTAACTGAAATGGAGTTCCGTGTCGAGCTGGATCAATGCGGAATCCATGCTGTCGAGTAGGAGCTTGAAATCGGGTTGTTGCATGCTGCTAACAACGCAACTTTCGTGCCTGCTTCACAGCCTCGACGTTCTCAATACATGAAAGCTGTGGCTGGGCGAGCTGATCAGCACCTTGCCAAGTGAGTCGACGACCTGAACCTGTAACGAGTGTGTGCCTCGTGAAAGCTGTGTCAGCGTGGTGCCACAGGATTTCAATCCGGAGATACGGCGGCCATCGATGATGATCTGAATTTCATGGCCCGCCACGGTGCCAAGTGCAGGTTCCAGGGTACAGCTGACAGTGATCGTGCCGTCATTGGCACGTACAGCCGCATCGTTGGCAGGGCTGGTAATCGTCAGTGAGCGATAGCGTGGTGGCACCTTGACGGCGGGTGTTGCAGCGGGTGTTGCTGTAGTCGGCTTTGCCTGCCCAGCTGTGGACGGCTTGTCCCCCGACATGACATTGGGCGGTTCGACCATGACTTCTTCGACATCGGGGCGATTCGGCTTCTGGTCAGAGAAGTGCAAGCTGCCGTCACTGTCGACCCAGCGATAGATCGCGGCATTGGCAGCCAGGGGAAGGATGGAGAGGGCTAATACAAAAAGTGTTTTCATCGCTCCAAATCTAGCGCGAATTGTGTCTTCAGGCAAAAAAAAGCCCCCTTGCGGGGGCCCTTGTTTCGACAATCCGTGAACCTCGCCGCCCGGAGAGGTGGGCGACGGGTCACAGAGGTACGCGGCCTTAGCAGGAGTAGTACATGTCGAACTCTTCAGGCGTGGTGCTCATGCGCAGACGCGTGACTTCTTCCATCTTCAGATCGATGTAGGCAGAAATCATGTCGTCAGTGAACACGCCGCCGGCACGGAGGAAGTCGCGATCATTGTCGAGTGCTTCCAGCGCCTGATCCAGCGAGTAGGCAACGGTCGGAATCGCTGCTTCCTCTTCTGCTGGCAGGTCATACAGGTCCTTGTCCATCGCATCGCCCGGGTGGAGCTTGTTCTGGATACCATCAAGGCCAGCCATCAGCATAGCGGCGAACGCCAGATAGGGGTTGGCAGTGGGATCAGGGAAACGTACCTCGACACGACGGCCCTTGGGATTGGCCACGAACGGGATACGGATGGAGGCAGAGCGGTTGCGAGCCGAATAGGCCAGCATGACCGGCGCTTCGAAACCAGGCACCAGGCGCTTGTAGCTGTTGGTGGAGGCATTGGTGAAGGCGTTCAATGCACGTGCGTGCTTGATGATACCGCCAATATAGTACAGCGCGGTTTCGCTGAGACCTCCGTAGAGATCACCGGCAAACAGGTTTTCACCGCCTTTTGCCAGCGACTGGTGAACGTGCATGCCGTTACCGTTGTCACCAACCAGCGGCTTAGGCATGAAAGTCGCCGTCTTGCCGTAGTTGTGGGCAACGTTGTGGACACAGTACTTGAGGATCTGGTTCATGTCCGCCCGCTTGACTAGTGTATCGAACTTGGTGCCGATCTCGCACTGACCAGCCGTAGCCACTTCGTGGTGATGTACCTCGACCTCGACGCCCATCTCTTCCATGACTTCACACATGGTAGAACGCAGATCTTGCAGTGAATCGACCGGCGGCACGGGAAAGTAACCACCCTTGATGCCAGGGCGGTGACCGATGTTGCCATCTTCGAAAACTTTCTCGGTGTTCCAGCTGGCTTCGTCGGAATCTACCTTGTAGAAGGAGCTACCCATCTGCTCGCCCCAACGAACATCGTCGAAAACGAAGAACTCGGGCTCGGGACCAAAATAGGCGGTGTCACCGATACCGGTGGACTTCAGGTACTCCTCAGCGCGCTTGGCAACAGAGCGGGGGTCACGCTCATAGCCCTGCATGTTGCTGGGCTCGACGATGTCGCAGCGCAGAATCATGGTGGAATCCTGAAAGAAAGGGTCCATGACTGCTGTGGATGGGTCGGGCATCAGGATCATGTCCGACTCGTTGATGCCCTTCCAACCAGCAATGGAGGAACCGTCGAACATCTTGCCATCCTCGAAGAAGTCGTCATCGATTTCACGGGCGGGAATCGAAACGTGTTGTTCCTTTCCAAGGGTGTCGGTAAAACGAAGATCGACGTATTTCACGTCGTTTTCCTTCATCATGTTGAGTACGTCACTAGCTGACATGGTGTTCCTCCAAAATCGAGAGAGAGTGGTTGAGACAATTCCGGAATCAGGATTCAGGAATCAGATATGAAACGGCTTCCTGCAAGATTCCTGCCAATCTGAGAACAGGGTCACGGATAAAAGCGACCGCAAGAATGCCAACAAAAACCGTAACCCGCAAGGCTTGGTAAGGTGTCCAGCAAGAGAGCACCCCTCAAGATTGCACCAAAAAAGTGCAATAATGCACCATCTTGGTGCGCTATTGCCGCGTAAAAAAGATCCTGACTTTATCAATATGCGTTACTGACTGCCCCAACCGCTCCAGCTCGTCGAGAATGCCATCCGGGTTTGCGGCCCACTTCAGCGGTAGATAGACATCCACGTCGATGCGCCCGTCCAGGTAGTGCAGGTCGATGTTCTCGATATCGTCGTAGAGATCGAGCGCCAGCCACTTGCGCCGCAACAAACCCACCACCTCATCACGCAAGGGCAGGTTGTCGTTTGGCTTGGTGACGGCATCGTCCTCCGGGTCGGTGTGAATGGTTACGTCGGTGATTTCGTCGATCTTCTCGACAATCGCTTTGCGCACACTCTCGGCAATTTGATGACCTTCCGACACGCTGATGCGTGACGGTACCTGAATATGCACGTCAGCAAAGGCGTTGCCACCGCTCTTGCGGGTGCGCAGCAAATGCATGTTGACGACACCATCGACACTCTGGATGACCTCCTCAGTGCGCTTGAGTACCTCGTCATCAAGGCTGGCGTCGATCAACTCCTGACCGCTCTGCCACAACAGCTGAACGCCGATATGAATAATGAACACCGCCACACCGATCGCCGCCCAAGCATCCAAACCCTTGAAACCCATCAGGCTGCCGGCGATGCCGGCGATGACGAGCAGTGACGAAATGGCATCGGAACGGTGATGCCAGGCGTTGGCCTCCAGCATGGTCGAACGCAGCTTTTTCGCCACCCGTTTGGTGTAGTGGTACAAGCCCTCTTTCGATAGCACCGCGAGTGCGGCAAAAAACAGCGCCATCGGCGTGGGATTGAGCAGGCGCTCAGGGTTCAGCAAGCGGGTGGCGGCATCGTAACCAATACCAACGCCGACCACGATCAGGCCAACGCCCAGCAGCCCGGTGGCCAGCGTTTCGATACGCCCGTGACCATATGGGTGCTCTTCGTCTGCATCACGGTGCGCCTCATGGGCGGCCAGTAGCACGATGAAGTCGCTCGCCAGGTCCGACAGGGTATGCACACCGTCGGCGATCAGCGCCTGGGAGTGGGTAAACACACCACCAAGCAGCTGCGCCAGCGCCAGCAATGCATTGACGAACGCACCTACCAGGGTGACCTTGCGGGTCGCTTGCAACCGTGTTGGCTCCGTGTCGGTGCTCAAATCGTTCGCCATGCCCATCAGAGTTCGCGCAGCTTCTGTTTTTCGAGCATGGTGGGTTCGAAGCCCCGCGCCTGATAGTAGTCGAACACCGTATTGACCACGTCTTCGGGCGTGTCGACGATGGTGAACAGATCCATGTCTTCGGGCGAAATAGTGCCCTCGGTGATCAAGGTTTGCTCGAACCAGCCTAGCAAACCCTGCCAGAAACGGCGGTTCACCAGAATGATCGGGATATGCCGCGACTTGCCGGTCTGCACCAGCGTCAGCATTTCTGCCAGTTCGTCGAGCGTGCCAAAGCCACCCGGCAGCACCACATAGGCCGAGGCGTACTTGACGAACATGACCTTGCGGGAGAAGAAGTGGCGGAACGACAAGGAAATGTCCTGATAGGGATTGCCCAGCTGCTCCTGTGGCAATTTGATGTTGAGCCCGATACTCGGTGACTTGCCCCGCTGCGCCCCCTTGTTGGCCGCTTCCATGATGCCGGGGCCGCCACCACTGACAATCGCAAACCCGGCTTCGGAGAGCTGATAGGCGATCTCCTCTGCCAGCAGGTAGTCGGGATGATCCGGTGCCGTACGCGCCGAGCCGAAAATACTCACTGATGGCTTGATCCGCGCCAGGCGCTCGAAGCCTTCGACGAACTCACCCATGATCTGGAAGATCTTCCAGCTTTCGTGTGTCAGCTCGGTATCATCGACCGGTAGCATGCCCGGATGCGTCTTGCCCTTGTCATGATTCATCAGTCGTGGGTCCTTGGTGCTAAGATTCCGGG
>JALSHZ010000058.1 GCA_026981985.1 Gammaproteobacteria bacterium | reverse complement strand
TATAGAATGATGATGCTTCTGAGGCAGGGGTTTGAAGCTAATCCCTGGATTGCCGAAAAAGCAGGAAAAATACGCAAAAACCCTGTCAAGCTTTTTTTATGGTTTTTTTGCGCTGAGTAGTTACCTGCCGATTTTCTATATTCACCCTGAAAAGGATCGTCTTATCTGGTTGCATCCAGGCGAATGGACAGCAGTGGATTTGGCCGACCGCGTCAAACTCGAACATTTTCTTGCAGCCCACGGCGTCAGCGTGCACGACAAACCTGTTCGTAACGTGCCCGACCAGGCGTTGTTACAGGTGGGAGAAGCCATTGTGCATGACCTGGAACGCTTCCAGAAACCGCTGGGAACGCTCAACTGGCTAGCCGCCAGTGCTGAAAGAAATTTACGCAGCAGCGCCATAAAAAATGACCACGGGGAGTTGCGCCAACTCATCGATCTATTTGAAATGCATGAGATATTGCGGCGCAAGCAGGGCAGCTTGCAATTTGCCAGCGAAGCACACCGGTTTTTCACCAATGGCGGATGGCTGGAATATCTCGTCTTCGATGCTGTCAGACGATTGCGTAAAAAAGACATGCGTATTCACGACGTCGTCCGCAGTGTACAGGTGGCGCGCGTGCACCAAGACCGCGAAGTCCATAATGAACTCGACGTGGTATTTCTACGTGATAATCGTCTGCACATTATCGAATGCAAAACCCGTCAGTTCAAAGGGCGGGGTGAAGACTCCCCCGGCGCGGAAACACTATACAAGCTCGATACCCTCGGTGACGTACTGGGCGGGCTTCAAGCCCGTTCAATGCTCGTCAGTTACCAACAGCTGCGCAAAGCCGATATCGATCGCGCCGCGAGTCTTGGTATTAGCGTCTGTCACGGTGAACAGTTACAGCGGTTGGAACAGCATTTATCACGCTTGGTTTCCGGGGATTTTTCCGCCTGAACGCCCGGAACAGCGCTTTTAGGTGTTCCTACAATGTGGGGGAAAGTGCGACAAACGACGCATTGAAACGGCAATGGAGAATTAAGCATGAGCCAACGACGTTTTTATCTTGCCTGTTATGACATTAGCGATGACAAGCGCCTGCGTGGCGCGTTGAAACTGGTACGCGCCCACGCCGTGGGTGGCCAGAAATCAGCCCATGAAGTCATGCTCAGTGTGGCCGAGCGCACTGTTCTGCTCGAAGAAATGAGTTATTTGCTCGATATGGAAGAGGATCGCTTTTTACTCATCACGCTCGACCCGAGGAGCAGAATCACCACCCTGGGCGTTGCGGTCGCGCCGTTGCCGCAGGATTTCTTCTACATCGGGTAAAGCGTGCATTAGACATCGTGGAGAAAGCAATATGAGCACATTCTATCTCGACCGCCGCAACCTGATGCTGAAAATCGAATCGGGTACCCTGGTTGTGCATCAAAATGGCATATTCCAAACCCGAGTCCCGTTGAAAATGCTCGACCGCGTTGTTATCCGAGGGAATGCCGAACTCAGTACCAGCACCCTGGCCGAGCTGTCATCCAATGGCATTGGCTTTCTCGTTATCAGCGGGCGGCGGGGCGACAAAATCGCCCAGCTAACGGGCAGCCTGCACAACGATACCAATCGTCGAATCAACCAGTACAGCGCCTATGCTGATCGCCTTTGGCGTAGTCACCAGGTTCAGCGCACCGTGGCCGCCAAACTCAATAACCAGCAGCGCCTTGTCGAAAAAATGCTGCTGCAACGCCCCGATGCCAGGCGTGCGCTCACCAAGGCGAAAAACACCATACAGGGCATCCGTCATCAGTTAGAGGAAAGCAGCGATATCGACCAAATCCGCGGCTTCGAGGGTGCGGCAGCCGCCGCTTTCTTCAAAGCCTATACAGCTGTGCTGCCAGCGTCGCTGGGATTCTCCGGGCGCAACCGCAGGCCACCCAAAGATCCCGTCAACGCCTGCCTGTCACTGGCCTATACGCTGCTCAATAGCGATGCGGTACATACCTGTCATATTGTTGGGCTCGATCCGGCCATCGGCGCGTTGCACGAACCCGCGTTTGGCCGGCCCTCGCTGGCTGCCGATATGATTGAACCCCTGCGGCCCCATGTCGATGAATGGGTATGGTATCTGTTTCGCGAACGGGTGCTCGAAAATCACCACTTCAGTCAGGATGGTGATGCATGCCTGCTCATAAAAAATGGTCGGCAGCGTTTTTATACTGAATGGGAAGCTCGCGCCCCCGCGTTGCGGCGTCTGCTGCGGCTCGGCGGCCATGCACTGGTAAAAACACTCGCAGAGGCGACAAACAATGCAACCGCTGTATCTTAGCGGCAACCAGCCGGTTGAAATCGAGCTGGAAGAGGGGCCATCGTTCGCCATCACCCGCGCAGGCGAAGCGACTCGGTTGCTACCCCTGTCGCTGGTCTCGCATATACTCGCCAGTGGAGATCGAATCCGCTGGAGCCAGGCTGCACTGCTTGCCTGCGCACAACACGATATCCCCGTTTATTTCAGTGACATCGAGCACCACCTGGTGGCTGCCATGCGCGCCAATACCGACACGCCAGCCCAGGAATGGCAGCGCTTCATGCGCCTGCTCGAAGACCCGGAAGGTATTGATTACTATCAACAATTCCTGGCGGGCAAGAAAACCCAAATCCAGCAAGACGTCAGCCAGCGCTGGACACGGCAGTCCGATGTTCGCATCCCAGGCTATCACCGCTGGGCCCGAATCATTCGCAGCGCAGTCCAGGCTGATGTCGATGCGGAACTGCACCGCCGAGGTTTCCGCCGCCGCATCCCCCTGCTGCGACAGGCCGGCATCCATATCAGCCGTGATTTTTCCAAACTGCTAGAACCCTGTGTCCACTGGGTTATCAATGAAAACTGGAAGCGCCTATACATCGGCATTCCAGAACATCAACTGCCCTCACCGCCAAGCCGCCGCCAACTGATACACGGTTACGAAAAGCAGGCAGAATTTATTCGTGACCTCATTCGAGCACTGACCGTTTCGTTTCTCTATTGGCTGGCCGAAAGCGACAGCGACTACATCATCCACCGGAGACGCTACTAACATGAGCGCAAACCACGCCAGAGAATTCATCATCAGCTACGACATCGCCGACCCTAAACGCCTCAGCCGCATTCACCGCATGTTGAAAAGGCTTGCTATGCCACTGCAATACTCAGTGTTCTATGCCCGCATGAGCGCAATGCCATTAAGTTAAGCACTAACACAATGATTTATATGGTATAATCCATCAAAACATTAACCAGCTAGAGGAACAAGCAATGGCACTGACAACCCTGATTTAAATCTACTTATGATGCAATT
>JALSHZ010000057.1 GCA_026981985.1 Gammaproteobacteria bacterium | reverse complement strand
TTACTTGCCCGATGAAGTTGATTCTGAAGCCGCTAGACGGACTTCCCATGCGAGAGGTTTGGTTGACCCCATGAACGCTCATCCGGAAGCTCTGACAGGTCCCATCAGACGATAACTGGCGCGAACGGAGCTGGCTTTACCTGATAAAACTGACTTATGGGTATAGGCTTGATCTTTTCGTGCGGGTTGTGACTGGATCCGCTATTAAAAATATTGATTTGTATTGGTTATGAGAGGGGGATTGAGGGGGATTCATACCACCTCACCAGACCAAAACTCCGCAGCACCAATCCCTCCAAACCTCCCTTTGCAAAAGGGAGGCTTTGGTGGCTCCTCCGCGACAGAGCCACATTCCAGCTTCCACCTTTCCCGGAGAACTGGCTGATGGGAAAATCTGAACTCCGAAACTTGAGTTGCTATCATGGCTATGTAATAGGCGTATGTATTTGTATATACGTAAGCGTATGCCAGGGTGCTGACGCCGGCATTATGGTGTCAGCGTCCCTGCCGAGCGGTGGTGTTTATTTCGACTCGGTCGATAGCCCCAGAACCGCCCAGTCCTGCATGCCGCCGCGATACCACTTGAGTTTTTCGGGTGGGTAGCCGAATTTCAGCAGATTCATGATGTTGTTGGGCGATTGGCCACACCACATGCCGTTACAAAACAATACGAGTGTTTTGGCATTACTGAAGTCGAAAACCTTGCTCGTGTCGCCAGCGACGATGGCTTCATCCACGTCGAAGCTGTCCTTGCCTTCTGCCAGTTTGACGCCGAATTTGCTGGTCAGGATTTTCACGATACCTTCTGTTGTTGCACCCTGCTTCGGGTTGATGCCGGTCCAGGGGATGTTTGTTGCGCCGGGGATGGTGCCGTGCTTGACCCAGTCGGGGGTGCGCGAATCGATGACGAGGATGTTTTCGCCTTTGCTCATGCGTTGCAGGTAGTCGATCACTTCCAGTTCGCCGATGGTCTCGACGCCGGGTGCGAGTGTCATTGGCTGAATGCAGAAAGGTGGGCAGGGGCGTGAGGTGCGGGCAAAGCGGGGATCGATGATCGCCCGGGTGTTCTGATTGCGTTCGATGACATGTGTCTTGCCGTTGATCTTGAATTCGACACGCGGCATGTCAGCGGTAATGCCGACGCCGATGTCACCGGCTGCATGCAGGGGGAGGGTGACGATAAGGGTCAGCAGGGCGAGCAGGGTGGTCATTTTTGTCATGGTGGGTTGTCTCCTCTTGTGGATTGCAAGTTCGAAAGTACTGCAAAGATGGCGCCAGTCAATACGGGCAGTTGCTCATCCCGGATCACATACGGCGGCATGATGTAAACGAGGTTGCGAAATGGTCTGATCCAGACGCCAGCCGCGACCAGAGATTCCTGCAAGCCGGGGGGAAGTTCATTGGTGGTCAGTTCGACCACGCCAATGCTGCCGATCACCCGCACATCGCGCACGATGGGCAGGTCGCGGCAAGGGGCTAGGCCGTGGCTGATCTGCTGTTCCATTGTCTGTACCCGAGCCTGCCAGTCCTGTGCCAGCAGCAGATCGATGCTGGCCAGGGCAACACTACAGGCGAGCGGGTTGGCCATGAATGTTGGTCCGTGCATCAGCGCCCCGGCATCGCTACGGCAGATGTCGGTGGCGACCTCATCGCTGACCAGCGTTGCCGCCAGCGTCATGTAACCGCCGGTCAATGCCTTGCCAACGCACATGATGTCCGGCTCGACATCCGCGTGGTGGCAGCCGAACAGCTCGCCCGTGCGACCGAAGCCGGTGGCGATCTCATCGAGAATCAGCAACGTGTCATAGCGTCGGCATAGTGCCGCAACTTCACGCAGGTATTCAGGACGATAGATGCGCATGCCGCCTGCACCCTGCACGATCGGTTCAAGGATCACCGCTGCGATCTCATCTCCATGGCGTTGCAGCTGTTGTTCAAAGGCCTCAAGCGCCGAGCCGTCATCCGGCTCATTGCGTAGTGGTGGTGCCGGCGCAAAGTACTGGCTTGGCAAGAATCCCTGGAACAGTGTGTGCATGCCATTTTCCGGATCACAGACCGACATGGCGCCGAAGGTGTCGCCGTGGTAGCCGTTGCGAATCGTCAGAAAAGCCTTGCGCTGGGGTTGGCCTCTGCCATCCCAGCATTGAATCGCCATCTTCAGCGCCACTTCCACCGCGACCGAGCCAGAATCGGCGAAGAAGGCATGGTGCAGTGAATCGGGCACGATTTGCAGCAGGCGTTGCGCCAGCCGAACAGCCGGCTCGTGTGTCAGGCCGCCGAACATGACATGGGCAAAACGATCCACCTGCGCCTTCAGCGCCTTGTCCAGCACCGGGTGACGGTAGCCATGGATCACCGACCACCAAGACGCCATGCCATCGATCAGCCGGCGCCCATCAGCAAGCTCGATCTCAGCCCCCTCCGCGCCGACCACGGCCCACAATGGTGCATCTGAATGCACTGCGGCATAGGGGTGCCAGATGTGGTCACGATCGTATTTGAGCCAGTCAGTGGGAGTGGGCATGAAGGTTGGCCAGTGTTGGAGTCGCGGCTATTTTCGCATATCACTGGCGATTCATCGTGGTGTGTGCAAAAGGTGTAACCCAGAGTCGTGAGAGCGTTCTTTGAATAGACTATTTGCGCGAAGGTTCAGGTCGTCCGGCTTGCTCTTTACTGGCCAGACGCCTTATCCATGTATGCACGTCCTCGGCGCAATAAACATCTGCGCCGGCGTCGATATTGGCGTCCGACTCAAGCGCCTCTGCAACGAATGCGGCGAGTTTTTCCTCTCGCGCAACCTCGCGCTCGAGTGCCTCCAGCATGACTGCATGTGCTGACCGCCCACTGATTTCAGCGAGGTGCTGAATACGCTTTTTCAAGGGTTCAGGGAGTTTGATTGATGTTGAAATGGCCATCTGATGAATATGCCCCATGTATTTGGTAGTCAGATGTTACTACCAGGGGCGAGGTAGGCAATGGCTAGGTGTTCAGTGCCGGGAGTCGTTTCGATTAGCAGGCAAAGATACATAAGGGTAGTATTTGACTACTCAAGTTTCGGAGTTCAGATTTGCCTATCAGCCAATTCCCCGGGAAAGGTGGAAGCCGGAATGTAGCTCGGTCGCGGAGGCGCCACCAAAAGCCTCCCTTTCGCAAAGGGAGGTTTGGAGGGATTGGTGCTGCGGAGTTTTGGTCTGGTAAGGTGGTATAAATCCCCCTCAATCCCCCTCTCATAACCAATACAAATCAATATTTTTAATAGCGGATCCAGTCACAACCCGCACGAAAAGATCAAGCCTATACCCATAAGTCAGTTTTATCAGGTAA
>JALSHZ010000056.1 GCA_026981985.1 Gammaproteobacteria bacterium | reverse complement strand
ACGGCAATACGCCCTGACAGGTGCTTCGTCCGAAAAAAGCGGGCTACGGGGCGGCAGCCATTCTATCTTTGTTATAAACGGGCCATGTAAATCAATGACTTGGGGCTTAACTTAATGGCATTGCGCCCTGCCGGTTGGGTGTACTGGCGGGGTTGCTGGTGCAGCCTGTGATACTGGCGGCATCGACAATGGGCTTCATGCTGCAAGGTGGTTTTCTGGCAGCAGCTGTGATGAAGATCGGTGATCGGGGTCTATCCTACTCCATTACACGATCGGCTCGTGAATTACTCTATATACCGGTCGACAAAGTGGTGATGTACCAGGCCAAGGCCTGGATCGATATGTTCGGCTACCGCAGCTTCAAGGTGATTGGTGCGGTGATCATTTTGCTGCTGACGCAATGGACCACGTTGGCGCGCGATGTACTGAGCCTGAACTGGGTAATACTGCTGGCTTGTGGTCTTTGGGCGGCTTTGCTGATCGTTCTGTACCGTCACTATCAGGCATTGCTGTGTTCACAGTGTTGACGGGAGGCGATTGCGGGAGTGAGGTAGAGATACTGTTTTGCAGGTGTGAGGCACTTCCTGGCCTTTATTGGGACAGCACTTTGCGGTACTCCTTCTCATACAGCTCTGCCACGGTCGATGTACAAAAAACCGTTGATGCGCGTGTACGGGCGTTGTTGGAAAGGGATCGATACAACTCGATATCTCCGAGTACTGTCTCCAATGCACCGAAAATATCATCCACGCTGGTTACATCGACCAGGATTCCTCCATTGCCAACGACGAATGGGACTCCACCGCTTTCCTTACCTCCGATGATGGGGATACCTAATCTCATGGCTTCGGCGATCCCCATAGGGCAGCTTTCTTCCAAAGCGGGATGAATCATCAAATCCGCGTCTTGGAGCTCGTTCAAGAGTTCGCGGTGAGGGATTCGCCCGTGAAGTTCTACGCCGTTCTCAATATCATGGCTTTTCAGCCACTGTGCAGCATCATCATTCTCCCCATATCCAGTTCCATAGACGTGTAGTGTGGCAGACGGGTGTCGTTCCCGATAACGAGAGAATGCCAGGAACCCGACCTTCGTGTTTTTCAGTCGCCCCCAGCCGTTGGCCACCATGACTATCTTTGTTTTAGTTATGATTTCATTGTCGGTTCGTTTGTCATGTGAAAGCTTGTCTATCCATTCTGGCAGAGGGTTCTGAACGGTAGTAATCGGCCTTTTTGTGTATCGGGCAATCCGCTCGCTGAGTGATGGGGAGACAGCAGTGATGTGTCTTGCACGTGAGAGGCATTGTCTGGCCATGTAGTAGCGGGCCAGGCGATACAGTGTCTTGTCGTGTTTTATTATTGCGCCAGGGTCGTCGTGGCAGGTGATCAAGTGGGGGATGCCGGTAGCCAGGGCCGACAGGCAAAACTCATAACTCCAATGAGCATGAATGATGTCCGGCGATGCTGCTTTTATCGCGCTTTCCATCCCCTTGCGTTCCACTGAAAAAAAATCGGCGCCGCGACCAATGAAACCATTTTTTCGTCGGAACGCGTTGTGGCGCCATCCGATATAGTAGACATGGAGTTCGTTGTTTTCGCCAAATACGTGTTTTTCTATGTCGCCAGGCCGTATTTCCGTTGACGTGGTGATGACGGACACGCGGTGCCCTCTTTCCAGCAGCGCGCTGATCAAAGTACCCAGTAATGGTGCGCCGCCGTGACCAGGCGGAAGATCGACATGATCAGAATTTCGTATCAGCTCGATGCTGTCCGAGGTGATTGGGCCCACGAGGGCAATATGTAGCATATTGTATCTCGGAATCTAGATTTTGGTGCGAAGCAACAGGGCGTAGATGTGTTTGCTGTTGTTCGCCGGGTTATTGGTCACGATAGCCATGGTTATCGTGGGGTGCGAGAATATCATTGTCAGGGGGCAGATGATTACCCCCCATCGATTGCTGTTTCCAATGCTTGTTCCAGGGCAGTCTGTTCGTTGTCGCCAAGTTGCGTTTGTTCCGAAGTGGTAACGTAAAGCACGTCCTCTGCGCGTTCTCCAATCGTTGAGATCTTGGCCATGCGCGTCCGCGTGCCGGTCTTGTATAGCGCTGCCGCAATGTTGGCGAGGAGTCCGCGCTGGTCGAGGGTTGAGACTTCGAGAATTGTATAGGGCTTGTTGGGGACGTTTTCGAAGCGGATGGTTGTTGGCACGTCGAAAGACTTGTGGCGCCGCGTAAGTTGGATCGGGGTGGGTTTGAAGTTTTTGGCGGGGTCTGCTACTGCTTTTTCCAGGCGTTCTTGCAGTTGTTCGAGGCGATAGGGGTCGTCGCAGGCATTGCCACTGTCATCAAGAACGCTGAAGGTATCAAGCGCCATCCCGTCACGGGTGGTGTAGATGTGGGCATCGACGATGTTCAGGCCAAACTGTTCGAGAATGGCTGTGATGACGCTGAACAGGGCAGGGTCGACCTTTGTATAGATGGTGACATCACTGGTGCCGTGTGCGGTTTCAGGCTTGGTGTCCACCAGGGGAAGCTTGTCACCGCGTTGCAGCAAGAGCTGCGTTTGCCAGTGGATGATGTCGGCATCGTGACGCTGAAAGTACTCATCGTGGAGGTTTTTCCAGATGCTGTCGATTTGTTGCTCGCTCCAGCCGTCGCGCCGCAGCATGCCATGGGCAAGCTTGCGGGCATCGAGTGTGAGCGTGACCTGGCTTTCGGAGGGGGCGCTGGTGGTGGTCGATTCCAGCCAGCGCCGGGTGCGGTGGTAGAGTGATGACAGCAGGCTGGCCTTCCAGCCATTCCACAGTTCCAGGTTGGTGCCACGAATATCGCTGATCGTCAGCAGATAGAGGTAGGTCAGGCGCTCAACGCTTTCGACATCGCGGGCGAAGGCTTCGATGACGTCCGGGTCGGTGATGTCCTTGCGCTGGGCGACCATGGACATTTTGAGGTGGCTTTTCACCAGCCAGGCAACCAGTTCGGTATCACGTGCTTCGAGCCCGTGTTGTTGGCAGAATGCTTCGGCATCGACAGCGCCAAGTTCTGAATGGTCGCCACCACGCCCTTTGCCGATGTCGTGAAACAGCGCGGCGAGATAGAGCAGTTTAGGCTTGCGCAGCGTGTTGAAAAGTTCGCTGGCCTCGGGGGCTTCGTCGGCGTGATCCGCAGTGCTGAGGCGACGTACGAAGCGAAGCACCATCAGTGTGTGTTCGTCCACCGTGTAGATGTGGAACATATCGAACTGCATGCGACCAACGATGTCGGCGAAAGCGGGGATATAAGCGGCGAGGATGCCGTAGTTGTTCATCCGCCGAAAGTCGTGGTAGATGCCGCGCGGACGTCGCAGCAATTCCAGGAACAGTTGGTGGCAGTCCGGATCGTTGCGGAAGTCTTCATCGATCAGCGGGATGCTGTAGCGGATAGCGCGGATGGTGGTCGCGCGAATGCCGCGTGCTTCCGGGTGACGCTGTAGCTGCAAGAAAAGCTCCAGCAGCGCAGGTGGGTGTTGTGCGAAGACATCTGGATGACGAATTTCCAGAAATCCGTTGCGAAGTTGGAAGCGCTCGTTCAATACGATGATCTGCGCTGGTTCGTCGGCCATGAGGATTTCTTCTTCGAAGTGCTGTAACAGCATCTCCGAGACGCGGGCGATATTCGTCACCGCGCGGTAGTAGTCCTGCATCATCTCCTCGACCGCCTGAATCTCGTTGTCGGCGTCATAGCCGAGCAGTCGGGCCAGGGGGCGTTGCAGATCGAGCAGCACCCGGTCGTCCTTGCGCCGACCGAGCCGGTGCAGGCCAAAACGCACTTGCCAGAGAAAATCACGCGAGCCACAGAGGGTGTTGTACTCCTCATCGTTGGTGAACTGGTGGCCGATCAGCTCTCTTAGCGCCGAGACGCCGAAATGACGCTTGGTGATCCAGGCCAGTGTGTGCAGATCGCGCAGGCCACCAGGGTTTTCCTTGAGGTTAGGTTCCAGACGGTAGGAGGAGTCGCCAAAGCGGTGATGACGCTGTTGCAGCTCCTTGAGCTTGGCGGAGAAGAACGCCGGGCTGGGCCAGAAATCCCTGCGGGCCATCATTTCATGGAGTTGCTGATCGAGTGCTTCCGAACCTGTGATCAGGCGTGATTCAAACAGGTTGGTGGCAATCGTGACATCCTTCTTGCCCTCGTCGAAACACGCATCGATGCTGCGTACGCTTTGGCCTATGTCGAGTCCAGTATCCCAGAGAAAAGTGATGTATGCCGAGAGTTGTTCGCCGCAGTCAGCATCGTCCGGGTTGTCCAGCAGTATGAGAATATCGATGTCAGAGGCGGGGTGCAGCTCGCGCCGCCCATACCCCCCGACCGCCAGCAACGCCAGCCCGGGTTTGTCGCCAAAGCCGAAGCAGTTCCAGCTGTGGGTCAGCAGGGCATCGATGGCGCGGCTGCTGTCCTTGAGGAGGTCGTCGATGTAGTCGCCCTGATCGAAACCCTGGAAGGTCAGTTCCTTGAGTTCGGCCAGCAGTTTGCGATAGGGGGCGGGATCGGTGTCGAGCTGCGCCAGCTGGTGCAGCCAGGGGGCGAGGTCGAGCGTTGGCTCGGGCAGGCGGCAGCTTGTGGGCAGGGTCATGCGGGATTCCTATTCGATGACTTCGCCCTGACGCAGTGTCAGTACCTCGTAACCATCGTCGGTGACGAGGATGGTGTGTTCCCACTGCGCCGACAGGCTGTGGTCCTTGGTGACGACGGTCCAGCCGTCGGGTAGCACCTTGGAGTGGCGTTTGCCGACATTGACCATGGGCTCAATGGTGAAGGTCATACCGGGTTTCAGCACTTCGCCTTCGCCGGGCTTGCCGTAATGCAGTACCTGCGGCGCCTCGTGGAAACCTTTGCCGATGCCGTGGCCACAGTATTCCCGCACGATGGAGAAACGCCGCGCCTCGGTGTATTTCTGAATCGCATGGCCGATGTCGCCCAGCGTAGCGCCGGGTTTGACCTGCTTGATGCCTTCGATCATGGCTTCGCGGGCAGTTTCGGTCAGGCGTTTGGCGATGATGGAGGGTTTGCCGACGCAGATCATCAGGCTGGTATCGCCGTGGTAACCGTCCTTGATGACGGTTACGTCGATATTGATGATGTCGCCGTGCTTGAGCTTCTTGTCACTCGGAATGCCGTGGCAGATCTGGTGGTTGACCGAGGTGCAGATCGATTTGGGGAAGCCATGATAGTTCAGGGGAGCAGGAATCACTTTCTGTTCGTTGACCATGAAATCGTGGCAGATGCGGTCTATTTCGTTGGTTGTCATGCCTGCCGTGACGCGTGGTTCTATCATCTCCAGCACTTCGGCGGCGGCGCGGCCAGCGGCGCGCATCTTTTCGATTTCCTCGGGGGTCTTGATATGAATGGTCATTCGCAAATGGCGCCGTCGAATTGGAAGAGGGTGGCGAAGTCTGTCATGCGCTTCGATGCTCGTCAAAAAGCCGCACGGTGGGACAGCGCTTCGGTCAGTGTCAGCAGTCGGGGTTGCTCGGCAGGGGTGAGAATCGTGTGGTGGCCGCTCAGGGCTGGGTCGAGGTCGGGATAGTCGCGAATGAAGTGCAGGCCGCGGCTCTCTTTGCGGGTCATGGCTGCCTCGATGATCAGCTCGGCCACCAGCGCGAGGTTGCGCAGTTCGATCAGGTCGGCGGTGATCTTGAAGTTGGCGTAGTACTCGAAGATTTCCCGGTTGAGCAGGTCGGCCCGGCTCTTGGCCCGCTCCAGCCGTTTGCTGGTACGGACGATGCCGACATAGTCCCACATGAAGCGGCGCAGTTCGTCCCAGTTATGCGTGACGACGATGTGTTCGTCGGAGTCGCTGACCTGACTCTCATCCCAGGCAGCGACCGGAGGCGGTGCGGGCGTTGCGTCGAGCTGCGCCATGATGTCCTCGGCTGCGGCTCGGGCAAACACCAGGCACTCCAGCAGTGAATTGCTGGCCATGCGGTTGGCGCCGTGCAGCCCGGTGCAGGCGACTTCGCCAACGGCATAGAGCTGTTTTACATCGGTGCGCGCATGCAAATCGGTGATGATGCCGCCGCAGGTGTAGTGTGAGGCCGGCACCACCGGGAGCCAGTCACGCGTCATGTCGAAGCCGTATTTCAGGCAGCGGGCATAGACGGTAGGGAAGTGCTGGATGATGAAGTCGGCTGGCTTGTGAGTGATATCGAGAAACACGTTGTCGATACC
Source organism: Gammaproteobacteria bacterium (assembly GCA_026981985.1). Classification (GTDB taxonomy): domain Bacteria; phylum Pseudomonadota; class Gammaproteobacteria; order UWMA-0217; family UWMA-0217; genus JALSHZ01. The sequence goes on along the minus strand of JALSHZ010000056.1, from coordinate 14,914 downwards.
CAGGCGCTTCATCTCGTGGTCGATGGCGCGGGCGACGATGTCGCGTGGCGCCAGTTCCTTGCGTTCGTCGAAACGCGCCATGAAGCGCTCGCCGTCGGGCAGGCGCAGGTAGCCACCTTCTCCTCGCACCGCCTCGGTGATCAGAAAGGACTTTGCCTCCGGATGATAGAGGCAGGTGGGGTGAAACTGCATGAACTCCATGTCGGCAACCCGGCAGCCGGCGCGCCAGGCCATGGCAATGCCATCGCCGGTAGAGCCGTCCGGGTTGCTGGTATACAGGTAAGCCTTGCTTGCCCCCCCGGTGGCCAGCACAACGAAGCGCGCACGGAACACATCGACGCGGCTGCGATCGCGGTCGAGTACATAGGCACCGGTGCAGCGCCCATCCTTGCGGATAAGATCCACCGCCAGATGATGTTCAAACAGCTCGATATTGACGTGATCACGTGCCTGCTGCACCAACGTGTTCTCCAGCGCGCTGCCGGTAGCATCTTCGGCATGTACGACACGGCGATGGCTATGGCCACCCTCACGGGTCAGATGCAGTTCATGGTGACCGTCGCTGCTCTTTTCTGTTGTGAACGGCACGCCGAGATCGAGTAGCCATTCAATGGCTGCCCGGCCGTGCTCGACGGTAAAACGTACTGCTTGCTCGTCACACAGACCAGCACCGGCGTTCATCGTATCCGCAATATGGGACGCCACCGAGTCGTCATCGGCCATCACTGCCGAAATGCCGCCTTGGGCGTAGAAAGTACTTCCGTCGGTGATTTTCACTTTGCTAAGTACCGCCACACGCAGGCTGCTGGCCAGGTGCAGCGCCAGGCTCAGGCCTGCCGCACCACTACCAATGACGAGTACGTCGTGACTGAATTCAAGTTGTGCTTGTTTCGGGAGGTTCATTTCGTCGGGTATTTTGGCATACTTGTCGGTGTTCCGAGGGTGAAAGCCCGAATCGGGATCTCAGGAGATAAAAAAACTAGATTGCATGAAGCACCAGGTGCGCAGCCTAGATGTTGCGCGCGGCGGGTGGGCCTTGGCCTGCTGTCAGCCATAACAATAATTACATAATTCAGAGGTGTCTTGTGAGCAAGGGTCATGAAAACACGGCGAGAAGTTCCGATGAAGAACTCATCAAACGTGTCAAGGCAGGAGAGAGACAGGCGTTCGACATACTGGTCGGTAAGTATCAGAGCAAAATCATCACCCTGGTCAGTCGTTATGTGAAGGACCCCCACCAGGCGCTGGACGTGTCGCAGGAGGCATTCGTCAAAGCCTACAAGGGGTTGGCGACGTTTCGTGGCGATAGTGCGTTCTATACCTGGCTGTATCGGATCGCGATCAATACTGCCAAGAACCATCTGGTGGCCGAAGGGCGACGCCAGCCTGATTCGGCTATCGATGTGCAAGATGCTGAACAATATGCTGATTATCATGAGCTTAAGGACACTGCGACCCCAGAGAGCATGCTACTATCAGAAGAGATCAAGTTGACGGTCAGTTCGGCCATCAAGCACTTGCCGGAAGATCTGAAAATTGCAATCACGCTGCGTGAGCTCGAAGGATTGACCTACGAAGCGATTGCCGAGGCGATGGACTGCCCGATCGGAACCGTGAGGTCGCGGATATTCAGGGCGCGGGAAGCCATCGGCAAGGTGCTGGCCCCGCTATTGAACTAATTGGGAACGGGACTGCCCAATAGTATACAGCTAGCTACAAACAGGGTTTCAACGGAAGAATGGGCAATTCATATCAAGAACGGTTGTCGGCTTGGGCCGATGACGAGTTGGGCGGGTTCGAAACACGCCGGATGACCGATGAGGTGCTGAAATCCGAGGCGTTGCGCAGTCGGCTGAAGCACTATCAGCTGATCGGCTCGGCCATTCGGGACGAGCCTGCTGTTGCGCTGGATCAATCGTTCAGCGATCGCGTGATGGCCGAAATCGCCGCGCTTCCCGAAGAGGAGCAGTGGGATCTTGGCATGGAAACAGAGGTATCGGCGACTGACGATAGCCGTCGTGGCGTGTCGTGGTTGAAAGTGCTGGCTGGTGGTGCGATCGCAGCCTCGGTAGCGCTGATCTCCCTGACAGTGCTCAAATCCATCCACTCTCTGTCCGGCGTCGAGCAGCCGTTGGCGCCGCAGCCCGTGGCGGATGTCACGGACATCAAGCCGCTTCACGATAACACTGTCGCGGGTACCGTGGCGTCCATGCCGCCGTCCGATCTTGCCAAACCGGTCAGTTCTCCGTCCATTGCGCCTCAGGCGGTCAAGCCGATTCCTCCTGCCATGCAGGGTAGTGCCAATGCGCGTCTGTTGGGAGGCTATCTTGCAACGCATGCCGAGCATGCAGCGCGGCGCACGATGTTGCCGCGCGCGAGAATCATGGGTTTTGATATTCCGGTGGACGAAGAGCCCTGATGTCGAGAGTTCTCTTGGTGTTGCTGCTATTGTTGGTGGCAACACAATCTTATTCTGCTGTTGCCGATGACCGCGAAGCTGTTAGCCGGTTGTTGGAGAAGATGGCATCTGCGTCTCAGTCTCTCAATTACACCGGCACCTTTACGTTCGTGAATGGCGACAAGTCGTGGACCATGCAGATCGTCCACGGCTTCGATAAGCAAGGTGAGCGAGAGTACCTGTCGACGATTGCCGGCGAGCTGAGGAAGGTTTATCGGGATGATCACAGTCTGATCAGCGTGATTCCCGACAAGGAGTTGCTGTTGGTCGAAAAGTCGGCCACGGAACGTTCTGCCGCCGATGTGTTCGACCGGCAGTTCAGTACGCAAAGCGATTACTACGACTACTATCTCGATGGTGTCGAGGACATTGCCGGATATACCTGCCAGGTTGTTTCGATCGTGCCGCGTGATAGTCACCGTTTCGGTTATCGGCTTTGTCTCGAGGCGGAAACCGGGCTGTTACTGAAGTCGCAGGTCGTGGACAAGGCGGGCCAGCCCAAAGAGCAGTTGATCTTCAATCGCCTTGAATTACCGGAAAAGACACCCGACATACACTTCAGTACTGCGGAATATGACTGGCTGCCTGATGCAGCGGGGGGTGCTGGCGAACCCGCTGACAATACGCTCGATTTGCTGCCGCGCTGGCAACTTGGCTGGTTGCCACCCGGTTTCGAGGTGAAGCAGGACAAGACGCGGGTCGTTGCCGGAAGCAGGTCGGCTGTACGTCACATTGTGCTCGATGACGGCGTTGCGGCGATATCGGTTTTCATCAAGCAACCGCTGAATGGAGAGCGTTATCATGCGTCCAGAGAGCACTCCGGCGCGTTGAATACATTGATGAGCATCAAACAAGGCTTTGTACTCGCTGTGATCGGTGAAGTGCCGGACACCACCATTACCGCCATTCATGCAGGACTCAAACTAGCGCCATGATCAAGGAGCCGGGAACAGTTGTCAGAACCGAAGGGCGTTTTGCCTGGGTGGAAACCCGGCAGAAGAGCGCCTGCGGCTCCTGTGCGTCGGCCGAAGGCTGTGGCACCTCATCACTGGCTTCGCTGTTTGAACGTGATGCAACCGTGCTGCGTGTCAGCAACGCTGTTGGCGCGCGGGTAGGGCAACAGGTCACGCTGGGGCTGTCCGAGGGCGGACTGGTTCGCGCTGCATTTCTGGTTTACATGATCCCTCTGCTCGGCATGATAATCGGTGGCTTACTGATGCAGTGGATCGCCCCCGGAAGCGAAGGGCTGGTCATTGCTGCATCCCTGCTGGGGTTTGCCGCCGGCTTTGTGTTTGTGCGGTACAAGGGTAGCAAACTGGAAAACGACGCCAGATACCAGCCGGTGTTGTTGTCCGTCGATAGTTAACCTACTGAAAAAACCGGTTGAGTAACTATTCAGTAGGTAGAAAAATAGAACCGTAACTGCTCAGATTGCCGCTGAAACGCGCCAGATCAAGGCGGGAAATGTGAGTTTACATGATGGGTAAATGACCATTTCCCAACGCAGAGATGGCGTGTTTCAGTGGTGAGCTGAGCAGTTACACGGTTGAATCCCGCGTGTAACCACCCAGCGCCGTTCCGCCAGAGCCGAGCGGCAGCATCATGGCGCTCATGGCCATGGTGCTTCCTCCAAAAACGTGCTTTTGCCTGCGCAATCGCCGATAATCGGCGCCTTCATGCGCGTCTATAGTCTTTTCCGGGAGTAATCGATTGATGTATCTACGCCTGTTTGCCACGGTTTTGCTGTGCGCTGTGTTCGTATCGGGCATCGGCAGTACTGCATATGCACTGTCGGGTTCGCTACCGTCGTTTACCGAGTTGATCGAGAAGAACAGTCCTGCGGTGGTGAATGTCAGTACAGTGCCGCGTGCAGGGGCGTCGGCACTGGGTGGCCAGTCACAGGTTCCCGGCGATGAGGAGCTGGGCGACTTCCTGAAAAAATTCCTCGAACGTCATCGTGGTGAAGAGGCACCGCCGATGCCCGATGATGGGGAGGAGGCCAACTCTCTCGGTTCCGGGTTCGTAATCTCGCCGGATGGTTATATTCTCACCAATCACCATGTCGTCAAGAACGCGTCCGAGATTATCGTGCGCTTCAGCAATCGGCAGGAGTACAAGGCGAAGCTGATTGGCAGTGATCCGCGCACGGATGTGGCGCTGTTGAAGATCGATGCCGACAATCTCCCGACGCTCAAGCTGGGTTCGTCGGAAAAGCTCAAGGTAGGGGAGTGGGTGCTGGCGATTGGCTCTCCGTTCGGTTTCGAGCACTCCGCCACGGCGGGTATCGTCAGCGCCAAGGGACGGGCTTTGCCGTCCGAGCAGTACGTGCCGTTCATTCAGACGGATGTCGCCATCAATCCCGGTAATTCCGGTGGGCCGCTGTTCAATCTTGCTGGTGAGGTGGTGGGTGTCAATTCACAGATCTACAGCCGCACCGGCGGTTTCATGGGCTTGTCGTTTGCGATTCCGATCGATGTGGCGATGGATGTGGCGCAGCAGTTGAAAACCACCGGCAAAGTGTCGCGTGGCTGGCTGGGTGTCTACATTCAGGAAGTCACGGGGGACCTGGCCGAATCGTTCGGGCTCGATCGTCCGCATGGTGCGCTGGTGGCACAGGTCATTGCCGACAGCCCTGCCGAGAAGGGCGGGATTCAGGTGGGTGACGTGATCCTGAGTTTCGACGGCCATTCGATCTCACACTCCTCAGACCTGCCGCCGATGGTTGGCCGCTTCCGTGTTGGTGCCGAAGCGGAGGTTGTCATCTTGCGAGCTGGCAAGGAGTTGCGCCAGAAGATCATGATCGAGCCTCTGCCGGGTGATGAGCAGGTCGAGGCGCGTCGGCGTGGCGTCGACGAAAAGCGCGTAGCGCGATTGGGTGTGATTGTCGCACCCCTGTCGAAAGAGGTCAGCGAAGCCTTGAACATCTCCACGGGCGTACTGGTCGAGAAGGTGCTGCGTGGTGGCGCTGCGGCCGATGCGGACGTGCGCGCCGGCGATGTCATCATTTCGATCAACAATCGCAAGGTCGACGGTGTCAAGGCGCTGCATGACCTGGTACCGCAGTTGCCTGCGGGGCGTTCATTGCCGTTGTTGGTGCAGCGGCCAGGTGGTCCGGTGTTCCTGCCGCTCAAACTGCCAGCAAAATAGCCGGATGCCATTGCAGTTGACGCTTTATTACCGTGAAGGCTGCCATTTGTGCGACGATATGGCGTTTTCGCTGCGGGAGTTACTCGCCGCCAGCCAGCATCGGGTCGAGCATGTCGATATCGACCGGGACAAGGCTTTGTGCCAGCGTTTCACGGCCGATGTGCCGCTGCTGTGTCATGGCGATGAGGTGATCTGCAAGCACTTTCTCGACGCGGAAAAGCTACAACAGTTTCTGGGAGAAAATCATTAATATCAAGAATATACGCAATTTTTCGATTATTGCGCATATCGACCATGGCAAGTCCACCCTGTCTGATCGCCTGATCCAGACGTGTGGCGGCCTGTCTGAACGCGAGATGTCGGCGCAGGTGCTCGATTCGATGGATCTGGAGCGTGAGCGGGGCATCACCATCAAGGCGCAAAGCGTGTCGCTGAACTACAAGGCGAAAGATGGCGAGGTGTACCAGCTCAACTTCATCGATACCCCCGGGCATGTCGATTTCAGCTATGAGGTCTCGCGTTCGCTGGCCGCCTGCGAAGGCGCGCTGCTGGTGGTCGATGCCTCCCAGGGTGTCGAGGCGCAGAGCGTGGCCAACTGTTACACCGCCATCGACATGGGACTGGAGGTGATTCCAGTGCTGAACAAGATCGACCTGCCTGCGGCCGATCCGGACCGCGTCAAGCAAGAGATCGAGGATATTATCGGCATCGACGCCACCGATGCACTGGATGTCAGCGCCAAGACCGGACAGGGTATCGATGATCTGCTGGAGCAACTGGTGGCGCGAGTGCCGCCACCACAAGGGGATGCCGATGCGCCGCTACAGGCGCTGATCATCGACTCCTGGTTCGACAACTACCTGGGCGTCGTTTCGCTGGTCCGCGTGATGCAGGGCACACTGCGCAAAAAACAGAAGTTGCAGGCCATGTCCACCGGCATCATCCACCAGGTGGACAAGGTTGGCATCTTCACCCCCAAGGCGCTGGATCAGGGTGAGCTGCCGGTTGGTTCGGTGGGATTTGTGATTGCTGGCATCAAAGATATCGACGCCGCGCGCGTGGGTGATACTTTTACCGATGCCAACAATCCGGCCTCTGAGCCGCTGGAAGGTTTCGAGGAAGTCCAGCCCCGCGTCTTTGCCGGCTTGTATCCGGTGAGTTCGGACGACTACGAGAGCCTGCGCGATGCCTTGAACAAGCTCAAGCTCAACGATGCCTCGTTGCACTATGAGCCGGAAACCTCGCAAGCGCTGGGTTTTGGCTTTCGCTGCGGCTTTCTCGGCATGCTGCATATGGAAATCATCCAGGAGCGGCTGGAGCGTGAATACGATCTCGATCTGATCACCACAGCGCCGACGGTCGTGTACCAGGTGGAAACCACCAAGGGCGAGATCCTCGAAATCCACAACCCCTCCGAGCTGCCGCCGGTCAACGAGGTCAACGAAATTCGCGAGCCAATCATCCAGGGCAATATTCTGGTACCGCAAGCATATCTGGGCGATGTGATGAAACTGTGCATTGAAAAACGCGGTGTGCAGACCAAAATGCTCTATACCGGAAACCAGGTGTCATTGAGCTACGAGCTGCCGATGAGTGAAGTGGTCGTCGATTTTTTCGATCGCTTGAAATCGGTCAGCCGGGGCTACGCATCGTTCGACTACAGTTTTCTTCGCTTCCAGGCTGCCCCGCTGGTCAAGGTCGATATCCTCATCAATGGGGAACGGGTGGATGCGCTGTCGATCATCCTGCACCAGGATGTGGCGCAGAGCCGGGGCCGGGAGCTGACGGAGAAAATGCGTGACATCATACCGCGGCAGATGTTCGAGGTGGCCATTCAGGCGGCCATCGGCAACCACATTATTGCCCGCACCAACGTCAAGGCGATGCGCAAGAATGTGTTAGCCAAGTGTTACGGGGGGGATGTGTCGCGCAAGCGCAAGTTGCTGGAAAAGCAGAAGGCCGGCAAAAAACGCATGAAAATGGTCGGTAAGGTTGAGATCCCTCAGGAAGCTTTTCTCGCCGTGCTGAAAACGGAGAAATAACAATTTGAACAAATCAATCCATTTTGATCTCGAACTCGTGCTGGTCATCGGCACGTTGCTGACCGGTGTCATCTGGCTCATCGACAAATACTACTGGCGGCCGCGGCGCGAGGCCGGCGACGACGAGAAAGGAGAAAGAGCAGAGCCGTGGTATGTCGAATACGCGCGTTCATTTTTTCCTGTGCTGCTGGTGGTGCTGGTACTACGGTCCTTCATCGTCGAGCCGTTCAGAATTCCATCGGGTTCGATGATCCCGACGCTGATGGTGGGTGACTTTATCCTCGTCAATAAATACGCCTACGGAATCCGTTTGCCGGTCGTACACACCAAGATCATCGATGTCGGGGAGCCGAAGCGCGGGGATGTCGCGGTATTTCGTTACCCCAGAAACCCCGATCTCGATTACATCAAGCGAGTGATCGGTTTGCCTGGTGACCATATTTCCTATCGCAACAAGCGGCTTGTCATCAACGGCGAGGTGATTCCGAAGCAATACCTCCACCCCTATGAAGCAAGGGACGAGTATTTCAGTGAACATGATGAGGTCTACCTCGAAAAACTCGGTGATGTAGAGCACAAGGTGCTCAACAACAAGTCACGCACACGCAGCGCTGGTGGTGAATATGTCGTACCCGACGGACATTATTTCGTCATGGGTGACAATCGCGACAACAGTAACGACAGCCGCTTCTGGGGTTTCGTCCCAGAGGAGAATCTGGTTGGGCGTGCAATGGTCATCTGGATGCATTGGAACTTTACCCGGAACCGGGTTGATTTCGAGCGTATCGGCACCGTCATTCATTGAGGAATATGGGGTGCGGTGAAAAATGCGCGTGCAAATTGTCAGGATTGGAAAATGAATGAATCAGGATCGAGATCGTCATTGAATGTCCAGCGGGGCGCCGGGCTTTTTACCGTGCTGATCTTTCTTTCCCTGTTGGGTTTGGCTGCGTTGACGGCACTGAAGCTGGTGCCTGTCTATCTGGAATATGGCGTGGTCAAGAAGGAACTGCAAACGGTGGTGGAAGAGCTTGGCAACAAGAAATCCAGTTCCCGCGAGGTATGGCGAAATCTCTCCAAGCGCCTCAATGTGAACAATATCAGTGATATCAGCGAGCAAGATTTGACGGTCGAAAATGTCGATGGTGAGCGTCGTATTGCTATCGAGTATGAAGTCGTCCGCCCGTTTCTCGGTAATGTCGATTTCCTGTTGACGTTCAAGGCCGAGGTCGAATAGCTGGTGGCTGTGCAAATGCTCCGGGGATATTATTGATGGCGTTACCGCGCATGCTCCAGCTACTCGATGATCGCGTGCGTGAGTCGGACTGGTTCACCAAGGCGATCACCCATCGTAGCGCTGGCCGAAAAAATAACGAGCGCCTCGAATTTCTCGGTGACAGCGTGCTGAGCCTGATTATTGCCAACCATTTGTTCGAACGTTTTCCTGATGTTGACGAGGGCGACCTCAGCCGTCTGCGCTCTCATCTTGTCCGGGGTTCGACGCTGTCGCGGATTGCCGGGGCCAATCAGTTGGGGGATTATCTCAAGCTTGGCGCCGGTGAACTCAAAAGTGGCGGATTTCGCCGTGAATCGATCATGGAGGACGCCTTCGAAGCGATTATCGGTGCCACCTACCTGGTCATGGGGCTGGACTATACGCGCGATTATGTCCTTTCGGTCTATCGTGATGAGCTGGAAAATCTGCCGGAACTCGAATCCCTGAAAGACCCGAAAAGCCGCTTGCAGGAGTGGTTGCAGTCGCGCTCCTTTCCATTGCCGGAATATCGCGTACTCGATATCAGTGGCAAGGCGCACAAGCAGGTATTCACCGCCGAATGCCGCCTGTCACAACCCGAGGTGACCACCCGCGCCAGTGGCAGCAGCCGCCGCAAGGCCGAACAGGCGGCCGCGGCCAAAGCGCTCGATATCGTGCTGCAGCAGTCGTCTTGAACAATCGCGCCACAACACACTCGGGTCATGTCGTTATCGTTGGCCGGCCCAATGTCGGTAAATCGACGCTGATGAACCATGTGCTCGGCGTGCATCTGGCGGCGACGACACCAAAACCCCAGACGACACGCAATCGCATTCTTGGCATTCACACCGACGGCAATTACCAATTGGTTTTCGTCGATACGCCGGGTATTCATCTGAACGCGAAGAAGCTGCTCAATCGCCGCCTCAACAAAACCGCGATTGGCACCCTCGCCGAGGGTGACGTAATTGTTTTCATGGTCGAGGCAGGGAACTGGACCGATGAGGACGCGCGGGTGCTTGATTATCTGCGCGAGGTATCCGTGCCCGTGATTCTGGTTGTCAACAAGGTCGACAGGGTGGCGGACAAAGAGACATTGCTGCCGTATCTTTCCGATCTGTCGCAACGCCATGCCTTCGCCGAAATCATCCCCATGTCGGCTTTCCGCCAGCGCGATATCGACTATTTTCTCGGTAAACTGAAAAATTTCATCCCCGAGCGGTCCTTCGAGTTCGATGAAGACGACATGACCGATCGCAGCATGCGCTTTATCGCCGCCGAACTGATTCGCGAACAACTGATGAATTCGCTGGCCCAGGAATTGCCCTACGCGCTGGCGGTGGAAATCGAAGCCTATGAGGAAGGGCCGAAAGGCGTCACCATTTCCGCCGCTATCCATGTCGAACGTGAAGGGCAAAAACGTATTGTCATCGGCAAAAAAGGAGAAATGTTGAAAAAGGTTGGCATGGAATCGAGACGCCGCATTGCGGGGATCGTCGGCGTGCCGGTGCATGTCAAATTGTGGGTCAAGGTCAAAGAAGGCTGGACCGACAACCCACGCTTGCTTGAGCGTTTCAACCTTGACCGCGACTAACTCCCTCTCCCGCGCTCCGCGCGGGGGAGGGTTGGGGAGGGGGCAGCCCAGGCGATGCGTAAGCGAGCCGTATTGGAACTCAAGTTTCGGAGTCTATCCGGGTGGAATATTGAGATCATTGGCAAGAACATCGCCACCTGACGGCTTCCCCCTTTGTCAAAGGGGGATTGAGGGGGATTTATACCACCTCACTAGGCCAAAACTCCGCAGCACCAATCCCTCCAAACCTCCCTTTGCGAAAGGGAGGCTCTTGGTGGCTCCTCCGCGGCGGAGCTACATTCCAGCTTTCCCCTTCCCCGGGGGGAACTGGTTGACGTGAAAATCTGAACTCCGAAACTTGAATTGGAACAACTCCTGACACCATGAGCAACGGCACAATCGAAAGCACAGGTTTCCTGCTCCACAGCCGGCGCTTTCGCGAAAACAGCCGCCTGGTCGATGTCTTCACCGCCGATCATGGCCGCGTGTCGCTGGTGGCCAGGGTCTCGGGTCGGCCCGGCAGCGTGGGCGCTGCGCAGCTGCAACCGTTTCGATATCTGCTGTTGCGCTGGCGCGGGCAGCGGGCGTTGAAAAACCTGCAATCCTTCGAGGCGCTGGAAATGATCGCGCTGGATGGAGAAGCGGGTATCTGTGGGTTATATTGCAACGAAGTGCTGTTGCGTCTGTTGCCGGATGTGCTGCCGTTGCCGGGGGTGTTCCATGTTTATCGGCAAACACTCCAGCGCTTGGCTGCGGGTGGGCCGTTGGCGCCGTCCTTGCGGCGTTTCGAATGGCAACTGCTGAGCGAGCTGGGTTACCTGGCTGATCTCGAAGTGGACTGTCTCACCGGCGCGCCGCTGGCCGATGCCGAGAGCTACTATTTTCTTCCCGGCGAGGGGTTTTCGGTGACAATGCCAGGCCGGGATGCACTGGCGGTGAGCCGTGGCGTGATCGAAGCGCTGCGGCGCGAGCAGTTCGACGCGGCGGAGATGCAGCGGGAATTCCGAAGCATCACCACCGCTGCGTTGCAACCGCTATTGGGCTCGAAACCGTTGCAGAGCCGGAAACTGATGCAACAGCTGACACAATATCGCAGAGAAAACGACAATGACTGAACGGATCAAACTGGGCGTGAATATCGATCATGCGGCGACGATCAGGCAGGCGCGTTTTACGCCCTATCCCGATCTGGTCGAATTCGTCCGCCTGGTCGAAGACGCCGGTGCCGATGGCATCACCCTGCATTTACGCGAAGACCGCCGGCATATTCAGGATGCCGATGTTCACCAGTTGCGGCGCACGATTCGCAGCAAGATGAATCTGGAAATGGCGGCGACCGATGAGATGCTCGGCATCGCGCTCGATGTGCGGCCTGAAGATGTCTGCCTGGTACCCGAGCGCCGTGAGGAGCTGACCACTGAGGGCGGGCTGGACGTAATCGGTAATCAGGCGCAGATCGCCAAGGTCTGCCAGCAGTTGGCGGCAACGGGTGTCATCGTTTCGATCTTCATCGAACCAGATCCCGCGCAGATTGCAGCGGCGGCCGATTGTGGCGCGCCGGTGATCGAGTTGCACACCGGAGCCTATGCGAACCTTCAGGGCAGTGAACGCGCGGCGGAGCTTGAACGTCTGGTCAACGCCGCTGAGTACGCTGGCAGTCTCGGTCTGACCGTCAATGCGGGCCACGGTCTCGACTATGAAAACGTCACCGCCATCAAGGCGCTGCCGGGTCTGAATGAGCTGAATATCGGCCATTCGATCATCGCCAGGGCCTTGTTCGTCGGCATTTCAGAGGCAGTGGCCGAAATGCTGGCGCTGCTGCAAGACTGATGGCGATTATCGGTATCGGCACCGATGTGGTCGATGTGCAACGTATCGCGCGCTTGCACGAAGACCACCCCGAACGATTCCATCGTCGTATTCTTGTCGGTGTGGAGCTGGACGATTTTGCCACCGTGACCGCCAAGGCCCCGTTTCTGGCCAAGCGTTTTGCCGCCAAGGAGGCCGCCAGCAAGGCGCTGGGGCTGGGTTTCCGGCAGGGCATCCGCTTCACCGATTTCGAGGTGACGCACAATGCACTGGGCAGGCCGGCGCTGAAGCTGCACGGCAAGGCAGCGGGGATCGCCGCAGAGCTGGGTATCGATGCGCTGCACTTGAGCATTTCCGACGAAGCCCACACCGCCGTGGCATTCGTGATACTTGAACGTCTTTGAGAACGCAATGATGCAATATCCCACCCTGGAAAACCTCATCGGCAACACCCCGCTGGTGCGCTTGCAGCGCATTGGCGCGGAGACTGGCAACACCCTGCTGGTCAAACTCGAAGGCCAGAACCCGGCCGGTTCGGTGAAGGATCGGCCCGCCTACAGCATGATTCACCACGCCCAGCAACGCGGCGAGATCCAGCCCGGCGACACCTTGATCGAGGCCACCAGTGGCAACACCGGCATTGCGCTGGCGATGGTCGCGGCGATGCTCGGCTACCGCATGATTCTGATCATGCCCGAGACCATGAGCATGGAACGCCGCGCCAGCATGGCGGCCTACGGTGCCGAGCTGATCCTGGTGAGCAAAGACGAGGGCATGGAGGGCGCAAGAGATCTGGCCGAGCGGATGCAGGCCCAGGGCAAGGGCAAGCTGCTGGATCAGTTCTCCAACCCCGACAATCCACGCGCCCACTACGAGACCACCGGCCCCGAGATCTGGCGCGATACCGCTGGCGAGGTGACGCATTTCGTCAGCTCCATGGGTACCACCGGCACCATCATGGGCACGGGGAAGTTCCTGCGCGAGCAATCCTCGCCGGTGGAGATCGTCGGCGTCCATCCGGATGACGAGGCGAACATTCCCGGTATTCGCTGCTGGCCGGAGGAATATCTGCCAGCCATCTACGATCCATCGATCGTCGATCGCATCCTCACCGTGAGTCAGGACGAGGCCGAGCAGATGATGCGCCGGCTGGCCACCGACGAAGGCATTTTTTGCGGCGTCTCCTCCGGCGGGGCGGTGGCGGCGGCGCTGCGGCTTGCCGGGGAGGTGAGCGGCGCGACCATCGTCTCCATCATCTGCGACCGCGGCGACCGCTACATTTCAACCGGGGTGTTTCCGGCATGACCATCAACAACATCATGGTATTCGATATAGAGACCGTGCCCGATGTCGATGCCGGGCGTCGCATCTATGGGCTCGACGGTCTCGATGACGAGGCGGCGGCACAGGCGATGTTCAAGCTGCGCATGGAAAAGACCGGGCGCGAGTTTCTCGCCCATCACCTGCAATGCATCGTTGCCATTTCGGTGGTGTTCCGCCACGGCGAACACTGCAAGGTGTGGTCGCTGGGCGATGAATCGTCACCCGAGCAGGACCTGATCCAGCGCTTTTTCGACGGCCTCGACCGCTACACGCCGACGCTGGTGACCTGGAATGGCAGCGGCTTCGACCTGCCGGTGATCCACTACCGCTCACTGCTGCACAGCATCGCCGCGCCGCGTTACTGGGAGATTGGCGAGAGCGATCAATCTTTTCGCTACAACAACTACCTCAACCGCTTCCAGTGGCGGCATACGGATCTGATGGACGTGCTCGCCGGTTATCAAATGCGCGCCTCGGCGCCGCTGGATGAAGTAGCGACCTTGTTGGGCTTTCCCGGCAAAATGGGCATGAGCGGGGCCAAGGTGTGGGACACCTACCTCGAAGGTGACATCCGCGCCATCCGCGACTACTGCGAAACCGACGTGCTCAACACCTACCTCGTCTATCTGCGCTTCGAGCTGATCCGTGGCCATCTGACCCAGGACGCCTATGCACAGGAATGCCAGCTTGTGCGCGACACGCTGCTCGCCTCCGACAAACCTGCACTGCTCGAATTCAACGACGCCTGGAAACAGGATTGAATTCCGAGTCTCGCAGCTCCCGACGGGAGAGGGTTGGGGCATTGACTCCCTCTCCCCTCGAGGGGAGAGGGTTGGGGAGAGGGGTGAAACGGCCATGCCCGGCAACCATCGTTTTTTTGAAACTCAAGTTTCGGAGTTCATCCGAATGAATGTTGGCATCATTGGCGGAAACATCACTGCCTCCTTCGACGGCTTCCCCCTTCGCGAAGGGGGGAACCGCTAATTCTGCCCATTTGAACCCCGAAACTTGGGTTGAAACAAACTCTCTATTTCCCAACAGCTAAGCAATCCCGATATGGCCAAACGCACCAGACGACGCAAGCCGCTGCCCGCCGGCGAGTTCGACACGCAAATCGAATCCCTCTCCCACGAGGGCAGGGGCGTGACCCACATCGACGGCAAGGCGCTGTTCATCGACGGTGCATTGCCTGGCGAAACGGTGAAATTCCGCTACACCCGGCGGCAGCGCAGTTTCGATAACGGCATCGTCACCGAAGTGATCGAAGCCTCCCCCGACCGCGTTGAACCCGGCTGCCCCCATGCCAG